>CAZJCX010000001.1:0-3580 GCA_964544425.1 uncultured Verrucomicrobiota bacterium
CGACTACCCGCGCCACGCGACAGGCGCAGTGGCTCCAGCGGTTGTGCCAGAAACTCACGCGCCTGCTGCACCTACAGTTGCAAGTGCGCGGCCGGTGCGCCGCGGCTCCGGTCGTGGTGTGCAATCATCTCAGCTATCTCGACATCGTCGTGCTGGGCGCCATCGCGCCCCTCCGATTCGTCGCCAAAGCCGAAGTGCGCAGCTGGCCGTGGTTTGGTTGGCTGGCGAGTTGCGCGGGAACTATTTTCCTCCGCCGACAGGAGCGGCGCGCAGTGGTGACTGCCAACGACCAGTTGCACTTTGCCGGGCAGCAGGCGGTTCCCGTCGTGATGTTTCCCGAAGGCACCAGCACCGATGGCCGGACGGTGCGGCCGTTTCACAGTTCGCTGCTGGCCGTGGCGGCAGCGGAGTCCTGGCCGGTGGTGCCCGCCCGCATCCGCTATGACTTGCCAACGGGCGACCCCGCGCAGGAAGTGTGTTGGTGGGGCGAGATGACGTTGCTGCCGCATTTGTGGCGGCTGCTCGGTCACGAGGCGATCCTGGTAACTGTCCGCTTCGGACGCAGCCGGTGGCACGGGGACCGCAAAACACTTGCCGCCGAGTTGCACGCAGCCGTTTGTGATTTGGGCGAGCCGGGCACCTCCGCGGCCGCGCATTCGCCACTTTTCGTGAAGCCGGAGTTTCTGGGAACATGCCGGCCGGCCGGGTCGGCGGCGTCCCATCAATTTCCTTGAACTCCGTAAGGCCTGACGGATACTTCTTGCGGCGTGTTCAGTAATCTTTCAGACAAACTGCAGGGTGTCCTGCGTAATTTGCGCGGTTACGGGAAGCTGACGGAGAAAAACGTCAGCGACGCGTTGCGCGAGGTGCGGCTGGCGTTGCTGGAAGCGGACGTGAACTACAAGGTCGCGAAGGATTTCATCGAGAAAACCAAGACGCGGGCCCTCGGCCAGGAAGTGCTTTCCAGCGTGACCCCCGGCCAGCAGATCGTGAAGATTGTTCATGATGAGTTGGTCGCGTTGATGGGCGGGAATGCCGCCGGGACGGCGAACACGACACCGGGTAACTGGCTGATGTGCGGGTTACATGGGGCGGGAAAGACCACGACCGCCGGTAAGCTGGCGAAATGGCTGATGAAACAGGGACGCAAGCCGATGTTGGTGGCGTGCGATGTCTACCGGCCCGCGGCGATTGACCAGTTGGAGACGCTTGGCAAGCAACTCGGCATCCCCACATTCGCGGCGCGCGGGGAGCAGGACGTGGGGGCGATTGCAAAACGGGCGTTGGAGGTTGCGCGGGTACAGGGCTGTGACCTCGTGATTTTCGATACGGCCGGTCGGCTGCACATTGACGAGAAACTGGTGCAGGAGTTGGTGCGGTTGCGGGATTCGGTCAAGCCGACGGAAATCTTGCTCGTGGCGGATGCGGCGACCGGCCAGGAGGCGGTGAACATCGCGGAGCATTTTGACAAGGCATTGGGATTGACTGGAATTGTGCTGACGAAGTTGGACGGTGATGCGCGCGGTGGCGCGGCGCTTTCGATGCGCGCCGTGACCGGCAAGCCGATCAAGTTTGCGGGCGTCGGGGAAAAACTGGACGAGATCGAGGCTTTCCAAGCCGAGCGGATGGCCGGGCGGATACTCGGGATGGGCGACGTGGTGGGTTTGGTGGAGAAGGCGCAAGAAACGTTCGACGCCAAGCAGGCCGAGCAGTTGAGCAGCAAACTGGCCGATCAATCCATGAATTTGGAGGATTTTCTGGGCCAATTGAAGCAATTGAAGAAGCTCGGGCCGCTCGAAAATCTGCTTGGCATGTTGCCGGGAATGGGTAAGATGCCCGACCTCAGTGCGGGCGAGGCTGAGCTGAAACGGGTTGAAGCAATCATCAATTCGATGACCCTCAAGGAACGCCGGCAGCCTGAGATTTTGAACGCGAACCGCCGGGTGCGCATCGCCAAAGGCAGCGGCACGACGGTCGCGGATGTGAACCATCTGCTGAAACAATTCGGCATGATGAAACGGATGATGAAAGACATGGGCAAAATGCAGAAAGCGATGGCCCGCCGCGGGTTGGTCGCGAATGCGCCCCGCGGTTTGGGGCTTGGCCCGGTAGGAAGGTAAGACAATGGCAGTCAGAATCAGACTACGGCGCGTTGGAGCTCGCAACAGCCCTGCGTACCGAATTGTGGTGGCCGATGGACGCAGCCCACGCGACGGGCGCTTCATCGAAAACATCGGCACTTACGACCCGAAGAAGACCGCGAACAATTGCATGGTCAACCTCGACCGCGCCCGCTACTGGATCACAAAGGGCGCCCAGCCGAGCGACACTGTGCGCAGCATTTTGAAGAAGGCCGAACGCGCGGGGGCGTCCGCCGCGGCGTGACCGGTCCGCGGTCGCGGTGTCGGCTCGACGGACGAAGAGAGCGATCATGAAAGCGTTTATCGAGTACGTGGTGAAAGCGCTGGTGGACCACCCCGACGAGGTGAACGTGACCGAAGTGGACGGCGAGCGCGTGGTGGTATTTGAGGTGCGGCTGAACCAGACCGATGTCGGCAAAGTCATCGGCAAGAGCGGTCGCACCATCACCGCGATTCGGACCCTCTTGACCAGTGCCGCCGCGAAGCTGGGCAAACGCGCGATGTTGGAAATCATCGAGCCGGGCGGCCGCCGCCAGCCGGGCGGCAGCAGCGAAGCGCCGGCGGGGGAACCGCCGGCGGACGAGCGTGCAGTTTGATGTGCTGACGTTGTTCCCGCGGATGCTCGAAGGTCCGCTGGAAGAAAGCATCCTCAAACGCGCGAGCGAGCGGGGGTTGGTGGCGGTACGCGTCCACAATCTTCGCGATTTCACCCACGACAAACACCGCGTCGTGGATGACAAGCCGTTTGGCGGTGGCCCGGGCATGTTGCTCAAGCCCGAACCGATCTTTGAAGCCGTGGAAACGTTGCAACGCGCCGACACGCGCGTCGTGCTGATGTGTCCGCAAGGGCGGCCGCTCACGACCGCGGTGGCGCGCGAGCTGGCACAGCAGCCGCACGTGTTGATCATCTGCGGCCACTACGAGGGCGTGGACGAGCGCGTCCGCGAGGCGTTGGTGGACGACGAGATCAGCATCGGCGACTACGTGCTGACCAATGGCGCGCTGGCCGCCGCCGTGGTGGTGGACGCAGTGGCGCGGCACGTGCCGGGGGTGTTGGGCGATGCGGAAAGCGCGGCGCGCGATTCGTTCGCGGCCGGCTTGCTCGAAGGGCCGCAGTACACCCGGCCCGCTGAGTTTCGCGGGATGAAGGTGCCGGACGTGTTGGTGTCCGGTAACCACGAAGAAATTGCGCGATGGCGCGCCGAACAGGCGCGCAACCGCACACAGAAACGCAGACCCGATTTGTTGGAAGGAACACAACTATGAACGTCATCGAGAAAATTCATCAAGAACAGCTCCGCACCGATGTGACGCCGTTCGGCGTCGGCGACAGCATCAAAGTCCACACCCGCATCCGCGAAGCCGACCGGGAACGGATCCAAGTATTCAGCGGCCTCGTCATCAACAAACAAGGGCGCGGCCTCGCCGAGACATTCACC
>CAZJCX010000001.1:3590-3856 GCA_964544425.1 uncultured Verrucomicrobiota bacterium
GGCGAGGGTGTCGAGCGCGTGTTCCCCGTTCACTCGCCGTTCATCCAAAAGATCGAAGTCGAGAAACGCGGCAAGGTTCACCGCGCCAAACTGTATTACCTGCGCGACCGCATCGGCAAGACCGCCACCAAAGTCGCCGAGGCCTGACCTTTCGCCCGTCATGGACATGCTCCGCTACGAGCAGGGAGCTTGGAGCGCGGGCGCCCAGCGCGTCGCCGGGGTGGATGAAGCCGGTCGAGGGCCGCTGGCGGGGCCGGTGGTGGCGA
>CAZJCX010000001.1:3961-6533 GCA_964544425.1 uncultured Verrucomicrobiota bacterium
GGGATCGTGGACGTGGAGGTCATTGATCGCGACAACATCCTGCGCGCGACGGGGCGCGCGATGTTGGCCGCGCTGACCGGCCTCGCGGTGGCGCCCGACCACATTCTGGTGGATGGGCGCCGGGTACGTTCCCTCCCCTACTCCCAAACGGCCATCGTGGGCGGAGACGGCAAGAGCTTTTCCATCGCGGCGGCGAGCGTTATCGCCAAAGTCACCCGCGACCGGCTCATGCAGGAGTGGCACGACCGGTTTCCGCAATTCAATTTTGCCAAACACAAAGGCTACGGCACCGCCGAGCATCTCCGCGCATTGCGGCAGTTCGGCCCGTCGCCGATTCACCGGCGTTCATTCGCCCCCGTGCGTCATGCCCTGGAACTGGCTTCGACCAAAAGCGCTGCGGCCGACCGCGAAGATTGAGCTGGGCGAACGCGGTGAGGAATTCGCGGCCCAGTTCCTCAAGCGGCGCGGCTACAAGATCCTCGTGCCGCGATTCAAAAGCCGGTCGGGCGAGATTGACCTCGTCTGTCGCGACGGCGAATGGCTGGTGTTCGTGGAGGTGAAAACCCGCGCGAGCGACAACTTCGGCGCGCCCAGCGAAGCCGTAAATCGCGAAAAACAAAAACACATGAGCCAAACCGCCTTGGATTACCTGCGCCTGCTCCAGTACCCGCAAGTCCGGTGGCGGTTCGACATCGTGGAAGTGATCCTGCGCCAGGAAGCTGCCCGGCCCGATGACATCCGCCTGATTCAAAACGCGTTCGACCTGAGCGAACCGTACGTGTACTGAGAGTGTTTTCGGGTTGACGGTCGGCTGCCCGCCGGGTAGCAACACGGCCATTATGCGCGTGCTGGTCACCGGCGGAGCGGGATTTATCGGCAGTCACCTCGTGGAACATTTTCAGGCGCGCGCAGACGTGCGTGTGCTCGACAATCTCCGCAGCGGTTTCCTCCACAACCTCGCCGGATTTCGCCACGAGCTTGTCCGCGGCTCAATCCTCGACCGCGATCTCGTCCGGCAAGCCATGCAGGGTGTGGACTACGTCTTCCACCTCGCCGCAATGATCAGCGTGCCGGAATCCATGCAACAGCCGGTCGAGTGCAACGAAATCAACACGACCGGCACGTTGATCGTCCTCGAAGAAGCCGCGCGCGCCCACGTGAAGAAGCTTTGTTTCAGCACCTCGGCGGCGATTTACGGCGACAATCCGGTCGTTCCCAAAATGGAAACAATGTTCCCGGAACCGAAAAGCCCCTACGCGGTGACGAAACTGGACGGCGAGTACTACTGCCAGATGTTCACCCGCGAAGGCCGGCTGGCCACTGCCTGCCTCCGCTACTTTAATGTCTTCGGCCCCCGGCAAGACCCAAAAAGTCAGTACGCCGCTGCGGTTCCCATCTTCATCGCCCGCGCGCTGAAACACGAGCCGATCACCATTTACGGCGACGGTACGCAAACGCGGGATTTCATCTTCGTCACAGACATCGTCGCCGCCAACGTCTTCCTCGCCACCCAAAGCCAAGCCACCGGCGTCTTCAACATCGCCTACGGCCAGCGCATCACCGTCGCCGACCTCGCGCAGGAAATTGTCCGTCTGACTGGCTCCCGTTCTCAAATCCAACACGCCCCCGACCGGCCCGGCGACGTGAAACACTCGCTGGCCAGCATCGCCAAACTTCGCGCCACCGGCTTTCAACCTGTTGGCAATCTGGCAGATGGACTCGCGCAGACGATCGAGTTTTTTCGCCACCGGTAAGCTGGCACCCCCGCTGCTAAACTACCGCGCATGATCCAACTGCGCGATGATGTCGAACTGCCGGTCGTGACCGCCACCACCGTCACCCGGGTATTTCTCATTGATGACGACGAAACTTTTTGCACGCTCGTTCGCGGCGCACTCCGCAAACATGGCTACGAGGTGCTCAGTTGCGGTCACCCGGCCAAGGCGCTGGAGATGTTTAATCGCCAGAGCCAGACGTTGCCGGTGGTCTTGCTCGACTACCATCTACCCGGCCTCGACGGCGCGGCGACGTTGACACATCTGCGGAAACTCAACCCAACTGTTAAAGTCATCCTCTGCTCCGGTGTGGACGACCTGCGCATCCGCGTCCTGATGAACCAACTTCCGCTCGACGGTTACATCCACAAACCTTTCCGCCTCGCCGAGACGCTCGAGACGATCCGCCAAGTCCTCGCCGGCTAGCCGGTCGGTAGCGCCCGACGAAACTCGCGGGGAGATTTGCCGGTCACGGCTTTGAAGCGGCGCGAGAAGTGGAACTCATCGCAGAAACCGAGTTGGGCGGCGATCTGCTTGTCGGTCAACGCGCCTTGCTGCATCAGTTCACAGGCGCGGTCAATGAGCCGGTGGCTGCGGTACTGCGCGGGGGGGCGGCCGACAATCTTCGTGAACCGTTTGCGAAAACTGTCGAATGACGTCCCCAGCTTCGCGGCCAGATCGTGCAAGTCCACTTCCCGGCTCAGATCACTTTCCAACAACGCGCACGCTTTCGCGACCCAATCGAGGTCGCCGCTCGCTTTCACCCCGCCGAGCAACGCTTCGCCGAGCACCGCTTC
>CAZJCX010000001.1:6543-13077 GCA_964544425.1 uncultured Verrucomicrobiota bacterium
AGCGGCGGGGCGAAACCGACTTTGCGCGGCGCGCCCAGGACCGATTCGAACCGGCTCAACCAGTAGTCCACCGGCTCCAAGTGCAGCACCGGCCGCCGCGCATCGAGGAGCCCCTGTTGCCGCCACAAGTCGAACACCGGGCCAGCAAACACAAGGTAGAACTCCGACCACGGACCGCCGTACGAGTGCGCCAATTCCGGAAACAGCAGTATCAAGTCGCCGGGTTGGATGGCTTGCGCGTAGCCATTGGCGTCCGCGTGCCGGCCCGCGCCATCCACCACGTACACGGCAGCGTAACTGCCGAGCACACGCGGGCGGCCGGACGGGATGCCGGGGTTGTTTCGCAGAAATCCCGCCATCGTAATGCGGCCGAGCTGTGTCGTCGCCGCACTGCGGAAAATTAGCCCCGTTGTGGACACGACCAGAATGTACAAGTTTACGGCCAGCCATGCCATTCCAAATATCGCAGGGGCTGCTACTATGGCCGCATGGTCGCAACCATTCCGCGCCTTACCGCGCTCAAACTGGAAGTGGACACGTCCCCGGCCGCGTTTGGCCTGTTGCGTGATTCGTCAGACGCTCTGGCCGATCCCGTCGAATTGCGCGCGCGCGTCGAGCAGGATGGTTATCTGTACATCCCCGGCTTTTTCGAGCGGGACGACATCCTGGCCGCTCGACGCGTGGTGTGCGAGCGGTTGCAGGCGGATGGCTGGATTGACCCTGACTACCCGGCGGAGGAGGCGGTCTGCGTTCCCGGCAAGGACATCGGCTGGGCGCCGCAGTATGCGGAGAACAATCCGGCGATTGATCGGATTGTGTTTGGCGATCGCATCCTCAATTTCTACTCGCGGCTACTCGGCGGGCCGGCGCGGGCGTTCGACTACAAATGGTTTCGGCCGTGCTCGACGAATCAGAACGGCGCGCCGCCCCACTGCGACATCGTGTACATGGGCCGCGGGACGCACCGGCTTTACACGGCGTGGATTCCGTACGGCGACGTGTCGTTTGAGATGGGCGGCCTGATGATGCTGGAAGGCTCCTACCGGCAGCGCGACCGACTGAAGAATTACACCAGCCGCGATGTGGACACGTATTGCGTGAATTATCCGGATGGGGCCGAGATTGCCGACGGCAAGAAGACGTGGCATTGGAGCGGCTGGCTCACGAACAACCCGGTATCCCTGCGCGAGAAATTGGGCGGCCGCTGGTTGACGGCGGAGTTCAAGGTGGGCGACCTGCTGACATTTTCGATGTTCACCATCCACGCGTTCCTCGACAACCAAACCAAGCAAATGCGGATCACCTCCGACACGCGCTACCAACTCGCCAGCGATCCCGTGGACGAACGCTGGATCAGCATTGACGGCCAGCCGCCCATCGCGCACGGCCCGACCGGCAAACGAGGAAGAATATGCTGACGACGACCGCTCCGTTGACTTCCCTGCGCCACCCACTCGACCTGTCCCCGGACGCATTCGGTGAACTGCGCGAATCCAACGACATCCTCGACGACCCGATCTCCCTCCGCGAACGAATGCGCGCCGACGGTTACATTTTCCTGCGCGATTATCTCAACAGCGAGGACGTGCTCGCAGCCCGCGCCGAGATCATCCGCCGCCTCGATGCCGAGGGTTATCTTGATCACAACCACCCGCTCCTCGACGCCGTGACAGCGCCCGGCAAGCAACATGCGTTCTCCGACAAGTACGGCAACGACAACGAGCCCCTCGCGCGGGTGCTGTACGCCGGACCGATGATGGAATTCTACGGGAAACTCCTCGGCGGGCCGGTGCGGCATTACGATTTCACGTGGTTCCGCTGCATTTCGGGCGGCATGCCGGGCACGTACCCGCACAGCGACGTGGTGTACATGGGCCGCGGCACGCACCAGCTTTACACCTCGTGGACGCCGCTCGGCGACGTGCCCTATGAACTCGGCGGCCTGATGATCCTCGAAGACTCGATCCACAAAACCGACCGGCTTAAGAAATACCTGCAACGGGACGTGGACACCTACTGCGTCAACCGGCCCGACGCCGCCGACTTCGCCACCGGCAAACGCGGTTGGCAGTGGGGCGGCGCGCTGGCGTCCAACCCGGTCACCCTCCGCGAAAACCTCGGCGGCCGCTGGCTGACCACCGAGTACCGGCTGGGCGACGTGTTGATGTTCAACGTCTATACCGTCCACGCCAGCCTCGACAACCAGACCAATCGCTTCCGCCTCTCGTCCGACAGCCGGTATCAGTTGGCGAGCGACCCATTGGACGAGCGCTGGATCAGCGTGAACGGCCAGCCGCCCGTCGCCCACGGCATCGCGGGCAAGCGCGGACGGATTTGCTAACGGAACAGGATGGTGCCGAAGTTCTGGTAATCGTGGAAATTCCCGTCCGTCGCCGGGCACCACGCCCACTGTGAGGCCGGCGCTTCATCGGTATCAATCCGGTAAATGTTCGCCCGCCAATGATCCCCGCGCTTGGGGTGAGACCGCCCCACTCCCACCAGTAAATCGAACGGGATGAAAAATTCCGTCGTCCAGCCCGGCGCGGTCACGCGCGTCGCGTGCCGGGTGCGACGGCTACCGGTGTAGTGCCAGGGACGCCACCCGCAGAAGCGCCCGCCGTCGTTGGAAACCAGAATCGGCAACTCGAAATTGAGCGGTGAAATTTCGTACTCGAAATAGACCGGGTGCCGTTCATCGGTCCACAGAAACACCTCGATCACGTCTTCGCGAAACAAATCCGCGAAATCCTCCCGCAACGTGCAATTGATCCGGGTATCCTCAGCATCGGTCAGAAAATAGATCCCGGTCGCCGAGTACAACACTTTCGCGCGGGTCGCATACCGGCTCAACCCCTGCCCCACCCGCTCCAACGTCAACCAAGCCGCCCGTTCCCATGCCGCATTCGTCCCCGCCCCGTCCACCTCGAAGTCCGCCACCTGCGCGATCTCAACTCTCGTCAATGTCCTCATAAAATAGTGCCACCTTCTGACACACGCCCCGCGTCGCCGTCAATCACGCTCTCATGCGCGCGGAACAAGCGCGACCATCAGACGCGGGCGGGGCGGTCATCCAAACGCCTCCACGCGCAAGCGACCGCTCCAAGACTCACCGGCGGCAAGGTCCACTCTGCGATTTAGCGTCGGATTGTACAGGCACATCCCGTATTCCCGGACCAACCACGGCCCGTCCGCTTCCAACACGACGCCCCAGTCCTTCTGCCGGTAGGTCACGCGGCGGTCAGCGGTCTCGATGCGCCCCCCCAGTGCCGGCAACAAGCGCGGCTCGATCCGCGCGCCAATGCCGCCGTACTTTGTTGCCGGGAATTCCACCGGGCCGTAGGCCGCGATCTTGCGCGTGGTGACTTCGCAGACCGTGGCGGACGCAGTTGCGCCAAACTCGATGATGCGTTCTTCGTCGAGCAAGGGTTGCTCGTTCTCATCCCGCCAAACGCTGCGGAGCGTGAGTCGTGACCCTGAGACGACTGGTTCGCCTTGCGCGTCGCACCGTCCGATTTTGGTGTAAACCGGGTCGTCAGCCGAACGACGGGGCGGTGTCACCCAAAAATTTCCCTCCCGATTGCCACAGCGCACCGGGTACTGCGCGACGAAGATGCCGTTGTGGAAGGGATGATCAACAGGGAACGCGTCCAGCACCGTGCGCCCGCTCGGCGCATAAAGCGGGAAGACCCACGACCGGTAGTAATTACTGCCGAACCCTCCCAGAACCCGGTCGCCTTGCCGCACGAGGTAAGTCGAGGGATTACCGGGTCCGGGCGAGTGGGTGACGATTTCAAAAGGCGCAGGCATACCGGGGATTGTCCGCAATCGCGACGCGCCGTCCAGTCTGCACCGACTCAATCGCGCCGCCGAGCATCGCGAACACTTTCAGGTTGTTCCGACCGCTGAAGGACGGTGCTGGACCACCGGTCACATAGGCGTGCCACGCGCCGAGGAACGGCACAAACGGATCGTCCGCCGGTACGCCCTCTTCCACATCCGTCGCGGCCAAGTCGTACGTCATCAGCGGATGGCTCATGTGAATTCCGCGACATCGCAGGGCGCCTTTCGTTCCCTCCAGCCGCAGTTCATACATCGGCGCCTGCGCTGAGAACCCGCCGTGGTAACTGACGTGGATGCCTCCGCGCAACTCAACCAGCGCGTTCACCATGCACGGGCCGGCATACGGCGACCATGACGGCCGGAACCCATCGGCGACAATCCACTCCGGCACCGGCTCGCCGAGTATGGCCAAGAGCGAATCGAAATGATGACAGGCCATTTCGTAAAGGGCCGGTTGATCGAGCTGACCCAAGTTACCGGGTTTGGGACGCGGCTTGGAATTCATGAGCCACACCGCCTCCACGTTCCCGATCTTTCCCGATTCCACAAACCGCCGCACCGCCGTGTAATGCCGGTTGTACCGCATCTGCTGGCCGACGGCGAGCGTGACTCCCTGCTGCTTCGCCAAACCAACCAACTCCACCGCTTGCGCGAAGTTGGTGGTGATCGGCTTCGCCACGAGCACATGCTTACCGGCCTGCAACGCCTCCCGGCATTGCGTGTAGTGCAACTCCGCCGGCGTGTTGATGATCACGGCGTCGCAACCCGGTAAAGCGGCGGCGAGCGAATCATTCACTTCCACCGTGCCGGCCAATTCAAACCACGGTTGTTGCTGCAGAAATGGCAGCATGTATCTGCTGATGGATCCGAAACCGACAATGACACAGCGCAGCGTGGGCGATCTCATGATATCTGGTACTGTACCAAAAACACCTCGGCTGACAGTTTCACGGAGTTCGGTTCGGCGGTGACACACCGAATCGTGACCGGCGCGGTGGCCGCCACAGGAAATTCACCGGCCGCCCACGAGAGGCCGCTCCAGATAATCTTGTCGTGGGCCGCCGTCACCGGCAGGGAACGACCTTCCTGGACGGCCGTGATCTGCAGGAGCTTGTCCATTGTCTGCCAGTTGGGTGGACCGCCGCCCGTGCTGCGCAGTGGTCCACCCCACGCCTCGGTTTGGCGGAACAGAACGCGGAGCGATCCTGCGCGGGGCGCTTCAACTTTCATCAGCAACGCCTTGTCCCCGTCCGGTTGGGGGGTGACATCCACGCGTTCAATGGTATCCGGGATCCGGACATCGGCTTGGATTCCGAGGTCGAACTCGGGCGACGCAAATGAACCCGTCCCCACCAACGCCAACTGTTCCGCGCCCAATTCCACTGCTCCGCCAGTCACGGTGGGGACAAATCCCGCATCCGCAAAAAGCACGCGAGCAGGCTGGACCGCGCCCGGCAAGGTGAGGCGCGTGGTGCTTTGTGACGGATTGACGACCGTGTACAACGTCCCCGTCGAGGTGGCGCAGGAAAAGCCGTAAGGTTCCGCCTGCCCGGGTACGCCGCCAAATGGAGCGAATCGGGCCGTGGCTTGCAGCGGGAAGAACAAGGCTTGCGCGCGAGCAAACCAGCGAGCCTTCGGTTCGTCGAGCAGGTCGAGATTCCCGTAATAGGCATTCAGCCAACCGCCCCGCGCCAGCGACAGGAGCAGCATTCCCTGCCAAGCCGCCGTGCGCCGGTAGTAACAGGTGGCGGTGGTGCCGATCATGAACCCGCAGTTATCAATCCGCTCCAAGGGAATCCCGTTCTGCAAATAGACCCGCACCATGTGATCGGAGTAGATGTCCTTGGCGCGCCAAAAATTGGCGCAGGGGATGTCCGCCAGCCGGGGGTCGCCGCAGTACAGCGAGTCAAACGCCTCCAACCACCGGGCGTCAATGGTCTTGCGGAAGGGCAGAAACGTTCCGCTCTGGGTCACGTACGTGCGTCCGCTTGGCGGATGATATGGGTACTCTTCAAACCCGTTGTACGCGAGGAAAGTAACCCCCGGATGGTGGGCGCGGAAACTCTTCAGCGCCGCGCGGAAAGTGGCGCAGTTGAGTTCGATGATTTCGGAGGGCAACAGCGTCCGCTCCAACGCAGGTGTTGCCGCGGTGAGATCCGCAAAGTCGAATTTGAAGAGCTGGACGCCCCGCTCGAACCAGAGGTGCATGGTCTCCAGCAGGTGCGGCAGGTAATTGCCGTGGAAAAAGCAGAACGACCCGCCCGTGGTGCTCAGCGAATCCTGCCACGCGGGGTGGCACTTCAGTCCGCAAAGCGTGTTGGTCGAGAGCCACAGGCCGGGCTGGACGCGATTTTCCAGGCACCGATCCAGCCAGCGATCCGGCCCGGTGGGCCAATGCGGCTGGCGCCACGTCCGGTAGCCGCCCTCCGGCGCGTACCAAAAAGCGTCCATCACATACGCGTCGAGGCGAACCCCCCATTCTCGCAGGCGCAGCAATTCATCCAGTTGCCGCATCGCCAGCGTTTCGGTGAGTTCAACCTTGTCGCCCACCTCATCATAGGCTGCCCAGTTGATATACACGGCCCGCGGTTGATCCATCAGATTGTCTCCATCGCTGAAATTTCGATTTCATAGAGTTGCGCGACGCCCGTGCGGTCGCTCGTGAACACGACCGACCGGCCATCAGGCGAAAAG
>CAZJCX010000001.1:13089-16761 GCA_964544425.1 uncultured Verrucomicrobiota bacterium
ATGGGTGTGTTGCGGCGCGTGGACATTCACCGGCCCGTCGTCGTAGGGACAATGATCGGTGTTCCAATGCGCGCCCTGATTGCTTGCCCCAGATTCGCAAAGGAAGCGCGGCGCACCCACACCATCCAACGGGTCAAACAACTGCAGCCCGCGATCGGGGAATGTCGTATCCGCCACCATCAAGTTGCCGGCGCGATTGATCATCGGATGCCACGCGTTGAAGGAACAGACCGGGCGCACCACGCCTGTGTCAATGTTGATCCCGATGCAACCGTGTGGCCAGTTGGCCGTGATGATCTCGCGACTGCCCGGCCGCCACACTTCGTGGACGATCCATTCATTAGCTTTCCGCGAGTACACCAACCGGTTGCCTGTCCCGTCGCGGTTGATGACCCAGATGCGGGCATGATACGGCCCGGCGTAGCGGAGCAGCGAATTGTCATTGGGATGAAACTGGGGATGCCCCACCGTGTCACGTTCGAGGATGACGTTAGTCTTACCGGTCGCAGTCTCAACCACACTCAGCCGCCCCTGCAACGCCACCGCCCAGTACCGGTCATCATGACTCAACGTCGTCGTCCCCAGCGCGGCCCCCACCATCCCGGTTTCTCGGGTCGCACCGCCAAACTCGACGAGACACTCTTCCAGCAGCGACTCACAATTCACGCGCCAGCCACCGTGCGCATCGGTGAAATAGACGTACCGGCCATCGTGTGACGGATGAATGGACCACTCCGCCAGTCCGGGATGATGCGTGAGTTGGCGCAACTCGCCCGTGGCGCGTTCCTCGGCGAAGATTTCCGGTCGCCCCGTTCGATGCGAGACGAAGATGAGCCGGCGCATCGCGTCGTCGTAAGCCGGGATGTAGTAGAACGGATGATGATGAATTGCCGGATGATCCGTCACCTGCCGGATTTTCACAGCGCCCCAATGGCTGCCAAGCCGGCGCGGATTTTTTCCACCGCCGCCGGTGGCAACGGCCGCAATGGTCGGCGCACGACGGGCGACGGAAATTTCTGCAACAACCACCGGGCGCATTTCATCCGCTGGTGCGCGTCGCTAGTCGGCTCGCCAAAACTGTAGATGATGCGGGCGAAAGCATCCACCTCGGCCCGCGCGGCGCGCGCGCCCGCGAGGTCGCCGCTCAAGGCGCGGTGGACGACTTTCACGATCAATTCCGGTGCAAACCCCGCAAACCCGACCAGCGCGCCGTCCGCGCCCTCGAGCAGCGATGCGAGCAAGTATTCATCGTGGCAGGTGACGATCGGCTTGTTCGGCGCGGCTTCCTTGAGCTTCTCGTAATCGTAGCGCCACCGGGCCATGTCGCGCGTGCCCATTTTGATCGAGACCACTTGCGGAATCTGTACCATCTCCAACATCTCGTGCAGCGAATACCCGGCTTTCGTCCAGGCGGGGTACTGGTGGACGACAATGTTGATGTTCGCGCCCGCCGCCACGTCCTGGATGAACCCGACCGCCGTCTCGCTGGTGCGTCCGAACCGCAACCAATGATGCGGCGGCATGAGCAAGATCGCGTCCGCCCCGGCCGCCTTGGCTTCGCGGGCGTGATCAATGGCTTCGAGCGATCCCTCCGCGCTGACGCCGGAGATGACTTTGACGCGCCCAGCCACTTCCTCGGCGACAATCTTTGTCACGCGCGCCCGTTCGGCGGGGCGCAGTGACATGATCTCGCCGGTGTGCCCGTTGGGGACGAGCCCCTTCACGCCGGGCACAGCCGCCAGCTCGCGGATATAGGCCCGCAGCCCGGCCTCGTCGATGGACTCATCTTCGTGAAAGGGACAGAGGGTCGCCGGAAACACGCCGGCCCACGGATGAGTTTGCCAGTTCATAGAGCGGAGGATGGCGGGCGGTCTAGTTGGTGGCCACAGCCCGGTAGCCGACCCAGTAGGGGGAGTAATCCTGCCAAAACACACCCTTGCCGAGATCCGCGTGGCCATCTAGCCAGACCGTTGGCGTGCCTTTGGTGATCATCCCGGGGTGCATGGAGAAGCCGCCGAGCACGGAGTTGCAGTACGCGGGATCATAGAACCCCCACGCTTGAGTGTAATCTTTGTGGTAGTTGGAACACATTGCCAGCATTGTCCCGCTTGGGTTGTTGTCGCCGCCACACCACGGGCTTGCATTGGAGATTTTCCACGGCAGCGCCAAGCCATACCAGTTGGCGACTGGCGTGGCGGTGAGAGTGTTCGCGTCGTAATTCCCGATGCCGACGTACACCTCATTGAAGACGTAATGATACAGACTCTTGAACGGCAGGGTCCAGCCGAAGAACGTCTCCCACAGCCGCTGTATTTCCTGCGGCCGCGCCACCATCTCCGGACAGCCGAACACCCGCCACGCCGGCAGGTAATTAGTCCGCACCAGAATCCCGGTCTTGCTGATCGAACTGCCGCTGTAAGGAATCAGCTGTCCCACTCCGTCATTGGGATTGCCGCCGCTGCTGGCGTCGCCGATGGCGCCCGGTGCGAAGCCATCATGGTCCGTCGAGAAGGTGAGCACGCCGAGGTAAACCTGTCGTTGGTTGTTCACGCACCCCACCCACCGCGCCCGCGCCCGCGCCTGTTTGAGCGCCGGCAATAAGAGGGCGGCCAGCAAGGCGATGATCGCAATCACCACCAATAGCTCAATTAACGTGAATGCCGTCCGGCGGACTGTGCGTGCCGGCATGAGTCCTATCTCCGCTGCCGTCCCCAGCGGATGAGCGCCGCCGCGCCGACGCCGATGAGGAGGAGCGTGGATGGTTCGGGGACTGCCGCCACATCCATTGATTCGAGGGTGAACCCGTACAGCAGCGGCAAGTTGCCGTTGGGCAAACCCGAGTTGTAGCGGTGCGTGAACGAGATGATTCCATTCACCGAGGCGTTCACATTCGTGACCAGTAACGTGCCGTTATTCGCGTCCAGCGCGAGACTGACGACCGTGTTGGTGGGGCCGTCATTGAAGCCGACTTCAAACGCGCGCCCGTTGTCGAAGTAGATGATCTGCAGTTTGTAGGAAGCGTTCGCCGTGAGATTGCTCATCTCATAGGTGAACGGGAAGGTTCCATCAATCGAGTTGTTCGCATATCGTCCGGCGCTCACCAGCGATTCCAGCGCGTCATCATTTGCCGACGCCCCATAGCTGGGAGTGAAGGGGTTGACGAAGGGCTGGGTGTTGTACTGTGCCAACCCTGTAGTCGCCGTGTCGGAAGTAAACGCGATACCCTGAATGGTCAATCCCGATCCGTTCACGTTGACTGCATAGGGAAATGTTCCCGTGAGATCCAACCCCTCTCCCAAATCGCCACCGGTAAAGGTGACAATCGTTGCCTCGCTGGTGCCCAGCCAGGCCAAACTCGCCGCCGCTATCAGTGCCAGTGTTTTGTGTTTCATATTGTGCCTGCTGCTTTCCGTCGTGCTAGGCCACGACAAACTTGGCCGGCACGTCCGTGTGGGACGGCACGGTCACTTGTTGACGAACCCGATCGATCAACTCCACGCACTTCGCCACGATTTCCTTCACATCAAATCCCAACCACGTCACCGGCAACGACACCGAGGGGGGCCACGGATAGTTGCAGTGTGCGATCACATCCAAGTCCTTGCCGGGGGCCACGCCCGCCGCGGCCAGCCCGCGAGTCGCCTCCGCCACCAGATGATCGTCCGCGATGAT
>CAZJCX010000001.1:16794-26955 GCA_964544425.1 uncultured Verrucomicrobiota bacterium
CGCCCGGGGGCGCGTGCATCGGCAATTCAACGCAGTTCGCCGCCCAGACGGGATCGTGGGCTACGACAGTTTGCTGCCAGCGCGTCGGGCAGGTCAGTCCGCGTTGTGCCACGGCGGCATCGAAGTAGTTGTCCAATGGCGAACCCTGTGTGTAGCCCGCAGCGGCCAGCAGGGCGATCCGACGCCGCCCCTGCGCGCGCAGCCGGTCGAGGGCTTGATCAAAAAAACTCTCCATGCTCGGATAAACGGAGAGCACCTTCGACGCGGAACTCGCCATCTGAATCGCCACGCGCGGGATGCCCGGCTCGTCGAGCACCGGTGTTCCGATAAACGCGTGGATCGCGTCGGCAAAAATCAGCCCGGCAACCCGATGACGTTGTACTTCGTTGAGCAGACTGAGGTAGTCGTGGCGGCGGGCGCTCTGCGGATGCGCGCCGTAAAAAACGGTCGCGCGTTTCGTGACTTGGTTCCCAATGATCGCCGCCTCCTGCGCCAATGCCCGATGAAACAATGACCAATGCTCAGTTTCCCCGGGGTTGTGTTGAAAGACAAAACTGTAGTGGGTGAGATGCGGCGGGTGCGACGTGACAAACGTCCCATTGCGCCCCCGTGTCTCAATGAAACCATCGCGCTGCAGACCCTCAAACGCCCGCTGCAACGTCGGCAAGCTGACGGCATAATCCGCGATCATGTCACGTTGTGGCGGCAGACGCATTCCCGGAGAAAACCGACCTCGAACAATATCGGCGCGCAATTCGGAGAGAATGGCCGAATGTTTGTTGCGCGTCGGGCTGGAAGCTGCGCTACGATGTTTCCCTAGTTTGACCAAAAAATACCTCGTCTGATATTGGTCATTTAACATGGATGTTTGACTTATGTCAACTATCAATTTAGCATCCGAACGATGAAAAACGTAAGCAGCGCGCTGCTGGTCGTTCTAGCCATCCTCGTGTTTGGCGGCCCGGCCACTGGCTCCAACGACAACGTGGCGCTGCCATTGCGATCATGGGTGGCCATCGGGCCTTTTGGCAGTCCGCAACTCAAAAGCCGTCCCGTGACTCCTCATCCGCAGTGGCCGGGTCACAATTTCGTCAGCACCGTTTTCCATTTCACCAAATACCCGGTGGATGAGATGATTGATCTCGATGCCACTCACGAGGGGGAACTCACGCGCGACGTGACCGGCAAAGAACATTCACTGCGCTGGCAAACGATCACTGGCAGCGAAAGTGTCGTTGAGCATCCCCGCGCCGCCGACGCGCCTCAAGGGGTTGGCGAGAACGTGCCGGGCGTGCCGGTCGGTTTGACCTATTTTTCGACTTGGGTTTACTCCCCGGCAGTAACCACCATTTCCGCCCGCTTCCCGGCTTACGGAGAAGAACCGCAGGCGCTCGGCAAACTCGGTGCGTGCGCGCGGGTTTGGATCAATGGCGAATCCGTCGAGTTGATGCAAGCACATCCCGAAAACCAATGGCTGTTTCACCCGAAGTTTGAACAGCCGCTCAAATTGCGCGCCGGGTGGAACCACATCTTCGCCCGCGTCTGGTCCAGCTGGTCCGGCATCAAACTCGCCGTCGAACTGCTCGTCCCGCGCGACCGGGCTTTCGATTTCAAAGTCTCGGCGCTCCCGCCGGCGGAACTCGGCCGCAGGTTCACGCCGGCCGGCGCGCGCGCGCAGCCGTGACCAATGCGGCCAACCTGCTTCATCACGCTGGTGCTGTTGGGCGGATGCGTCCAGTTGCCTGCGCCCTCCGAGACGCCGCAGCTGACCAACGCCGTCTCCTACACGCTCCCATCCGGCACGTGGCGGGTGACGCTCGGTGTCGCGCCGGCAGACAACCCGGATTGGATTGTGGCGAACTTTCTCAGTGGCGCGATGCGCGAAGGCGGGACGCACACGGAAACGTGGGACGGACTCGACGACAACTATATGCCGGTGCCGCCAGGTGATTACGTCGTGCAGGGCATCGTGATGCCGGCGCGCAAGTGGGAGATGGATGGCGAGTATCATTCACTCATCGCCCGGTACCAGTTTGCGGCCGGTGATTCGTGGTGCGATCTCGGCGCGGAAAACGAGCGCGATTTCCCGTGGATTCTCGGGCATGTGTTCGGCGGACTTCGTGACATTTCCGTCGCGCCAAACGGCAAGGCGGCATTCTGGTTCAACTACATCGAGAACGCGTGGAATCCGTTCCTCGCCGACCTCCACCGGCCCATCGGCCACGATCAAGTGTTGCAGCGCTACAATTCCGGCGGTACCGGCGGCGGGAGCGCGGTGGCCACTGATGGGGAACACATCTGGGCGGCGACGGCGGTCGAGGGACAAGGCTTCGCGATTTTCCGCGCCGACCGGCAGTGGGGTACCGGCCAGAATATCTGGGGCGTGCCGGGCGAAGTCGTCCCGGCGCGCGTCGAGAGCATGGTGGTGGCCGACCGGCTGTACGTCACGCAGCCCGATGGCGTGTGGATTTTCGACAAGGACAAAGGCGGCAAACTCGCCGTCTGGCCGGTGGCCAATCCGCAGGCATTGATCCACCGCGATGGGAAATTGATCGTGTTGCACGACACAACCGTCAGCGTCCGCGAAGGCGACACGTGGAAACCATTGTTCACCGTGCCGGCGGGCGCAAGCGATCTCGAACAAGACCCGGCCGGCAACTTCTACATCACACTGCCGGCCCAAAACGCGGTTTGGAAACTGGATCCGAACGGGCGCCAAGTCGCGCGACTGAATTCGAAGTTCTGGCAACCCGCGCGGCTGGCGATGTTCGGCGACCACGTGCTTGTGATCGAATCCGACGGCGCGGGTCGCTTGAGCGAGTGGGACGCCACCGGTCAACTCGTGCGCGAATGGTTTCTCGCGCAGAACGCCGCGCTCGGCTATTGCCTCGACGGCAACCACCTCTACGGTGCCACGGCCTCTGGCAAGCTCGCGCGCTACATCGTGGATTTCGACAAACCGGCGTGGCGACTGGATCAGGTGTGGGAATTGCCAAACGGCGGCGCGCAGCATCCGCAAATCATCCGGCTGGGCGGCAAGAAATTCATCGCGTTTCCCGGCGGCGCGCACAGCGGGATGAAGATTGCCGGGGACAAGCTGATCCCCGCGCTGAATCTCGATCACAAGACATTCCCCGGCGTGAACTACTGGGGCGAGCGGTGGCTGAATGACCTGTCGCTGGCGGTGTTTGTGCAGCCGGACAGGTTCATGCGGCGATGGCCGACCGGCGACTGGCGCGAGATGTTTCGCACCTCGCCGCCCGGCAAAGGCGTGTTATTCGGCGGGAACGAACTGCCGGGAATCGGCGTGAATTGGATTCATCTGGCCGGGGACGACCGGGACGGTTGGTACGTTGCCGAGTCGTTCGGCCCGTCAAATCCGGGAGGGGTGGACACCGCCGGCAGCTATTTCAGTCAGGTGAAGCTGAGCCGGTACACACCGGCGGGAAAACCGGTCTGGCGCGTCGGGCGCAAAGCCTTTCGGCTGGCGGAGCACGGGCAGATGTACGCGGCGCATTTGATTGGGGAACCGGCGCACGGCATCGTCGGCATCTTCGACAGCAATGGAATGTACCATCTCTACACGACGAACGGCTTGTTCGTGGACACGCTCGGAATGGACGCGTTTCGGCATGGGTTGGACAAGACCGGCATGTACGCGCAGAGCGGCGAGAGTTGGTATGGCCGGCACTATCTCCACCACGACACCGGCCAAGTGTATCTGCTGATGGGCCGCGCGCAGTTGACCACGTACGAAGTCGAAAACTGGAAACCCGGTATCATTGAGCCGCTGCCAATCGCGCACCCACACATCCGCCTCGCGCCGCAACATATTGCCGAACCACATCCCCTCGCGCTCCCCCTGCGCGGGGGCAAACGGCCCATCCCGACCGCCGAATTCCGCGCCGCGCTCGGCGGCCCACCGGCTCTTGATGGTTCGCTGACCGGCTGGGAGAACGCGCCGGCCATCGAATTCGGTCTCGATCCGCAACGGCACGTCACGGTCCGGGGGATGTTCGACCGCGAGCATGTGTATCTCCACTGGCACGTGCGACTGCCAGCTCCATTTAAGCCCGCCACGCCCGGTGATCTCACGCGCATTTTCACCCACGACCGCGGCGCGGACACGGTGAGTTTCTATTTCCGTCACAAAACCGACCAGCGCATTGTCTTTGCGATCACGGAAAATGGTCCGGTCGCGCTCGGCATGTACCAACAGCGCACCGGTGGCAGACCGGTCACGTACACCTCACCGGTTCGGCAGGAACGGTTCGACCATGTCGGCGTCGTGGAGAACACCCGGCTCCACCATCAAATCACCGCCGATGGATTCATTCTCGTGGCCGCGCTGCCGGTGCAGATTACCGGCGACACGATCGGCAACTTCGAGGCGACGCTGGGCGGGCGCACGAAGTTTTGGTGGGCCAATGTCGGCGGCGAAGACCACACGCTCACCACCGATGAACCCAGCGAGGCGGCGTTGTACCCCCGGTCGTGGGCGCCGCTGCGTTTTCGGTTCTGACGGCAGCGGTCTAAAGGCTTGACCGGGCGCGGCGGGCTGGCTAACTCTATGCCCGCTTTAACCCACGTAAAAAGGAATCACGATCATGGCCATCATCAATTTTGGCGGCGTCAAAGAACCCGTCGTCACCCGCTCCGAATTCCCGCTCGCCAAAGCCCGGCAGGTGCTGAAAAAGGAAGTCATCGCCATCGTCGGCTACGGCGTCCAAGGGCCGGCGCAGGCGCTCAACCTGCGCGACAACGGATTCCACGTCATCGTCGGCAACCGCAAAGGCGGCAAGGGCTGGCAACGCGCCCTCGCGGACGGGTTCAAACCCGGCACGTCGCTCTTCGAGATTGACGAGGCGGTGCGCCGCGGCACGGTCGTGCAGTATTTGCTCTCGGACGCGGCGCAGCGGGAAATGTGGCCGGTGGTGAAAAAGAACCTGCAACCGGGCGCGGCGTTGTATTTTTCGCACGGCTTCTCGATCGCCTACAAAAACCAGACGGGCGTCATCCCGCCGAAGAACGTGGACGTGATCCTCGTCGCGCCGAAAGGCTCAGGGCTTTCAGTGCGCCGCAATTTTCTCTCCGGCGCTGGTATCAACTCCAGTTTCGCCGTTGAGCAGGACTTTACCGGCCGCGCGCAGGAACGCTGCATCGCGCTTGGCATCGGCATCGGTTCGGGCTTCCTCTTCCCCACCACGTTCCGCCGCGAAGTGTTCAGCGATCTGACCGGCGAGCGCGGCGTGTTGATGGGCTGTCTCGCGGGTGTGATGGAAGCGCAGTACGACACCCTCCGCAAACACGGCCATTCGCCGAGCGAAGCGTTCAACGAGACCGTCGAGGAACTTACGCAGAGCCTCATCCGGCTCGTGGACGAAAACGGCATGGACTGGATGTACGCCAATTGCAGCGCCACCGCCCAACGCGGCGCGCTCGACTGGAAACCGAAATTCCGCAAAGCCGTCCTGCCGGTTTTCGAAGAATTGTACAAGCGGGTCGCGACCGGCAAGGAAACCGCGCGCGTGATTTCGAGTTGCGGCCGAAAAGATTATCAGAAGCAACTCGGCAAGGAACTCGCCGCGATCCGCCACAGCGAAATGTGGCAGGCCGGTGCCGCCGTCCGCCAACTGCGTCCGCGCGAGAAAGCCAAGGCGATCACCAAATCCACCAAAGGTATCGCCGGCCGTAAGGGCTAACCTGTGCGCGGGCGGTTCAACCTCATCGCATTGGCCGTCGTGCTGGCCATCGCGAGCTTCGTGTACGCGCGGTACCGGTACGTGGACAACCACAGCGCCACCATCGGCGACGTGACGTTCACCAATCCGCTCCGCGACAAGAACCTCTTCGGCGACTGGATGAAAGACGAACTCCTGTTCGCCATCATCCTGCCCGTCGCGTTGCTCTCCGGTGGCGTTGGGTTGGCGATGAAGAAGTAGTTTTGTGGGACAACCGTCCCAGTTGTCCACCCTCCCATTGAACAATCGAGACGCTTGTCCCACGGCGCGGACGGTCACGGCAACGCCACGCCGAACAACGTCCGGTACATCAACCGGTACGTGTCGGTGTTGTCGAAATAGCCACGGATGCGGTCGCTGTTCAGGCCCGCGCCGCGCACGACCACGGCCCCATAGGTGTCGTTCGGACCGATCCACGCCACGCCGAATGGCAACCGCCGACCCGCTGCGTCGGGCGCGGATTCAAACGGCACCGTCCCCGTGCCCTCCCGACCATCCAATGGCGCGCCGCCCGGCAGGTTTGCCGGTAACGGATCGCGTGTGTGGACTCCGATCACCTGCATTCCGCTCGCGTCGCTGTCGGCGGCGGTCAGCAGGAGGGTCGCAGGATGTTTTTCGACGAATTGCCGGGCCACGCCGATCGCTTCATCGGCGCGCCGCAACGCCGCCAGCGTCCCGGCGGCGTTATTGTAATTGCCAAAGTTGTCGGTTCCCTCCTCCTCCACCACAAGGAGGAATTGCCGGCCCCCGCGCGCCAACACCGCCAACGCTGACGTCGTCATCTCCGCCACGGTCGGCGTGCCGGGTTGATAGTGCGGCAGCTTTTTCTCCTCGACCACGTCGTTGAACGTCGCCCGCTCCGCAAACAGTCCCAGCAGCTTGCCGGCTTGTGGCGCGGCGGCGGCCAACTCCGCCGCATCGTACACCACCGTGTAGCCGGCTGATTTCGCTTCCGCGACCAAGTCCCGGCCGTCCGACCGCGCGCCCGCGCCGTGACGGCCTTTCGCTCCCGCCGGTAAGAACCAGCGTTCGCCGCCGCCGAGGATCACGTCCGCGCCCGACGCGAGAATCTGGGAGATGATCTCCTCACTGGCGTTGCGGGCCGCCACGCTGGCGAGGAAACAGCCGGTGCCCGGTTCGTTCAGGTCGCCGGAGTTGATGATGCCCACGGCGACCCCGCGCGCTTGGGCCTCGCGCATGATGCTGTGCGGCTTACCGGACAACGCAACCAGCGGTTCACGGCCCTTCATCCCGTACGAATCGGCCGGCACCTTCACGCCAAAGGCATGCGCGGTGCCCCCGCCGTGCGACGTGGCGCTCAGATTGTCGGCCATGTGCGTCCGGTACAGCGCCAAGCCCGGTAGCTGATCCCAATGCAACTGACCGTCCGGCCCCGCCCACTTGATCCGCGCCGCGTTCCAATGATTCAGGCTCGCGCCGTCGGGGTGCAGGAAGATCACACTGCCGGTTTGGATGTCGGCGCACACCCCGGTCGCCAGCGCCCACAGGATAAGCAATCGTTTCATGCCGATGTCTTGACGCCATCCCCACCGGCACGCAAGCCCGGAAACGTGACAATTCCGTCACGGCATCGGTCGCGCCCTGCCGGTGCGCACATCGCGCGGCGGACAGTGGTAGTATTGGCGGAAGACGCGCGAGAAGTAATACGGATCGGCATAACCGCACGCGGCCGCCACTTCCTTCACGCTCGCGTTGCCTTCCACCAGCAACCGGTGGGCTTGCGCCATGCGGCGCCGCAACAGGTACAGGAACGGGGTGGTGTGGAACTGCGCGCGGAACAGCCGGTGAAAATGCTCGGGGCTGAGTTTGGCGCGGCCGGCAATGTCCGCCAGCGCCACCGACTCCGTGACATGATCGTCCATGTCCCGCATCGCCGGCAACAAGCGCTCGTCCGTCATCCCGCCCGGCAGCCGGTCCATCGCCAGCCCCACCAACTCGCTGACCATCGCCTGCATCAGAAACGTCAGGCTGGGGGTGGGCGCGGTGAAGAATTCGGCACACCGCCGGGTCACCGACCGCCAGCGTCGCAGGACGGAGTCCGGGAAGCCGAGCACAGTCCCGATCGCGGCGAGTTGCGCGTCCACGACGGGCGATTCCGGCAGGAAATGCAGCCAATCCACGTTCATTGATCGTACCGCACCGAACTCCAGCTTGTGGTGCGGCGGGATCAAGTAGAGCCGCCCGGCGCAGAGGTCTGTCCGTTGGCCAGCCACGGCCATCCAAGCGCGCCCGGCAGTGGGAGCGTAGATCTTGGCCGAGTCGCTCCAGTCCCCGCTCCCCCGCCAATTCGTCGGCGTGCAATGGTAGTGACCGCCTTGCGTGATGATGAGAGTGGCATCCATGGGAATCAAGATCGTACAGGTTATTGACAGTTTGATCCATTGGCAAATCCGCCGCCAACCGGTAGCGTGCGGCCATGCAAATTGATCTGACTTTCCAGCCGGTGACCAATCCGCGCCCGCAGCGCCTGACCGCGGAGCAAATCGCGTTTTACAACGAGCAGGGCTATCTCAAACCGTTTGCGGTGTACTCACCGGCCGAGGTCGCGCGCAACCGCGCCTATTTCGATTACCTCCTCGCCGAGTTGCGCGTGCAAAATCCCAAGGCCGACACCTACGCCATCAACGGCTATCACTCCCGCTGCAAAGGGTTGTACGACATGGTCACCCATCCCGGCATCGTGGAACACGTGGCCGACCTCGTCGGCCCGGACGTCATCGCATGGGGCACCCATTTCTTCTGCAAAACACCGGGCGACCCGAAACACGTCCACTGGCACCAAGACGCCTCCTATTGGCCGTTGTCGCCGGCCCGCACGGTGACGGTCTGGCTGGCGATCGACGATGCCGACGTCGAGAACTCCTGCATGCATTTCTTAGCCGGCACCCACAAGCTCGGGCACTTGAAATGGCAGGAAGCCCAAACCCCCGGCGTGCTCAATCAGGAAATCACGGACTTCGAGCAATACGGCCTGCCGGTCGCCGATGAATTGAAGGCCGGTGAGTTCTCGCTCCACGCCGACATGCTCGCCCACGGATCGAGTCCGAACCACTCGAACCGCCGCCGCTGCGGCCTGACGATCCGTTATTGCCCGCCCACCGTCGAGCCAGTGGATCGCGGCTGGGGCCGGCAAGCCATCCTCTGCCGGGGCCACTGCGACAACCCGCACTGGCAGTTCCCGCCCAAACCACTCGGCGAAGACCTGTCCGGCGCGAAGCCAAAGCAAATCGGCGGCAACTGACCGGCCCCCCACCATTTCACCCCCGTTTGGCCCCATGAGAAATCACCATGACCGCGACCGCGACCGGCGCACCGACTGTTCGTGAGGACTTCGCCATCATTCGCGCCCTCGCCCGGCGCAAGCGGGACATCGGCTCCCTGCCCTGCTA
This sequence comes from uncultured Verrucomicrobiota bacterium, assembly GCA_964544425.1. GTDB lineage: Bacteria > Verrucomicrobiota > Verrucomicrobiia > Palsa-1439 > Palsa-1439 > OMJI01. Next base: position 25,946 of record CAZJCX010000001.1, read on the forward strand.
GCAAACAACCCGGCGCCGCTGGGCTGACCTGAATGATCGGCGCGCCGTTCGTCCGCAGGTGCTGATCTACCAGATTCCCTGGTGGGAACTGGAAGCGGTGGACTCCGCGGCTCTGCAACCCCGCTGCACCGACCCGTGGCTCCGCGAAATCGAAATCAGCCTGCGCCAAGAGATTTACCAGTGGGAACACTTTGCCGGCGACATGGTCGTTGATCCCTTCCTGGTCTGCCGCCGCGTCGGCGGCCCTTCCTCGGTCTATGCCGACTACGGCTTGCTGGAGCAACAGGTCTCGGCAGCCGGGGCGCAGGACGTCTTGTTCCGTCCCATCATCGAGTCCCTGGCCGACGTCGAGAAAATCCGCAAACCCCGGGTCTGGGTGGACGACGCCGAAACCGAGCGACGGCGGCAACTCTTGGAAGAAGCTGTGACAGGCGAAATCCCGGTCGTCGTCCAGGGCATCACCACCCAGTGGCACACCCCGTGGGACATGGCCGTCCACTGGTACGGCGTGGAACGCCTGATGTACGACCTGATCGACAACCCCGACCTCGTCGCCGCCGTGTGCGGCCGGATGTGTGCCATTACCGGCGCAGTGCTCGACGAACAAGAACGGCTCGGGATGCTGGACATCGGCAACGGCAATTATCTGGTCGGCTCCGGTGGACTCGGCTGCACCGACGAATTACCCGCGCAACTCACCGGCCGGCGCGTCACCCCGCGCGATCAATGGGGCTGCGGCAACGCGCAGATATTCTCGGAAGTCTCCACCGCGATGCACGAGGAGTTCTCGCTGCAGTACGAGCGCCCGGTCATCGAACGTTTCGGCCTGAGCTACTATGGTTGCTGCGAACCACTCCACCACAAGATCGACATGCTTCGCCGCATCGGCAACCTGCGCAAGATTTCCATGAGTCCCCGCGCCGACCGGCGCACCGGCGCCGCTGCCGTCGGACGCGACTACGTGCTGTCCTTCAAACCCAACCCCGCCCACCTTGCCACCGACCGCTTCG
>CAZJCX010000001.1:26974-29389 GCA_964544425.1 uncultured Verrucomicrobiota bacterium
CGGTACCTCACGCAGTCACTTGCCGACATGCGCGGCTGCAACATCGAGATCGTCCTCAAGGACATCTCCACCGCCCGCTCCGACCCGCGCCGGTTATCCCGCTGGGCGCAACTGGCGATGGAGGCCGCCACCACCGCCGCATAGCGGCCGCCCGACCGTTTGATCGCGAGCGTCACTGATTGGCCAAAAAGAGCCTTGCCTTGCCGGGCGGGTTCCGTTACGGTGCGCCCTCACTTTTCAACCGGAGTAATGAGTCATGGCACGACGTTGTGAAATTTGCGGCAAAGGACAGATTCGCGGCACCACCATCCACCGCCGTGGTCAATCGAAGAAATCGGGCGGCATCGGTCAGCATGTGACCGCCAACACCGCCCGCACCTTCCAGCCCAACCTCCAAGTTGTCCGCGCCGTCGTCGGCGGCACGCATCGCCGCATCAAAGTCTGCGCGAATTGCATCAAGAGCGGTCGCGTCCTCAAGGCGGCGTAGCCCGCACATACGTGTCGTACACCCGCAGCACTTCGGCGACGCTCCACGCCTGCGCAAAACACCCCACCGGCCGGTACGGGTGGTCCCCATCAAAAATCTCGCTGATGGTGCCCAACCCGGCATCGGCCAGGTGATCCAAGAGCGGTTGCAGGAGTTTCGTGATCTCTTTGCGTTGCACTTTGCCGCCGCCAAGCACCCGCACATAGGCGTCGCAATACGGCCCGATGAGCCAGGGCCAGACGGTGCCCTGATGATACGCGCAGTCACGTTGCCAGCGGTTGCCGGTATACTTCGCGGTGAATTTCTCGTGGCGCGGCGACAGCGTCCGCAAGCCGTACGGCGTGAGTAAATGTTTGGTGACCACGTCGAGCACGGCCTTCTGCTGGGCGACGTCGAGCGGACAGTGCGGCAGGCTGAGCGCGAAAATCTGGTTGGGACGGATCGCCGCGTCACGGAAGTCGTCGCGAACCACGTCGAATAAATACTGGCCGTCCGCATTCCAAAACGTCTTCTGAAACGCCGCGGCGATCAGTTCGGCTTGGCTCCGCAGCGCATCCGCGGCGGGCTTGGCGCGCGCGACCTTTTCCTCCAACTCGGCCGCCAGCAGATGCGCGTTCAGCCAGAGCGCATTGATCTCGACCGGCTTGCCGTGGCGCGGCGTGGGCACATACCCGTCCACCTTCACATCCATCCACGTGAGCTGCGTGCCGGATGCGCCGGCGGTGATCAAGCCATCCGCAGCGGCATGAATGTCGAACCGCGTGCCGTGCCGGTAGTGCGTGAGCACCTCGCGCAGTGCCGGTAACAAGTCCGCCACCTCCCCGCCGGCCCGCCACAATTTCCACACGGCCACAACGAACCACAACGACGCATCCACCGTGTTGTATTCCGGCGTCTCCCCCGCATCGGGAAACACGTTCGGGATCATCCCCCGGTCGCAATACGCGGCGAACGTGAGCAATATCTTCCGCGCCACATCGAGCCGCCCGGACGTCAACGTCAACCCCGGCAGTGCGATCATCGTGTCGCGCCCCCAATCCGTGAACCACGGATAGCCGGCCAGCACCGTCAGATGGTTCTTCCCGCGGCGCGCGATGAACTGGTCCGCCCCGATCAACAAGGCCTGCCGGGTGGAATCCGTCTCCGCCTCGAACGCCTGCCGCCGCTCGCGCTCCGTCGCCAACAACGGCGCCGGCGCCACCCCGCTTTTCCGGTCCGTCGAAATGGTCACGTACGCCACCTGTCCGCCCGCAACTTCGAAGGTCAACTCGCAGGGCGTGAACAAATCCTCCTCGAAATCCAAGCCGCGCTCTTCCTCAACCGGATAGGTGAACCGATAGTACCAATCGCCCTTCAGCTCCACGCCGGTGGGCGCGGGCGCGGTGTGAAAGTAAATCCGCGGCAAGCTGCTGATCGGTTGCACGGAGACGACGCCCTTCGCTTGCTGCACATCGAAACTCACCCCCTCGCCACGACGGCGGATGCCGTTGTACTCCCGGCACGCCAACAGCGGACGGATGATCAGCGTCACCGCCCCCCGCGCGCGCAAGTTCCGGTACGCCACCACCGTCGTGTTTTCGCCGTGGAGCATCGTCACGGATTTCTCGATCTCAAAATCCGCCATTGCGTAGCGGAACGTCGGCCACGGCCGCAACCGAAACTCGCGCTGGATATTAAACCCGTGTGGGAAGACTGTGCCCGGATACAAATTCGTGCACAGCGACGATTCCGCACCGTTGGCGATCACCCGCTCCTCGAACTTCGACACGAGGACGTGGCGCTCAACGGGCGGTTTCAGCGCCGCGACGAGCAAGCCGTGCTGCCGCCTGGTGTTCGCCCCGATGATGGTGGAGCCGGCAAACCCACCGAGGCCGTTCGTCTCCAACCACTCACGGCTGAGCGCCTGCTTCAAATTCTGACATTCAGCT
>CAZJCX010000001.1:29399-37039 GCA_964544425.1 uncultured Verrucomicrobiota bacterium
AAGGTCGTGCGCATTCTCTCCTCGCTTGGTTGCGCCGCGCCCCGCAACCTGACAGCGCCCCGTGAAAATTGGCGCTCCCGGCCCGAGTCGAACGGGCGACCTGCGGTTTAGGAAACCGACGCTCTATCCATCTGAGCTACGGGAGCACAAGTACTTACGCATTGGTAGTTGACTACTGTGGCAATTTGGCGGCAAATTGATGCACAGAAAGGAAGTGCAGCGATGAACCACCGAAAGCCACACAAAGCCGCGAAGTCAAAGCAATCTGCGTCATGGCCACCCATACTAGAGCGCAAGAACGCTTCTGGTCAAGCCGTGTGGAAGATCGCCGTGATGATTCAAGGCAAGCGGGTCCGTGAGACGTTCAAGACCCCGGAGGCTGCCGCCGAGCGCGCGGAGATCATTCGCAACCAATACCGCGAGGACGGCAAGGCTGCTTTTACCATGCCCACCGACCTGCGTCTGGAAGCTACTCGCAGCGCCGAAAAACTCGCGCCGCACAACGTCACGATTACCGAGGCGGTTGACTACTACCTCAAGCACGTCATCACCTACCGCACCGCCCCGACCGTCGCTCAGGTTGTTGAGAGGATGATTGCGGAGGCTGTCAACAACGGCCGCCGTCACAAGACCACGGTTGACCTACGCTATCGGCTAGGCGTGTTCGGCAAGACTTTCGGCACTCGCAAGCTGAGTGAGATCACTCTCGAAGAATTGAAGGCATGGCTCGACAACCCGACGCTATCGGCGCGGAGCAAGATTCACAACGCGACAAAAATCTCCCAGCTTTACAACTACGCCATCCGTCAGGGTTGGGCCGAAAGCAACCTCGTCAAACGGATCACCCGCCCCAGTGTCGAGGATGTTGCACCCGGCATCCTCACACCCGAGCAGGCCGCCCGGCTTCTGGAACACGCCGACAAACATCAACTCTTGCCCTACGTCGCCATCGGTTTGTTTGCCGGGCTACGGAGTGCCGAGTTGCACCGGCTCGACTGGTCCGCTGTCAAGTTGAGCGAGCGTTGCATCATTATCGGCGCGGAAGTGGCCAAGAAGCGGAGCCGGCGCGTGGTCGAGATCAACGACACCCTCGCCGCATGGCTGGCCGTGTGCGCTCAACCGGCCGGCAAGGTTGTGCCCCTCTACAACCTCACCCGATCCATGCACAAGCTGGCAACGGCTGCCGGGTTCGCCAAATGGCCGCACAACGCCTTACGGCATAGCTTCGCCAGTTACCACCTGGCCAAGCATGGCGACGCGACCAAGACCGCGTTTCAAATGGGCAACGATCCAGTTGTCGTGCATCAATCGTACAAAGCGCTGGTTAGCAACGGCGACGTGGAACGATACTGGAATTTGCGCCCGACTGTGGACGCCAGCGAGAAGATTGTTCAGATGAAAGCCGCGAACGCATGAGGAAGAATCCGAAATCCGTCAAACTCGGTGACATGCTGGATAAGATGCCCGATCATTTGCTGGCACAAGCGCCGCCGACGAAAGACGAGCGCAAGCGGTTTGACTTCTTCTGGCAACACCTTCGGAGGAATGAGGGATACCGGAAGCATTACGCAATCCACTGCGAGGCTGAGAGGATGGGGCAAGAGTTATCCGCAGCCATGGGGCTTGCACGACACCCGGACTTTGCGCCAGAAGTTGATCTTGACCCTTCAAGAAACGTCGGTGGGCTGGGAGTGCCGATTGACCCGAACATCACCGACACCGGCAATGCTCTGAAAGTCTTGCTGGCGAAGCGCCCGGACTACTTCCAAAGCCCGTTGTGGCCGCAAGCATGGCTGAAAACGTCGGGTGCGGTGGCTTGGTGGAATCAGTTTGGCGCTTGGGGCTGCGCGTGGAGCGGCGGGACGACGGCCATCAGGGATTTCCACGGTAGCGTGGCTTTATTTTCCAGATTGAAGAGGGCTTTTGATCACGCGGAGACGAACAAGAGCAAGGGCGAGCGTTTCAGGAACAAGCACCTGAAAGCCAGATTCCTCATGCGGAAGTTTCTGGAATCGCACCCGCACATGGATTTCGTGATAGACACGACGTTGCCCCCTTCAACCATCCGTAACCACTTTGAGCGCCAGTTGGCGGAGATTAAGCAACTGCGCCAGCGCGTCGGGTTGCGGCGTGACGATCAGCCGCCACGGTTGCGCGACTGGAGCAAGCACTTGGAGCTATACGACGCATATCTGCCTTGCTGGGAGAGCAACAAACGGAAGTTTGAGGCTTTGCAACGAATATGGCGCGACCATCTGGGCTTTCTCAAAGCCTTCGAATTGCTCGGTGTGGATCTATCAGACAGTGAACGTCAACTGGCCAATACCTTAGATCGACAAGGACTGAGGCCGAAAGGATTCTACAAGTTCGCGGGCAAGGTGATGAGCGAGCTAACACCCATCGCGGGCTATTCTGTGCTGGGACAGACTGACCTCCCGGCGCACAAGCAAGATGGCCGTTACCAAGAGTCGCCACATGCGTTTGTCGAAGGCAGCGAAGATGAGGATGGCGGTAGTGAACCTATGCAAGCAGTGGGGTTCGACTATGGCGAGGTCGAGGCACTGATCGACGGGGCGGAAGCCGAAGTGCTCGATGAAGAACCATGCGAAAGTCAGGAACACAAAGCCGCACTGCTGCTGTGGCGGCCATATTTCAGCATCCCGCCGGTTCACCTACCTGCTCCCTTCGACTCGGTTGACCATGACAAGCGCCACAATTGGTTTCGATCGGCACAACGTCGCATCCGAGCCGCATGGCCGTACTCGGTGTAGCTGTCCGCACGCAGTCCAAAGTTAATTCATCAAATTAACTACCACGCCTTTTCGCTCATGCCTTTCTTGGCCATGAGCGAACAGAACAATCACACCAACGCGGTCGTGGCGCTCGCACCGTGTGAGATTCGGGTCTCTGCGCGGGGGTTGGCGGGTGCTTTCCAAAAGCTCCTCGTGGCTGGGCATTTACTGGAAGATTCGGCGGGTAATCCGCTTTTTTGCGGGGGTTGCCGTCGCCCAATCTTCCGTGGCGAACGTTTCGTCTGCCCGGAATCTGGCCGCCACTGGTGTGAAAAATGTGCAACGGCAAAACATGGATAGTGCAAACGGAATTGGGACGGGGGCAGGTTTCCCTTCGTCGGACGCAGCGACGATCACGCCGGCGAAGGCTGCGCTTCTGTACCTGCGAGCCGAGCAAGTGATTGAAGTCCTGCCAGTCTCCCGGCGCACTCTCTCGAACTGGCAGGCTCGCCGGTTAATCAAGTTTTACAGGATCGGGAAAACCGTTCTGTTTAAGCGTGCCGACATCGAGTCCGCTGTCGAGAATTTCGCCATCGCCGCCATCGACGAACCGAAGATCCGCCGGCGGTGCCTTCAAACCGGCGAGACCGGCACGATCACCAGCGCGCCGGTTACGCCACGCAAACGCCGGGCGGGCCGGATTGAAGTGCCAGCCGTCGGGCCGGAGTCACAGCCATGAAAAACCTGCCGTACATCCCCGGCAAGACTCGCGCCGAACTCGCCGCGCCGGCACCAACTGGCCAGCGTCACGAGCAGATCAAGCGCATTGTCGTTTCGCTCATCGGCAATGGACTGACCGCCGATGCCGTCTTTGCCCAACTTCGTGGGATGTATGAGGGGGACGTACCGGACAAGGAAATCACTGATGCAATCCGGTGGGCATCGGGCAAAAACTTCACACCATGCGCGCCGCGTCTCCGATTCACGCCGACACTGAAACAGCGCCCAGTAGTCAAACTGGCTGCCGATGCCGGCGCGAAGATGTTGGCGCGATTTGCCGACGCCTACGGGCGCACTCCGACGCTGGCAGATTTTGAGGCCGAGTTCTGGGAATGCAGCAATCCGCGCCCACCAGAAGATTCGCGTCAGGATTGGCGGGTGCTGATTGCCATGCTGTACGAAGCAGACGACCGCATCGGCATCAAAACGGACGTTGACGGTCTACCGACGATACAGAGCCGCAATGAATGGCTGCGGACTGCGGACATCAATGACACCGGCGCGGGCGTGAGAGTTTGCCTGAACCCAGTCCACGCCACTGCGACCCGGTTACGGAATGAAGACGTTTCGGCATGGCGTTTCCTGCTGCTGGAAAACGACCGCGCATCGCTCACCGAACAAGCCGCGTTGCTGGCGGCCTCACCGTTGCCAATCGTGGCCATCATTGCCAGCGGGAACAAATCGCTTCATGCGTGGCTGCGAATTGACGCCCCTGACGAAATCACTTGGCGTACAACCGCGGCCGCCGTGTTTGATCGTTTCGCGCCGGCGGGGTTTGACCGGCAGTGCGCGACGCCGAGCCGGTTGGCCAGGTTGCCGGGCTTTATCCGCACCGACACTGGCGGCCAACAGCGTTTGCTCTACCTCACTACCGAGCCGGCACCGCGAGGAATCATGTCGCCGTGAAAACCGCCACACTGGACCCGCAATCACTTGACCGTGCCCTCGCCGACACCCTGCCGGTCGAAACCAATCCTGAAGCCCGACCATTGCCGGTAGTCCGCAACCTCGGCGACGTGCAGGCAGACCCGGAGACCAACGGTGGAAATCTCTTGGGCAATCGCTACCTCTGCCGCGCCGGTGGTTTGCTACTGGCCGCACCGACGGGGATCGGCAAGTCCGTGTTGTCCATACAAGCCGCCATTCTTTGGGCGCTTGGGCGCGGTCTTTTCGGCATCAAACCAGCCAAACCGTTGCGCGTCCTGATTGTCCAGTCCGAGAATGACGATGGCGATATTGCCGAAATCCGTGATGGTGTCGTTGCCGGGCTGGGTTTGTCGCCATCCGAAGCCGCCGAAGCATTCTCCCGCATCAATATCGTTTGCGAGTCATCAGCGACAGGAGCCGAATTTGTGGGATTGGTCGACGCGCTGTTGACGGAGAACCCCGCCGATCTTCTGATTGTTGACCCGCTGTTCGCCTATCTTGGTGACAGCGTCAGCGAGCAACGTGCCGTTTCAGCCTTTCTCCGCAACTGGCTGAATCGCCCGGCATGGCGTCGGTTTGATCTTGGTACATCACACCAACAAGCCAGCCGCCGGACGTGAAAAGGCCGACTGGAAGGCCGGCGACAACGCTTATCTGGGGAGCGGCAGCAACGAATTGGCGAATTGGCCGCGCGCAGTCATCGGCATCAAGTCCGTCGGCGAGCATGATGTTTTCCAAGTTGTGCTCGGCAAGCGCGGCAAACGCGCTGGCATCGTTGGCGCCAACGGGGAACCGATACGCGAGTTCTACATTAAACACGCCTCACATGGCATTTGCTGGGAATTGGCCGGGGAAGATGAAGCGGTGACCAGCCCCGGCAAGAAACCGGCCGCGACCGTCGAGGATATTTACCGGCTCATTCCGCTGGACGGCGCAATCAGCCAACCCAAACTGTTCAACGCCGCTGAGAAGACCAGCATCGGGGAAAAAGTCTTGCGCAATCGCCTGGCGCAACTGATCGAGGATAGGCGGGTTTTCGAGTGGCGAACGAAACGCCCCGGCACCCGTCCTGCCATCTCCTACAGCCGACGCGCACAGGAGCTTGCTGACCAGTGACCACGAGATATTTTCGCCGAGATGTTGGCAGCAAAAATCCAGTGCCAACATCCACCCCATCCGGAGACCGAAGAGATATTTTCTCCCGCCCCCTTTATTGGGGCGGGAAAATATCTACGATCTCCATTGGAGAACCTGAGATGTTGGCGGCAGGAGATGATCTCCTGTCAGCCCGGATGCCCGGCCTGACTACCGATGCCCTCGGGCCGTGGCAGAGACCCACGGCCCGGGAGAAGCGACGAGGTTTTTCACTATGAAGAAGAAAATAGCGATTGGGTTCGATGATGAAACGATGCGGTGGACGTGGGAGATGGCCGAGATTGTCAGAAAATACTGGGAACGGCGACGCGCCGAGGGGCTGAGCGACACTGAGATTGCCGAGAACTTCCTGATGGTGATGGCTGACACCCTCCGCAAATTCGGCATCCCGTCCAAGCAGCGCGAGATAGACCGCGCCTTGTGGCGGGCAATGTTGATCTTCCGGGCATCCGGACTAGCGGTCCGGTGGCCGATCCCAAAAGTAGGTAAAAGTAGGTGTTTTCAACATGAGCGATGAACTGACACCCCAACAGGAAGAAGCAGCCCGTCTCCACGCAAACGGGGAGAGCAAGACCGAGGCGTGCAAGCAGGCAGGCTACGCCGAAAGCACGGCGAAGAAAAAGCAGTCCAGCATCTTCGCCAAGCCTGCCATGTTGGAAGCAGTCTCCCGGTTTCGCCAACAGCTATTTGAGCAGCTTGAAGCCAAGGGGATGACACCGGAACGGATTGCCGGTGCACTGGCGCAGCAATTGGATGCCAACCCACTCCCGACGATCGCGCTCTGGACGAAAATCGTCGCCCTGAACGAGCGGTCGCAGTGGCAGATGGAGGTCAACGAGTGTCTGGATCAGGGGGTCAAGCTGATGGTTGAGGAGTTGGGCAAAGCCTTTGAGAAAATCCCCGAAAACCAACGCTACGCTTTCTATGACAACCTCCTCAAGCGGTTCAAGGAACTGGACAAGGAGTGGAATAAACGGCTGCGGGTGTGACGCTGTTCACACATCGTCTGTGGGCGCGATTTGGATGTTGTGTCGGCATGAACCAAGGACAGGACCGCATCGCGACGGCGACGGGCTATCCCGACGCGCTTGGTCGCGAGCGACTGACGGATGCGGCGCTTGGTGAAGTCCGGCAAGTGGAGCGTGTAGTGCATCCACCATGTCCCGTGATTTTCCCACAGGTGATGGTTGGGATTCGCGTGGTTGACGCGGATGACGAGACGTTGGCAACTCATCGCCAGCCTCCAAACTTTCCATTGCGACTAGGCAACTCACGACGAATGGCCGCGATCTCCTGACAGCACGGGGCGCAGGAATCGGCGCGGATCAGGATGCCGGCATCGGTGACCGGTTGGAATTGGATGGCGGGCTTTTCCTGCCCGCACCGCGCACAGCGGAAGGTGACGACTGACTGACGTGACTTGGGCATAGCTCATCCTTTCTCGAAATATGGGCACACCTCATGTGCGCCTAATTGTTCGAGGATCGGATGGAGGGCTACGTGGTGTTCACGAGGGACAGCGTATCACACTGGCCAGATTCGTCAAAAGCAGTCTGTGTCATAAACCGCAGCGGAGTTCTTGCTGGCGTTGGGCTGACCGGATACACTGCGCGGCACGAGAGGAAAAATCTAACTGATCGAATACCAATCCTGATTCACAACTAATTTGCGTAGCTTCGGCTGCTGTCCACATCGAAACTGACAATTTCACTTCAAGGACGGCGTTGAAGGCGCGCCCGCAAGGGCGTGCCTGAAAACGTTCCTTGAAAGGCATGTCAGTGCCTGATGTGGGGCGTGAGTAAGACACGCCCCTTTCGTTTTTCAGGCACACATCTTTTCAAGGAAGCCATCCCGACAGGGCTGAATCGCACACGCAAGCGAGGAAGCCTTGTCTCCAAACCACAACAAGCTCCGTGAGGCGTTATGGCCAACGGAGTGAAGACACGTCCCGTCCGCCGGCTCACGCAGGCGGAACTCGATGCTTTTCTCGAAAAGGCGGCGGATACGCTGCGCGGCGGGATTGATCACTCGGAGTTTCGCGGGTAC
>CAZJCX010000001.1:37062-38344 GCA_964544425.1 uncultured Verrucomicrobiota bacterium
GTTCGCGCTGCTTTTCTACAAGCGCATCAACGACGTGTATCTGGAGAACGTCGCGACGCTGGAGAAAGAACTCAACGACGCGGAACTCGCCCGCGATCCGCGCATGCACGACTTCGTTGTGCCGGAGGATTGCATTTGGGAGAAGGTGGCGCACACAACCGAGCGGAATCTCGGCACGGCACTCAACGACGCCATGCGCGCCGTCGAGCGAGCGAATGAACCGAAGTTCAATGGCATCCTCGCCAACAGCACGGTGGATTTCAACGCGCAGGACCGGTTGCCACGGGGCAAGCTGATCGAACTCATCAACCATTTTGGCAGCCGCACCTTTGACCGTGCCAACGTTCCGCCGGATGTGTTCGGCAATTCCTACGAGTACCTCGTCCGCAACTTCGCTTCCAAGGCCGGCAAGTCGAGCGGCGAGTTTTACACGCCAAAGGAAGTGGCATTCCTGATGTCAGAGATCGTTGATCCGCAGCCCGGCCAGCACGTTTGTGATTGGGCGGCTGGCTCGGCGGGCCTGTTACTCCAGTGCCGCAACTACGTCGAGCGTCGCCACGGTAAGAAAGCTGCCGAGCGGCTGTTCTTCTACATGCAGGAGAGCAATCCCTCCACGGCCAACATCGCCCGTATCAACATGTACCTGCACGGCATTCGCGCGGGCGGCTTTCGCCAAGCCCCGGCCAGCGACAGCTTGCGCTCGCCGTATTTCCGCGAAGGCCAGACCCGCCGGCTCCGACAGTTTGACCGGATTGTGATGAATCCGCCCTTCTCGCTCAAGGATTGGGGCTTCAGCGACTTTGCCGGTGGTGACCCTTACGACCGGTTCACCTTCGGGATGCCGCCCGGCGACAACGGCGATTACGCTTGGATGCAGCAGGTCGTGAAATCGCTGAAGCCAACCGGCAAAGCCATCGTTGTGATGTCGCAAGGCATCCTGTTTCGCGACCAGCCCGAGCAAACGCTGGAGAACGACGGGCGCGTCGAGCGCGCCGGCACCGAGTACGTCATCCGCGAAGGCTTCGTCAAAGCCGACCTCATCGAATGCGTCATCGTACTGCCCTCGAAACTTTTCTACGGCAACAACGTCCCCGGCTGTCTCGTCGTGCTCGACAAACACAAGCCCGCCGACCGCAAAAACAAGATTCTGATGATCTGGGCGTCGCGCCATTATCTCGATGCCAACCCGCAGAACCTCCTGCGCAAATCGGACTGCATGCGCATCCTTGTTCCGTGGCGGGCGTTTGGCGACTTGGCGAAATGCCCCGAACTGATTCCTCCG
>CAZJCX010000001.1:38445-40641 GCA_964544425.1 uncultured Verrucomicrobiota bacterium
AATGCGCGCCGAACTGCCCGCACTCGAAGCCGCAGATTTCAACGCATGGCAGGCCGCGCCCAACGACATTGACCCGTATTTCGGCCCGTTGAAGAAACCGCTGAATGACATCCAAGCCATCGAAGCCGGTCTCCCAGCGTTGCAAAAGGCCGACAAGGCCGGGGCGAAGGCCAAGCTGCAAACCGAGAAAGCCACGTTGCGCGAGCAGGCGAAACAAATCCGCGACCGGCTGAAGAACCGGGTGCGCGAAGTGAGAGCGACCGTCAAGGAACTGGCAAAACTGGAGGACGAAGCCAACCAACGGATTGCCGAGGTCAACGCCCACGCTGACCGAGAGGTCGCGCACGTTAAGGAAGCGACTGCCGACCTCGCGCGCATCTGTGCCGACCCCACAGAAGCCGCCCGGTATTTCGCCATCGTTGACCGTCCTGAGATTGTCGAAAACGAGTTCAATCTCAACGTGCCCCGGTATGTGGACACTTTCGATGCGGAAGAACAGATCGACTTGGTCGCAGCGACTCGTGAACTTGGCGAAGCAAAAGCGACGAACGATGACGCGCTTGCAAGGTTAGGCAAGCTGTTGGGGGCGATCAATTCGCGCTGACCTATGTTGACCCACCGGCACGCAACAATTCTTGGCGACATCCCCAACGGATGGGAAGCAAAGCCGTTACGGAAACTGCTCAATGAGCATCCAAGCGGCGACTGGGGCGACGACACCGGCGAGCAGGCAGTCAAAGTCTTGCGCAGTACAAATTTCACTGACACTGGCCTCCTGGATTTCAGTGACGTTGCGACTCGATTCTTCACGACACCGAAAGCGGCAGTTTTTTCGCTCAAGCAAGACGACCTATTGCTTGAACGTTCTGGAGGCGGGCCGACGCAGCCGGTCGGACGAGTTGGAATGGTTCAGTCTGACCTACCGGGGCATTGGTTCTCCAACTTCGTGCAGTTGCTTCGCCCAAATTGCGACGAGATTGATCCCGAATATCTCGGATGGGTTCTGTTTGAATTGCATCGCACCGGCATTGTCGAACGATTGCAGCACCAGACAACGCAGATGCGGAATCTCGATTTCCGTGACTACATTCGCGTCCTCGTGCCGCGTCCACCGCGCCCCGAGCAACAAACCATTGCCGGGGCACTCAAGACGATCTGTGATGCGGCCGGTGCTGCCGACTCGAAGCTGACGGCGGCGCGGAGGCTGAAGACGGCGCTGATGCAACAACTTTTCACCAAGGGCATCCCCGGACGACATACGCAGTTTCAGGAAACCAAGATCGGCAACATACCGGCGGAGTGGGATGTCATTATGCTCCGGCAATTCGCGTTTGTTGATTCTGGTTTGACGCTCAATCCTGACCGCGATCCCCGCAACAACGCACGGCAGTACCTAACTGTGGTGAACGTGCAGCGCGAGCGGCTCGATATGGCCGAAGTGCGCTTCTTGGAGATGTGGGACTCGGAGATTCCGGCAATGCTACTCAAAGAGGGCGACATTCTCGCGGTGGAAGGCCACGCCAACAGTGGCGAAATTGGCAGGGCTGCCATCGTGACACCGGAAATCGAAGGCATGACTTTCCAGAACCATCTTTTCCGGGTGCGCTTGCTCGATGGGGTCACGTTCAACCGGCGTTTCTTGCTCGGCTGGCTAAACAGCGAGTGCGTGCGCCGCCACTGGAACGCTACCGCCAACACCAGCAGTGGCTTGAATACGATCAACCGACGCGGACTGCGACGGCTGTTGATTCCCAAACCGAAAGACGACGAGCAGGAACAGGTTGCCGAACTTCTGGCGACCGCAGACCAGAATATCGCAGCGTGCGAGCGGGAATTAGTTGGCGTCCAGCGACTCAAAACTTCGCTCCTGCAAAATCTGCTGACCGGCAAGGTGCGAGTGAAACCGGAGGTTTGTCATGCCTGAATCAGTCGTTGTCCTCCCCAATGAGGAACGCACAGTCGAAAACCCAATTCTGGATTGGCTACAATCGGACGAACTTGGTTGGCGTTACGAGGATGCCAAGGCCGTGGCTCGCGAATACCGGGCGCGCCGCGCCGATGATACGGTGGACGAACGCGAAGTGTTGCTGCTGCCAATTCTCAAGGAACGGTTGATTGCGTTGAATCCCGGCGTCATCACCGACGACGACCGGGCGGAGCAGGTGATTTCGCGTCTGCGCAACGCGCGCGACAATC
>CAZJCX010000001.1:40657-47472 GCA_964544425.1 uncultured Verrucomicrobiota bacterium
CAGGAATGGCTGAAATGGCTGCGCAACGAGAAGACGATGAAGTTCGCGGTGGACGAGCCGGAGCAGAACATCAACCTGATTGATTACGACAATGCCGGCACGCCCGACGACAAGAACGATTACCTCGCGACCAACCAGTACCGGGTGGAAGGCCCGCATGACAACATCCGCACGGACATTCTGCTATTCGTCAACGGCATCCCGCTGGTGAATATCGAAGCCAAGACGACCGGACGGGACTGGCACATTGATTGGACGGAAGGCGCAAAGCAATGCGCCCGGTACGGGCGAGAAGCGCCGCAGCTTTATTACTCCAACATCTTCTGCGGCGGCGTGAACGAGTTGGTGTTCCGGTACGGCGTACCGGGCACGAAGTTTCACACTTGGCACGAGTGGCGCGATCCGTGGCCACACACGCACATTCCGGAGACCGACCGGATGAAGCGGTCGGTGTTCGGTCTATTCGACCGCCGCAACCTGCTGGATTTGATGCGGAACTTTATTGTGTTCGAGGTCGAGGAGGGCAGCCCGGTCAAGAAGGTGGCGCGGTATCAGCAGTTCGCCGCCGCGAACGAAATCGTGCGGCGCGCTTTGCAACTCGACAAGGAACAGGAATGGCGGCGCGGTTTGATCTGGCACACACAAGGCAGCGGCAAGAGCCTGACGATTCTGTTTGCGGCAAAAAAGATGTGGCACGCCCCGGCGTTGCAGCAACCGACGATTCTCATCGTGATTGATCGCGACCAGTTGCAGGACCAAATGATCGGCCATTTCATCGCGACGAATACCGAGACGTGTCGGATGGCGGAGAGCAAAGTGGATTTGATCAAACTGCTAAGCGAGGGCGACGGCTACCGGGGCATCATCGTGACGATCATGCACAAGTTTACCGGCCATGAGCAGTTCGCTTTACCGCGCCGCAACGTCATCGCCTTGGTGGACGAGGCGCACCGGTCACAGGAAGGCGAGTTCGGCAAATGGATGAGGGCGACGTTGCCACAGGCGTCGCTGTTCGGTTTTACCGGCACGCCCATCGAGAATAGCGACCACAACACGCCAATCGCGTTCGGTCGGATTCTTGGCAAAGACGATACCGGCAAGGAGCGCATCGAGCGTTACATGCAGCCCGGTGGCCGGTATTCGATTGCCGACGCCATTCGCGACGGTGCGACGAAGGAGATCACGTTCCTACCTCGCGTTAGCGACTGGGCGGTGTGGGGCGAGAAGTTGGACACGGTGTTCGAGCGCGAGTTTGGCCACTTGCCGGAGGGCGAGCGGGAACAGTTGAAGCGCGACAACGCCAAACTGGAGGTCATCCTGAAGTTGCCGAAGCGCATCAAGATGATCGCTGAGGACATCGCGGAGGATTTCAAGAAGCGGGTTCGTCCGAATAAGTTCAAGGCGATGGTGGTCTGCTACGACAAAGAGACCTGCGCGCTGTACAAGGCAGCGTTGGATGAGTTGCTAGGGCCGGGCGTAGTGTTGCCGGTGTATTCCGAAGACCCGGAAAAGGACAAGGAATTGGTTAAGAGGCACTATCTCGGTGATGCGAACCGGAAGAAGGCGATTGACGAGTTCAAAAAAGAGAAGCCCGAAGATCCGGTCGAGTTGGCGAAGCCGGAGAACAAATGGCGCACGGTGGAGATTTTCGTTGTCTGCGACATGTTGCTCACGGGATTCGATGCGCCAATCCTTGAGACGATGTATCTGGACAAAGGACTGCGTGACCACAATTTGCTGCAAGCCATCGCACGGGTGAACCGTCCCTACAACGAACTGAAGAAGGTCGGCATCATCATTGACTATTTTGGCGTGTTCGAGAAATTGCAGGACGCGCTGAATTTCGACAAGAACGAGTTGGGCGAAGTGGCATTTCCACTGACGCGATTGCGGGAGCAGTTCAAGATCGAGATGCAGTGGCAGATGGACTTGTTCGCGGAGTTTCCCAAAAACGGTGACCGTGACAACATCGTCAACACCATCCTCCCGTGGTTGAACGCGAACGAACCGAAGCGTGAGAAATTCGAGCAGGGCTACCGCAATCTCAGCCTGCTGTGGGAGACGCTGCACCCCGACCCGTTTCTGGTGGAGCATGAAGCGAACTACATTTGGCTGACGAGGCTTTGGATGTATTACGTGAAGTCGTTCTATCCCGCCGCGCAGAAGTTTGAAACCGATCCTGCCGACGGCGCGAAGACACGGGAACTGATTCGCCAGCATGTGGATGTCGAGGAACTGAAGCGCAATCTGCCCAGCTACACACTGGACGAGAATTACCTGACCAAGATCAAAGATCGTCCGCCGGATTCCAAGGCGCTCGACATCGAGGCGATGCTTGCTGCCGAGTTGCAAATCCGCGCCGGTGAAGACGAGGAATTTCAGGCGTTGAGCGAGCGGTTGAAGCGGATCGTACAACAAAAGCGTAACGGGACGGTTGCCGGCTTGGCGCTGTTGAAGGAGTTGGAGGGACTTGCTCAGGAAACCGTCGCGCTGATTCAGGAATCCAAGCGCCCAATCGCACAAAGTTTTGCTAAAGCCGCGCAAGAACGAGCGACCGGGCTGTCCGCAGAAGACGCCGCGAAGATCGCGTTAGCGTTGGTGGCGAAAGCCGACGACCTTCTGTTCCCCGGTTGGGTTGAACAGGAAGACGGAGTTGATACGGACCTATTCCGTGAGTTCACGAAGATTTTGGCGAAGCAGTTCGCCGCTGCCGGGCTTCATGCTAGGGACAAGGATTTCGTTGCTCGTTGCATCAAGCTGTTGCGGAAGGCAAACTACCGGGCCAAATCTGATGAGTAAGGCACTATTCCAGTACCGGCTGCGTGAAAGCCCCCGCGCGCGACATATCCGTTTGCGCGTGAGCGTGCAGCGCGGCTTGGAAGTCACAGTGCCAAGGGGCTACGACCAGTCCAAAGTGCCGGGCCTGCTGGAACGGAAACGCCACTGGATTCAAACCGCCCTTGACCGCGCTGAAGCCAACCGGAAGTTCTTTGAGCCGGTGCCAGCGTGGCGTTTGCCCGAACAGATCACGCTCCCGGCAATAAGCCGCACATGGCAGGTGAAAGCCCGCGAAACCAAAGTGCCGTGGGTTGCCGTCCGAGCCACAAGCGCAGATTGTTTGTTGATCTTCGGTAACATCGAAGACGAGAAAGCCTGTCGAACCGCACTGACAAGATGGTTGGCCCGGCAAGCCCATGCTCACCTTGTCCCGCGCCTCCAATCGCTCAGTCTGAAAACGGGCCTGCGCCACGAGCGCGCCTACGTGAAGCGCCAGAAGACCCGCTGGGCCAGTTGCTCGCGCCACAAAGCTATTTCGATCAACGCGAAACTGTTGTTTCTCGCGCCTGCCCTCGTGGACTACACCCTCACCCACGAGCTTTGCCACATTAGAGAAATGAACCACTCCAAACGGTTCTGGGCTGTGCTCGCAGGTCACTGCCCAAACTACCGCAAACTGGATACCGAACTCCGCCACATGTGGAAGCATGTTCCGCGTTGGGCGAACTGATTTGAGTACGCCACTCCGACTACGGCAAATTGCCCGGCAAATCGCTGACGCCGCGTGCAAACGGATTTGCCGGCACACAATCCGCGCCTGCCAACAAATTGAACCGATGCTCTTGGGCGATGATACACCGTTGAAGAACGCTTGGGAGGACATCTGCGTGCAGGAACAAGAGAGCGACCGTGCAGTGATTTGGGATGATTCCTACGGCGCAACGCTTCTCGCTATTATCGAAGGTGAACTTGAGAAACTCGACGAGCCAACCCGGTCAGCCATCTGGCATCAAACCGATGATGCGCTCGATTGGGATGAGGAAGATGATAAACCTCCCAAGGGTTTCTGGAGCGATGACATGGCGCGCTACATCTTGAACGAATACGTGCTGCCGGCCGCAGAACATTACTGCAACGCCCGCATCCGCCGGTATCTCGACCGCGCTCGTCATTGATGGTAAAAAGGAATTGCGATGAACGACAAGCAGGAAAAGCCGTCTCACGAAGAACTCACAAAGGCGATACGAAAGGGTGCTATGTATCCACCAAGCACTCCCGGCTTGTTGCAGGCGGCGCGGGAGGTTTTGCGCCCACGATTGAGAAGATGCAAGGACAGGAGATTCTCTACCACTGTCATGTCATGTACTTGATGCGTGTGGAATCCGTGGAAGTGTCCGACTCGGCATTCCATGTTGTGGCAACCCCCATTAGATTCATCAGTACGCCATTCCCGAGCTCGCCAGGTGCGAGCCTGTTACAACCGCTAAAGTTTGGCGGCGCTTGGTCATTCTGGTACTTGGTGGGATCGGGTATTAAGATAATGATGGCCACCGATATGTTCTATCCTGACCCTGCGGACGTTGCCGCAGTCAAAGCAGCAGCAGATCGGGGAGCGTCCTACGGGGAGATTCTTGGATTGCTTGGTCAGTTGGAACAAGAGCAAGCTTGTGAGGATTGATGACACGCCGGAGCCTCGACAAAGTGCAGACTAACTTGGTGTAAGAGCAACGACATGATGAACCAACCACTGAGTGAGAGATTCTTCGAGCAGATAGAAAGCTACGATCAGTTGACATTGGACTACCACGTTCAACCGGCAACCGAAGAAGCAACAACCGGTCAACTCGTCGGTCAGATTCAGGTGAACGGAGTCCTGCATGGTGAATCATACGCTGTGGAAATCCGTGAGTTGGCGAAGTCGGCTTCGGCGAGCGGCGAGTTCTTCATCTTCACCTGTGGTTGTGGAAGTCCTCAGTGCGCCGGGATCGAACGTAGAGTGACGGTGGTTAGCAACGACGGGATCACCGTCTGGAAGGGCTATGGATTGCGCCCGCGGCGAGTGTTCGTGTTCGATACGCAATCATACCGCCAGGAAATCCTCCGCGTCGCCCACGAGTTTGTCCGATGTTTCAAACAATTGTCCGCCGACCAAGTTGAACGACTTGATGAGTACGTGGCCGGGTTGAACATTTACGTGACTAACGTGCAACGGCTTGAGGCAGCGATCTACGAAGCGAGCGAAAAACCAAATCCCAAAAGCCGGCGCAATGAATCAGAAGCCCCGCATAGACTGAAAGGAGGGTACAATGATGGCACAGAGCAGCAGGGAAACGATTGGAGATGATAACACGGGAGCGAAATGGCTTAACTCGCCTGTTACGTTGCACAAAGGAACGCTGGCGGGAATTGGCCAACATATCCCGATGTTTGAGCGTCGGAGTTTCGCCCTCACGCAACCCGGAAACGAACGGTCTCGGTTGAACGAGCGTCTCGACACAATTGTTAGGTTGCCATTCGGGGATGATCACGACTTGGTTCCGGTTGGAGTCGTGTCGAAAGACTACGCCCTCGTACCGCATACCGCCGTACTGGATGTTGCCAAGAAAGCATTGGCCGATGCCAAGATTTCGCCCGACGACGTGAAGGCAAATCTGCAAATCACCGAGTACGGCGAACGGATGGCGCTCAGCCTGTTCTTGCCCAATAAGTACAGCTTTGATCCCGGCGATGGTAATGCGATGGCGTTGCGCCTTGAATGTTTGAACTCCGTGGATGGAAGCACCCGGTTCCGCGCTCTCATGGGGTGGTTTCGACTCGTTTGTAGCAATGGTCTCATCATTGGCGTGACGCGGTCTGACATACGCCGCCGCCACGTCGGAGATTTCAGCCTTAAAGACATTGGCGTGGTCCTGAAGTCTGGTGTCAACGAATCTAAAGCCGAGAAACGTAACTTCGTTCAGTGGCGCAAGACGCCAATCCAGATGGACCGGCTTGTCCCGTGGATCGAGAAGAAAGTCCGGAAGGGCTGGGGTTTCAAGGCTGCGACACGAATCTACCATATCGCGCGCACCGGTTGGGACGTGGAAATCGTCGGGCAATACAAAGACAACGCGCCGACCACGATACCAGTTCGAGAGACCAAGCGCGTCCCCGGCGCGCCGAATCAATGCGGTAATCTTTTCGATGTGAGCCAGATTCTCGCATGGCTGGCGAAAGAACGCCGGGATGTGCAGGAGCAATTTGAATGGCGGGAAGAGATTCCCGAACTGCTCAAATCGTTGAATTGACGCCCAAAGGGCGTTCTCCCACGGTTATCCACGGCGAACACAGGTGGCGTACCAAGCTGTCAGGTTGGCGGGATAAGGAAACCGCTTGAACTGTACCGGACGGCTGTCCAAGGGTGCCTTTGGGCCATTGTTGCACGAATGGTGTGCCGGCGCTGGCGGTCACGGTAGTCGTCATCGGGGTTGGTGTGTAAAAGTGTTGCCAGATAGTGATAAGTGGCTACACTTTACCACATGCCAAAGAAACGGACAGAGGCTGATCGAGTGCTGGCCCTGGCGCGGTCGGGAAAACTGCTGCGCGTGAAAGACCTGACCGCCGCTGGCATTCATCCCGAACACCTGCGGCGACTGCATCAACGGGGCGTGCTGGAACGGTCCGGTCGGGGAGTCTACCGGCTGGCGGGGGCTGAGTTTTCCGGCAACCTGAGTCTGGCGGAAGTCGCCAAGCGCGTGCCGCATGGCGTGTTTTGCCTGCTGACGGCACTGCGGTTCCACGAGATCGGGACGCAAAACCCGGCCGACCTTTGGCTTGCTGTGGAACGGCGGGCGCGGTCGCCGCAGATTGGCCAGCCACAGGCACGGATCTTCCGGTTTTCAGGGAAAGCGTTTTCGGAGGGGATTCAGGAACATCTCATCGAGGGGGTGCCGGTCCGGGTGTATTGCGCGGCCAAGACGGTGGCCGACTGTTTCAAGTATCGCAACAAGGTGGGGCTGGAAGTGGCGCTGGAGGCGGCGCGCGATTGTTGGCGCAGC
>CAZJCX010000001.1:47482-49900 GCA_964544425.1 uncultured Verrucomicrobiota bacterium
AAGGCAACCGCCGATGATCTGTTGAAGTACGCCAAGGTGTGTCGCGTGGCTAACGTGATGCGACCGTATCTGGAGGCAATCGTGGAATGAAAGAGAAAGGCCGTAACTTGCCCGCCTCGGTTCAACAACGGTTGCGGAATCGGGTGCTCCGCACGGGCGAGGATTTGCAGTACGTGCTGATGCGGTATGCCGTGGAGCGGTTGCTGTATCGGCTCAGCCGGTCAGACTTTGCGGACGAGGTGGTGGTGAAAGGCGCGATGTTGTTTTTGGTCTGGGCGGGAGAGGCATATCGTGCCACCAAAGATTTGGATTTGATGGGGCGACGCCGGCATCCGGCGGGCGAGTTGGCGGCGATGTTCCAAAGCGTGTGTCGAGTGGCAGTCGAGGATGACGGGTTGGTGTTTCGAGCGGAAACAGTCCAAGTCGAGGAGATTCGCGAGGACAATGAATACGGCGGGTTGCGTGTGAAACTGGAGGCGCGGCTCGGTAACGTGAAGATCCCTGTGCAGGTGGACGTTGGGTTTGGCGATGTGGTGACACCGAAGGCTCAGACGGTTGATTTTCCGGTCTTGTTGGATTTGCCCGCGCCCCATGTGACGGTGTATCCCCGCGAGACGGCGATTGCCGAGAAGTTCGAGACCGTTGTTCGGCGTGGGATGCTGAATAGCCGGATGAAGGACTACTACGACCTGTGGGTGATGGCGCAGGAGTTTGCGTTCGATGGGGAGACATTGCAGGCCGCGATCCGGGCGACGTTCAAGCGGCGTAAGACGCCGTTGCCGACAGAAGCACCGTTCGGTTTGACTGACGAGTTTGCTGCTGACGCCACGAAGCAGACGCAGTGGCGGGCGTTCATCGGCAAGAGCAAGCTACGGCTGAAGGAACCGGACTTCGGCAAGGTTGTGGATGCCATCCGTGAGTTTCTAATGCCGGTCGTAACCGCTTCTGTTCCCTATACAGGCCAATGGCCTAAAGGTGGCTCGTGGAGGTAGTGCCTATCAACAGCGCATTTTGGACAAGGCACGCCTGACCTCT
The DNA here is from genome assembly GCA_964544425.1 of uncultured Verrucomicrobiota bacterium. Classification (GTDB taxonomy): domain Bacteria; phylum Verrucomicrobiota; class Verrucomicrobiia; order Palsa-1439; family Palsa-1439; genus OMJI01. The sequence goes on from CAZJCX010000001.1 coordinate 48,518, forward strand.
AAGCCGAGCTTACAAGTTTTCACGCAGCAATTGCCGAAGTGTAACGCAAGGGGTGCCGATTCTGTCGCTGATTTGTTGCGGAAGCATGACGCAATCGCCATTGATCCACCACGCAAACCTCACGCAACGGTTACGCATGGTGTTTCGCGAAAAGCCATCGTCGGGCACCCGCGAACCATTCACGTCCCAGTCTCGTCCTACAGTTAGTCGTGATGCCTCTGAGCGCACGGTAATGTCACCTTTATGTCGCACGCAGTGAACGGCTCAAAGGGTGAATTTGCCCTATGACACCAACCCCTCCTCCGGGCGATGAGGAAGCTGCTCGCTGCCGATCCACCGGGCCGCTTGAACACAATTCGCCGGGCGCGCCGAACACTGTCGGAGTCCTGACGGATGAGACGCTGCACCATTGATGGAGTGGCGAACGCAGCCGCGTTGGAATCCTCGCCGCATACTCGCGGCCAAATACTTGCAGACCCGGCGCTGCGGACGCTCATCTCGCGTTCCGCCCGCCGCGTCTGCGGCGCTGTCAAGGCGTACCAATCCGACGTTGCTGTCCGTGGCTGCGCGCTGCTTGAGCTGGTGGCCCCGCGCTGCTCACCACCGACAGCCAGGAGCGACCGTCAGTCGCCGCGCAATCGTTCCCGTTGCAGTCATGCCGTCCACCCGCTCATCGACTGCCGCACACCGGCTAAACGTCATTTTTGGGCCAAGGCACGCCTTACCCCTTGTGTTCCCAACGTCGTGGTGTCCGCGAAGCAGTCGCGGCACAGACATGGCCAAGCCGCACAAACGGCATTTTGCTGTCCCATTCGGCGGACTGTCCACGAACAGTCCGTGGTCGCGGACATTCCCCGTCCATGGACAGGTCGCAGCCGAACATAGTCCACGCCATTTCCGGTCACTGACCCGGTCATTCTCTTCGCTGTCCACGAAGGATTCTCGCGCCGTCCTTCAAATTTCCGGTGCAGTAGCTACACTGTCGCGGGCCATCGTGGTGCTACCTCTGGTCGAATGATTCCGCATCATCGGCCATCGACTGCGCGTGAAGCGGTGCCGGCGGATTGTACGGCTCGCTGCGCGCCGTCAATGTATTGCTCGCAGGGCTGCGCTCCACATTGCACTGCGCTTGCTCCGCCAACGGCCTCGCTTCTAAGACTTCGCGCGCGGGCAATTCACTTCTGGCAACCAAACCGGAGGACATTCAAAAACATGTCCAGCAGAAAAATGAGAATTTTTTGCAAACATAGCCAAACGCAGATGCCGCTGGATCTTCCGGGCGATGTTCGACTTTGGCGGACTCGGGAATTTCGATTTTCACCGTGGTATTTTCGCTCCCGTGATTCAGAAGAAATCCATAGAGACGAACACAAACCAGCGAGG
>CAZJCX010000001.1:49910-51450 GCA_964544425.1 uncultured Verrucomicrobiota bacterium
CGCGCGTAGTTGCATGAAAGGGCTGACGACAATTGGTGACAAGGATACGGCGACACCACTGCCGCGTTTGTACTTGCGCCCCGACGAAGCCGCGCTCGTCATTGGTGTGAGCCGTCGCACCCTCTCGGCGTGGCAGTCGACTCGCGTCATCGGCTTCCGTCGCATCGGTCGCACGATCCTCTTTTCCGTCGCCGACATCCAAGCTGCCGTTGACCGCTACCGCATCGCGCCCATCGGCGAGCCGCGCCCACGCCGCCAGTCAGTCGAGACCGGCACGATCACCGCGACGGCTACCGGTAGTGAGTTGCCAACGCGCAAACGCCGGATGCACCGCATCTCACCCGAGCCTTCCACGCAGTAGTAGCCAAGCCGCCCACCGCCCGCACATTGGTGCCAACACAGGCACGATCACTGAAGCCGCCACACCGCCTCGCCTTGCTTCACCGTTGGCGTTGCTGGCACGATTACCCCGGTCATCGTGCTCCAGCATCATCGACAATCATTTTAGGGAACGCCGTTGGAGCTTCGGTTCAAAGCGTGGCAAATCTGTGGCAAAAAACCTTCTAAAAGGTGCGTTATTGTGCAAGAATTTGCAAAAGTTCGAGGGAGACAAGAAGTGCATTTCGCCCTTTGTTTATCGGCATAAACTGCACTTCGGCAAACTTCAATTCCGTGCTTTAGGAAACCGACGCTCTATCCATCTGAGCTACGGGAGCGATTACCGGCATCTTACCGGCCGGGCCAGCGTTTGCAAGACTGCCGGAATTCGCCGTTGACCGCCGGGAGGGGCGCGCCTACGCTGGCGGCAGACGATTCCCCCATGGCCACGCCGCGCGAGACATTTCTGCTGGGCTGCGAGACTCACTCCCCGGCAAAGCTGAACGAAGCCTTCGCGGCCGGTCTGGAACCGGCGGCGTGGCTGGACGGCAAACCGCTCCTCGTCTGGCTCACCGAGATGTACCTGCGGTCGCCGGCGTTTGCGGAGTGTGTCCGCTGTCTCGTGGATGCCGGTGTGCCGGCGACCGACGCGGGTTTGCTGGCGGTGTTACGGGATGACGCGGAGTTGATTCACGCCGAATACCAGCGCGACGCGGCCCTCGTCCGCCGCCGGGTTGATTTGCGATGCGCCTTCACGCCGCTGGCCGGTGCGTCGCTGTTGCATGTGGCGGCCGAGTTCGGGTTGCGCACGGCGGCGGCGACGCTGCTGGAGTTGGGCGCAGATGTCGAGGCGCGCGCGGCGATTGACGGGGACGGGTTCAATGGTCACACCCCGATTTTTCATACCGTCTGCCAGCATCGCAACCACGGCCGGCCCGTGCTGGAGTTGCTGCTGGCTCACGGCGCGCGGACGGATGTCACGGTACCGGGCATCACGTGGGGCAAGGGGTTCGAGTGGGCGACGGTGCTGTTTGATGTCACACCGCTCACCTACGCGCAGGCCGGTCTGCTGCCCCAGTTTCAGCGCGCGGAGCGGGACGTGTACGACAACATCCGCCTTCTGGCCGCAGCCGCCCGCCGTCGCGTCCCCCGCCGTGGTGAG
>CAZJCX010000001.1:51460-56079 GCA_964544425.1 uncultured Verrucomicrobiota bacterium
CGCGTCCCCGCCGATCTGAACGTCCCCAACGCCTATCTCGCGCGGCACGCTCGCCCCAGCGGGCAGGGTTGATTTGACAGTTGCGCGAGCCGTTGGCTTTGCGCTAAACATCCCAACAACTTTTAACGGAGGAGATTCTTCTTTATGAAACCGGTCAAATTGGGCGTCATCATCGGCAATCGCGGGTTCTTTCCCGGCGAACTGTGCATCAAGGGGCGTGAGCGCGTGCTGAAGGCGTTGCAGGAAGAGGGCCTCGAGAGCGTGCTGGTGCCGCTCGACGCGACGCGGGTCGGCGCGATTGAGTCGCTCGCGGAGGCGCAGCAGTGCGCAGCGTTGTTCCAGAAGCACCGGGATGAGATTGACGGCATTCTCGTCACGTTGCCGAACTTCGGCGATGAGCGCGCGGTGGCCAATACGATCCGGTTTGCCGGGCTGAACGTGCCGGTGCTGGTTCACGCTTTCAACGATGATCCAAACAACATGCTGATGGGCGGCCGGCGCGATTCGTTCTGCGGCAAGATGTCGGTCTGCAACAATCTCCGGCAGTACAATCTGAAGTATTCCCTGACCGGCTTGCACACCGTGGACCCGGAACACGCGGCGTTCCGCGCCGACCTGCGGAAGTTTGCCGCGGTCTGCCGGATTGTGAAGGCGTTGCGCGGCGCGCGCGTGGGCATGATCGGCGCGCGGCCGACGGCGTTCAACACGGTGCGGTACAGCGAGAAGTTGTTCGAGCAGGCCGGCATCAGCGTCGAGACGCTCGACTGGAGCGAGTTGATCGGCTGGATCCACAAGATGACCGACACCGACGCGCCGGTGAAGGCCAAGCTGGATTCGATTCGCGGGTACACGCAGACGGCCGGGATCCCCGAGAAGAGCCTGCTCAAGATGGCGAAGATGGGCGCGGCGATTGACAAGTGGATGACGGACAACCAGCTCGTCGCGACGGCGATCCAGTGTTGGACGGCGTTGGAGGAATTTTACGGGATCGTGCCCTGCACGTTGATGAGCATGATGTCGAACAAGCTGATGCCCAGCGCGTGCGAGACCGACATTGCCGGGTTGCTCGGTATGTACATCCTCGATGCGGCGGCCGGTAAACCCGCCGCGCTGCTCGATTGGAACAACAACTACGGCACTGACCCGAACAAGGGCGTCGTGTTCCACTGCTCGAATCTGCCGAAAGACGTGTTCAGCAGCCAGAAGATGGATTATCAGGAAATCATCGCCGGCACGGTCGGCAAGGAAAACACCTACGGCACCATCGTCGGTCGCATCAAACCCGGCCCGTTCACCTACTGCCGCGTCTCGACCGATGATTTTCAGGGTCGCGTCGTCGCGTACTGCGGCGAGGGGCGGTTCACGGACGACAAGCTCAACACGTTCGGCGGCTTCGGCGTGATCGAAGTGCCGAACTTCCAGAAGCTCCTCGCGTACATCTGCGAGAACGGCTTCGAGCATCACGTCGCCGCCAATCTCAGCGAGACGTCCGACGCCATTGCCGAAGCGCTCGGCAAGTATCTCGGCTGGGGCGTCTATCACCACCGGTGATCAGCGGTCGGTAATCCGCACTTTGTGCTCGTCGGAATTGGCGCGCAGTTCGGGCGCATACATCGCGCTGCCGCGGGCCGGTAACGCGCTGAATTGGCCGGGGATTTCGGCGCGCAGCCGGTAGCTGACGCTGTGTTGGCCACGGGCGAGGGCGCGGATGAAGAACGCGGTGCGTTCGTCGCGAAACTCGACATACGCGCCCATTTCATTGCCGGTGTAGCCGCTCCGCACCTCGACCGGCTCGCAGCCGGCGGGCTTGAAGTCCTCGAACACGAGGTATTCGTAGTCGTTTTTGCTTTCGAGAAGCAACTCGACTTCGATGAGATCGCCGCTGGCGAGCACCGTGTCGGCCGCCATGGGAACGCGATTGTATTTCTCGACGCGCTGCTGCACCGCCTGGCCGTGCGCGCTCTGCACCAGCGCTTCCTTGTCGGCGGAGACGAGCCGGTATAGGCGGCGGTTCACTTTGATTTCGAGACCGGCTTTCATGATGGGGTCTTCGAGGGTGAAGTTTTCCACGTACGCGTTCGCGTACACGGGGCCGGTGCCATCGCGCGTGATCTCCAGCGTGTGCGCCCCGTCCGTCAAGCCGGCACCGGTGAGCACCAGCGTGTTGTCGAAGACAAACAGGTCGGCAGGCTGGATGCGGACTTCTTTCACGACCCGGCCATCGAGTTTGATCTGGACGGTCATGTCGGGCTTGTCTTCGCCGCTGGCCTTGATGAATTCGGCGAGCGCTTCGATGGCGAGTGCGGTGTCGCGCGTGCTGTTCCAGTCCGTCGCGTGTTTGCGGTTGTTGAGGAGGTACTTCACCAGCCGGGACGCCGTCGGGCTTTTCGGGTCAACCCGGTTGAGCAGCTTCAAGTACCACGCGTGCGCTTCGATTTCGCTGCCGTACCAACACCACCAGTAACCGCCGTTGCCGAGATTGAGCCAGCACGTCTGGTTCTCGTCATCGTTGACGAGGAACTGCTCGACATTGCGCCGCAGCATGTCGCGCCGGTCGGCCTGTTTCAATTCATGGAACGCCACGCCGAGCATCGCTTTGCTGTACACCGAAAGGTCGTTGCGATCCCGGTAAAGCAGGTCGCCCAACTCTTCGTTCCCTTGGCCGGCTTCCGTCAACACGGTGAACACCAGCGCGTCCATGTCGGTCGCCTGCCATTCGCGCTTCCGGATATCCCGCACCCGGTCGGCCGCGTGCCGCGCCAGCCACTCCACGCCGGCTTTGAGAACGTCAGGTGACACGGCGATTCCGTTGCCGCGCGCCGTGAGCAGACCATGCACGACCGTCGCGGTCGTGTGCGGCCAGCTTTGCTCGCCCCAACCGGAGAACCAGCCCCAGCCGCCGTCCCCGCATTGCATGTCGGCGAGCCGCTTCAAGCCTTCGCGCACCATGTCGTTCACCGTCGCCTCGTCCCAGACCGGCTCGCGTTCCCAACGTTTCCATTGCGCGGCGCGCTGCTGCGGGTCGCCAAGTTCCTGCGCGTTGAGATTCGTCCGCTTCGCTTTCACGGCGGCCAAATCCACGCCGAGATCTTTCAACACCTTCCACGTCACCACCGTCGGCACGAACCGATTCAACGTCTGTTCCGTGCAACCGTACGGATACTCCGCCAGATACGGCAGCGCATCCACCAACGCCCCCGCCAATGTCGGCGAGAACCGCACCTCCAGCCGCGACTGTTCCGGCCGCCGCTCGGCCGGTACGGTGAACTTGATCAACCCGCCCGCCTGCTCCGGCCGCAACGCGAGGCTGAACGATTCCATCTTCAACATCCCGTGCACGTACACCGGGAACGTCATCTGCATCGCATCGGATTCATCCCGTCCCAACGCCTTCATCCGCACCACCGCCGTCCCCTCGCGCACGGCCTTCACTCGCCAATCCACCCGCTGCTCCCCACCGGCTTTGATCGTCAGCCGCTGTTCCGCCCCGGTCATCAATTCCAGCGTCGCTCCGTCCAACTCCAGCGCCGCCGTCACCGGCTGGTCGGTCGGGAGGTAATTGTGGATGTTCGCCGACAACACGACTTCATCCTTCTCCACAAAGAATCGCGGCGCCTGCAACCGCAACACCAACTTCTTCGTCGTCACCACCTCTGCCATCCCCTCACCCACGCGCGTCCCCGCGCCCATCGCCCACGTCCGAATCTTCCAGCCGGTCAGGTTCTCCGGCATCTTGAACTCCACCTCGGCGATCCCGTTCGCGTCCGTCGGCAACGCCGCCGTCCAAAACGCCGTGTCGGCAAACTGCGTGCGGACGACAACCGGTGCCGGCTCCGGTGCCGGGCTGGCACCGCCCCCGGCATCGGCTTCGGCGGCCCTCGTGGCGGGAGCCGCGACCATCCCATTCGCGAACGCCATATCTTTTCTCTCGCCTCCCAGTGCTCTGAATGCCCCGCCCGATCGCGGTTCATCATCCGCCACTTGCTCGCCGAACGCGCCGAGCGGTCCCATGCCGGGTTTGTCTTTTGGGATGAGATTGCCGCTCAGCCGGTCGAGGTTGTGTTCCGTCTGCGCGTGATGCGTGCGCCGCCATTTCCAGAAAAACTCTTTGATGTCCGGCACGTTCGGCCCGCCGCTGATGTACTCGACGGCCTTGTCATAGACCGACACGACCGTCGAACCCTGGAACGGCTCACCGGAGAAATCCGTCAGCCGAATCTTCACCTTCGCCGGTGCGCCCGGCTGGTACTCGGCGGCGGACGGCAGGACCTCCACATTCAACACCCGCTGCTCCGGGGGCACGACGATCTCGCGCGTCTCGGTGTGGACGCGCCCGCCGCTGACCGTCACGGCTTCGATGAAAAAGTTCGGCATGTCGCGTTTCACGACGGCGACCGGCACGACGGCGCTCTTGCCTTTGAGCCGGTGGATTTGCGGCGGGAGATAAATCCCATTGGCCGGGCGGACAAACAACAACACCGTGCTGTCCGCTTGCGCCGTGTTGATCATCAAGTTCACCGTGTCACCCGGCCGGTAGTCGGGCTGGTCGGGCACGAGTTCGAGATCGTTGAACCGGTAATCCCGGCCATCAAACCCGTCCCCGCGCACCACGAACACAT
>CAZJCX010000001.1:56089-60910 GCA_964544425.1 uncultured Verrucomicrobiota bacterium
ACGCGCCCTCCTGCGCGCGGCCTTTCACGTCTGTCACCCGGCACGCGAGCCGATACTGCCCGGCTTTCGACGCAGCGATTTGCAGCTCCACCTCGCCCCGGTCGTGGATCGTGACCGGCCACTCCTGCACGGCGGTCTCAACCGGTTTGCCGTCCCTGCCATACCGGATGCGGAACAGCGTGGCCGACCCTTTCGCTGCGACCGGCTTGCCATCGGGCGTGCGCGTCGCGAACCGGGCGTGAATCGTGCCACCGACGCGGAAATACCCGGCCTCCACCCACGCATACACTTTGTACGGCTCGCGCGCCGCCATCACCGCGCCTTGCCCGACGATCGTGCGGCGGGAATCGTCCGTCACCTCGGCGGTGAGTTGATAGCGATGGTCATAATCGCCGTGGACTTCCTTCGCGAGCGACGAATCAATCTCCAGTTTCACCGTGCCGTCCGCGCCGATGGGCACTTCGCCTTCCATCACGATCTCCGGCGGGTCCGGTTGCCACGGAATCCACCACGCGCGCGGACGGAAACAACCCCACTCGCCCCAGCCGGGATACCAGTTGTAATCGCAGCCGAACCACCAGTACCCCGGCCCGTAAACCCAATCCCACGGCGCGGGCGCGAACCACGTCACGTCCTGCTTCACGCGGGTGACCTTGTATTTCACCGTTGCCTTCACCACCGGCGCGCCGAAATAGTACTGGGCCGTGACGGTGGCGGGCTTGACCTCGCCGAGCATCACCGGCTCCGTCGGCGCGGCGACGGACACTTCAAACTCCGGCTTCTTGTACTCCTCCACGCGAAACGGCACACCGCCGAGGCCGGGCACGTGCAGGTGGTACGCGCCGAGCGGCGCGTCTTTCGGCAACGCATACTCGCCGGTAAAACTACCGTCGGCATTCGCGTTCATCGTCGCGCTGTATGCCTCCTCGCCTTTCGGATTCTGGATGACCACCGGCGCGCTGGGCCGGTCGGGTTCTGTTTCCACGTCATACTTTGCCTGCCGGATCCAGACGCTGAACTTCACCGACTGACCGGGTCGGTACACGGGCCGGTCGGTGATCGCGTACGCTTTCGTCTGGTTGTATTCGTGATCGTGATACCGGCCGTGCCAGAAGCCGGTAAACCCGAGGTACGCCAACCGGCCATCGTCGGTCGTTGCCGTGATCAGCCATTGCCAGTTTCGCGGTTCGTCCTTCGCGCGCGGAATGACCTGACCATCCTTGTCGCTGGTCTCGGCGAAAGTGGTGGTGCGCACGATGTGGCGGCCGCGTCCGATCTTGTTGTCGCGCCACTCGGTCCGGTAACCGAAGAAATCCACCGTCGCGTTCGGGATCGGCCGACCGGTGCGCGCATCGGCCACAAACAAGTAGCCGGTCTCGGTCGTCGGCTTTTTCACCAGCACCGTGTCGTGAACCCAAAGCACGATGTGGCTGGTGTTCCCGTCGGCCAGCGTGGCCGTGACGAAGTACGCGCCCGGCTCGCGCAACGGCGTGTGGATCGTCACCCGCCGGTCGAAATGATCCGGCAACGGATTCAACTTCAGCGACCACGTCGCGACTTCCTCACCGACGTACCGGGTCTGGTTCCGTTGCACGATCCGGTACCCCAACTCGCTCACCTCCACCTGCCCATGATCCAGTCGCTCCGGGCTCGACTGTAAATACTCCTTCACGTCCCGCAACAACTCCGGCACCCGAATCCGCTGCGCGCGGAAACTGACGTGGCGCCCGTTGCGGAACCGGTAATCCACCGTCGCGCCTTTCCCCGCCGGTTGCGTGGGCACCGGCTCGAACTGTCCCCAGCGGCCGACGATCTGGTCGAGCGCCTTTTCCCGGTACTGGTCGTGACCGGGGCCGTGCCGTTTGATCGTCTCCCGCCACAACTCCGCCGCGCGCGGGTATTGCCGGCGATCCGCGTAAATCTGCGCCAGTTTCTCCGTGTCATTCAAATCCCGGTACACACGGATGAAATCGAATTCCTCCGGCAACGGGAACCGTTTGATACCAGTGGCGAGCCGGCAGACGGTCTCGTTGTCCGCCAGCGTGTGCAACGCGAACCGGCCCGCCGTCTTCTGCTGGTCGTCCTCGTTGCGCCCGCGCGCCCACCAGAACCAGTAATCGGCCATCGTCTGCACGCCAAACTGGCTGTGGAGGAAATCCGCCCACTGCCGGAGCACGGTTTCGCGCAACCGGGGGTTCAGTTCCATCGCCTGCCACAACAACCAGCGCCAGCGCTCGCCGTCGTTGCGGGCGGTCTCAAACGACGCCGGCACCCGGTAATACACCGGCTCGCCCTCCGCCGTGACGGGCGCGCCCTTGACCTCATGGTGCCGGTAGTACCAGTGCGGGTGGCCTTCCTCGTAGTCCGGCAGCGTCGCGAGGTCCGTCAACGCCTGCAACTGCCACGCCCCGCCGGCCGGCCGACCGGTAAACAACGTCTGCGCGAAATCGTAGTAGAGACCGGACTCGTTCCCGGCCAGCGCCACCGCCTGCGCGTAGAGTTGCAACGCGCGCACCCGGTCGCGCTCCAGCGAGTTGGCCATCTTCCCGCCCCCGCGGTGCTGGCCCCGCTCAAACTGACCGGCGATGAGAAATCCAAAATGATTCGCGTCCCGATAACTCTGCGCCGCCGCTTGCAACGCGCGCCAGTTGCCGGCGTGAGTGGCGACAAACTTCTCGCGCACTGCGTCCGTCTCGGCATCGCGATTCAACTGCTGGAGACACTGCACCGCCCGCTGAAGGTCATCGGGCACCACGTCCGGCTGGAACAACACGCGCTCGTAAATCGCGTACGCCTCCTGCCAGTGGCCGGCCTGCATCCGTTTCTCCGCCGTCCCCCGGTCGTCCGCCCAACAGACCCCGGCCAGCAAACTCAACACGAGCCAGATTCTCATCGCATCGCTCCTTGTGGAAAACATGACACCTCATCCGACACCAACGGAAGCCAAAAGTTCCCGGCAAAAGGGGCGCTACGACCGGGAAACGTCCCACACCTCTGCCACCGTGCGGCGCGGCGTGGGTCGCGGTTCGGGGGCATGGCCGAGGCGGAGCAGCACCTGCGGCAGGCCGGGCCGGTGAAGGAGACCGGCCAAGCGGATGCGGAACGCGGGGACTTCGATGGGCTGATTGTGGAAGGCGGCGTGGACGCCATGCACGCGCGCCTGCAAGAGCAAGTGCGCCAGCGCCTGACCGGCCGCCAGCCAATCGGCCAGCGTGTCGTTGGGCGTGCCGAGCACACCGAGCAGCGGCGCCTGCGTGACGAGCGTCGCGTCGCGCTGGCTGGTGGTGGCGCTGGTGTCGTGGAATCGCAACCACAACGGCGCGAGACTGGCCGTGATGTCGTTCAACCCGAGCGCGTAGCCGGGGATGCCATCGTGATCCGTGCCGAGATTGGGCCGGATCCAATTCGCCAGCTCGGCCCGGTACTGTTTGTTGCCGAGCAAGATCAAATCCGCTTCCGCCACGAGATGCGCGACGGCGTGCCGTGCTTCCGGGACCGTGACCGCCTGAAACCACGCCCCGGCTTGGTGCGCGGCGGACTGCAAGGTGTCGGTGACGGATTCAAACACGATCTCCGAGTCGAACTCGCCCCGGTAGGTGTGGCGATGTTGAATCGCGCGGAACAACCGTTCGTCCCCCGGCCCGCACAGCGTGTGTTTACCGAGGCCCACATCTGCGAGCAGGCCGGGCTGGTACGGATCCGGCAGCAATTCCACGTCGCCTGCATAATGAAAATGCCGCAGCGCGAGCCGGAGATTGAATAGCGCCGCCCCGCAACTGATCACCAATTCGCGCCGCTGCGGGTCCGCCACTGGCAACGTGCGCGCCGTGTCCGCCCACAATTCCAGCCGGTCGCCGCGGACGCGGAACAACCACGGCTGGGTGTTGTGACTGGACGGCGCGAGCACGGCGTACTGCAGCAAAAACCGGAAGATCTCCGCCGGCGTTCCGCCATGCGGAAACGCCGTCTCGTCAATCGCCCACGGATCGTGCGCCTTGTCCATCCCCGTCTCCGGTAGCACGCTCAAGGCCACCGGCAACGCCGACAAAATTGTGCAACCGAACACCAGCCGCCGCGACGGCGGCCCACGCTTCGCCTCGCGCGGTTGACAAGTTGTCAGCACGTCCCTAGTCTCGCCCGGCATGACGGCGGTGGAACGCGAGCAGCGTTTGAGATTTCTGGGACTGACGGCAGCGGATGGCGAGTTGTTGCGGGAGTTGCGGCCGGTGGTGGAAGCCCATGTGTTGGCGATTGAGGATGCGTTCTACGAGCACTTGCTCACCTTTCCCGAGACGGCGCAACTGTTGGCCGACCACACAACCGTCGAGCGGCTCAAACGGTTGCAGCGGGCGTACCTGCTGCGGCTGACCGAGGGCGTGTTTGACGAGGCGTACTTCGAGGACCGGCTGCGCATCGGCAAAACGCACGAACGCGTCGGTCTCTCGCCCAAGTGGTATCTCTCCGCCTACAACCGGTACTTCGTCCTGCTTGCCCCGCTGATTTACCGGCATTTCGCCGCCGACCGCGCGCAAGCCGAGGCCGCCCTCGTCGCGCTGGAAAAAGTCTTCATGCTCGACGCCTCGCTCGCAATGGAAGCCTACATCGCCAGCGACCGCTACCGGCATCTCCAACAACTCGAAAGCATCGTCAACGATTCCGCCGATGTGATTTTCTCGCTCGACGAACACCAGCACATCCGCACGTGGAACCGCGCCGCCGAGCGCGTGCTTGGCTGGACCGCCGCGGAGATTCTCGGCAAACCCATTACCGTGATCGTTCCGCCCGAACTCGTCCGCAGCGGTGAGTTGGTGCACATTGAGG
>CAZJCX010000001.1:60929-61181 GCA_964544425.1 uncultured Verrucomicrobiota bacterium
CCTGACCGGCCAGTATCACGCGGAAACGTACCGGCTCACGAGGGACGGCCGGCAGGTGCCGGTCGAGTTGACCGTCTCGATCCTGCGCGACCCGCAGGGACATCCGCTGGGTCGCTCGGCCATCCTGCGCGACATCGGCGAGCGCAAACGGCTGGAGGACGCGAAGCTGCAAGCTGAGCGACTCGCCACCATCGGCGCGATGTCGGCCAAACTCGCCCACGAAATCCGCAACCCGCTCAGTTCCATCATCCT
>CAZJCX010000001.1:61198-62160 GCA_964544425.1 uncultured Verrucomicrobiota bacterium
CGATGAGTTGAACACGCTCGGCCACGGCCGGGAATCCGCCGCCGCCGAAGCGCGGTCGCTGGTGAAGTCCATTGACGCCGAAGTCCGCCGCGTCCAGCGCGTCACCGAAGACTACCTTCAATTTGCGCGGCTGCCGAAAGCGCGGCGCGAGCCGGTCGCGCTCAACGAGGTGCTCGCGCAGGGGTTGTCATTTCTGCAATCGCTCTTCGACGCGACCGGGGTGGAATTGCGCACCGATCTGGCTCCGGCATTGCCGCCGATCCAAGCGGATGAAAACCAGTTGTGGCAGGCGATTCTCAACTTGATCCGCAACGCCATCGAAGCGATGCCGACCGGCGGCGTCCTCACTGTCCGCACCGCGGCTGCGCCCGACGGGCGGATTGCACTCACGATTCAGGATACCGGCAAAGGCATCACGGCGGCGGAGCGGCAAAAGCTGTTCCATCCGTTCTTCAGCACCAAAGTCGGCGGCACCGGCCTCGGCCTGCCGCTGACGCAACAAATCATCACCGAACACGGCGGCGCCATCGCGTGCGAATCCACACCCGGCGCCGGCACCACGTTCATCATCCACCTGGAGATCTAAATGGCGAAACGCGCGGACATTTTTCTGATTGATGACGAAGAGGCGTTACGGGTCGCCGCCGAAAAAATCCTCGTGAAGGAAGGCTACCGGGTCACCAGCTTCCCAACCGGCGCGGAAGGGTTGACGGCGTTCGCCGCGCAGGAAGCCGACTTGCTGATCACCGACCTGAAGTTGCCGGACACCGATGGCATCGAGGTGTTGAAACGCGCCAAGGAACTGCGTCCGGCCATCGAAGTCATTCTGATCACCGGCCACGGCACGGTGCAGAACGCGATTGATGCGATGCGGCTGGGCGCGTACGACTTCATCGAGAAGCCGATTGATCGCAACCTGCTCGTCAAGGCCGTCGCCAAGGCGGTCGAGAAACAACGGCTCT
>CAZJCX010000001.1:62229-66068 GCA_964544425.1 uncultured Verrucomicrobiota bacterium
GGCCATGGACGCCATGAAAAAACTCGTCCGCCAAATCGCCGCGACGGACGTGAGCACGCTGATTCAGGGCGAGAGCGGCACCGGCAAGGAAGTGGTCGCGGATGTGATTCACGCGTTGAGTCACCGGCACGAGAAACCAATCGTGAAGATCAGTTGCGCGGCGATCCCGGAGACGTTGCTCGAAAGCGAATTGTTCGGCTACGAGCGCGGCGCGTTCACTGGGGCGAATGCGGCGAAACCCGGCAAGTTCGAGTTGGCGCATGGCGGCACGTTGTTCCTCGATGAGATCGCCGAGATGAGCCCGCAGTTGCAGGCGAAACTGCTGCGCGTGTTGCAGGACGGCCGCGTCCAGCGCCTCGGCAGCACGAAAGACATCCAAGCCGACGTGCGGGTGATCAGCGCGACACACGTGGACATCCCGCACGCGATCTCCGAGAACAAGTTTCGCGAAGACCTGTTTTACCGGCTGAATGTGGTGCCGGTGTATCTGCCGCCCTTGCGCGACCGGCGCGAGGACATCCCGTTGCTGGCGGATCATTTCTTGAAGAAGTACGCCGCGCGCATGCAGAAGAACATCACCGGCATCGCGCCCGCCGCGCTCGAACAACTACTCGCCCACCCCTGGCCCGGCAATGTGCGCGAGTTGGAAAACACCGTCCAGCGTGCGCTCGCCATCACCACCGAGGACACGATCACCCGGTTCCAACTCACCCCGCCGCGCCCCGGCAGCGGCGCCAGCGGTCCGGTGCTCGGCCCCTCCGTCACCATCGCCGTCGGCACCAAACTCGCCGAAGCCGAGGAACGGCTCATCACCGAAACGCTCGCCTACTGCGGCGGCGACAAGGAAAAGGCCGCGGATCTGCTCGGCATTTCGTCGCGCACACTCTATCGGCGCTCGGCGAAGTAGCCCGACAAAATGGCGGGTCGCTGACAATGTGGCCGACCGGCCGCCGGGCGTTCGCCGGTAACAACCGCCGTGAGGACAATGGATTAAGCCGACCGTTCCGCGCGTGGCATCGGCAGTGCTAAATCGTGCCGGTGATGGCGCACACGATTTTATTGGTGGATGACAACGCGGAGTTGTTGCTGGCGTTGACCAAGATTCTGGAGAAGGAAGGCTACGCCATCACCGCGACACCCGACGCCGAATCCGCGCTCGAGTACCTCCGCCGCGCTCCGCAGAAACCCGACTTGGTCGTCTCCGACGTTTCAATGCCCGGACTGAAAGGCACCGACCTGCTCGCCACCGTCGCGCGCGACTGGCCGCAAGTACCGGTCATCCTCATCACCGCCTTCGGCGAGTGGGACCAATACATGGAAGCCCTCCGCGCCGGCGCCTTCGCGTATCTCTCCAAGCCGATTGACAAGACCGAACTGCTCGCCACCATCGGCCGCGCCCTGAGCCGTTAACCCACAATCACCAACCGGATTTCGTCCGGCAGGTGTTGCCCGATCTGGGTGAGCATGTCGCCGCGCAAGGCGCGCGTCAGCGCCGAACGCCGGGAATGGCCGAGAATCAACATGTCCACCCCGGCAATCGCCGCGTTGTCGAGGATGGTCCACGCGGGGTCGTCCGAGACCGCGTAGATCGTGGTGACTTCCAAGTCGCCCGCAATGGATTTCATGGCCTGGAAAACGGCCTGCGCCTCGGCGTCGTCCGCTTCCTGCTGCGCGACCGGGATGGTCGTGAAAATCTCGCGGGCGAACAGCACGTAGAGCTGCGCGTTGTGCAGCCGCGCCATTTCCACTGCGTGCCGCAATGTCGGCGTCACGCCGCGCGCCGCGACCATGATGGCCCGCACCGGTCGCTCGGGACCGAGACGTTTGACGAGGTCGGACTGCACCTGGCCGGGCTCCTGACCGGCCTGACGACGCGCGATTTCGTCGGGGAACAAAGTCCGCCCGAGTCGCCCGACCGGCAGCGGCAGACGGAATCGGAAACCCTTGTGCATCGCGCGCGCGCCGAACCCGCAGCCGAGCACCACCAAGGCAAAAATCAACGCCATCGGTTTGGTGATCGCAATCGTCACTTCGATGGCCGCCATCAGGAAGAAACTCGCCATCATCACGCCACGCTCGTAGCCGCGCATCGGCAGTTTGAAATTGAACGCGCACGAACCGAGGTTCACCGCAATCGCGCCCACCACGCCAATGGCGTACATCGCGGCCAGACCATGGATGGCGTTCGCACTGTCCTGCACGTCAATGACGAGGATCGGGCCGAGAATCGCGATCAACATCAGGATCCACGGCACGCCGAACCGATTCAGCGTGGCAAACTGCGGCGGCATCTCGTTGTCTTTGCATTTCAAATACAACACGCTGACCAGCGCGATGATGGCGGTGTTCGTCGCGCTGAGCAGCAAGCCGCCGAGCACCAACCCCACCACCCACGAGAACACGTTCGCGTGGCCCAGCCAGCTCAGCCCCGGAATGTTACGCAGCGGCTCGTCCACAAACACCCGGCCCAGGTGCCGCAGCATGTCGCCTTCGTGTTCATGGCGCCCCATGCCCGTAATCGCGTGCATCGCCAGGCCGAACAACGCCGTCAACACCGCCACCTCCACCATCACCACCACAATCGCTTTCGTCGAGGTCCGCGTCACCCGCGGCTTCGCGGCGGCGCTGCCGGAATCCAACTGCATCACGCCGGTCATATTCGCAATCGCTTCCACGCCCGACAAGGCGAGGATCACGCCCGTGAACGACTTCCACCATTCCACCGGCGACCGGTGCGGATTTTCCACGTTCGCCCACGCGGCCGGCAGGTGTGGCAGGCAGGCCACCGCCAGCACCCCCACCACCGCCACCGTCGCCACCGCGAATCCGATGGCGAGACTGCCGGAATGTCGTGGCCCGAAAAAGTTCAACACCCCGATGATGAAGATCGTCAGGATGGACCAGCGTTTCGCGTCGTTGAAATCGAACCCGAAGTAGATGAACGCCTCGTAACAACTCAGCGACGCCGTCACCAGATAATCCGCCACCAACATGAAACCGCCGACCAACGCCAGATTGCGCGAGTGCGCTTTGGCTGACGAATAGACCCCGCCGCCTTCCGGGAAATACTTGCAGACCCACATGTAGTTGATGCCAACGATGATCACCAACGCGCTCACCGCCAGCACAAACCAGAACGACGAATACATCGAAAGGGCAAACGCAATGCCGATGACATAGGCCTTGCTCGTGCCCCAATCGCCATACAGCAACGCAGCCGCGCGCTTCCAATCCACATTGCGCGGCCGCTGGGTCGTTCCCAATTCAGACATGCCGCGCGGATGCTAACAACCACCGGCACGCTTGACAAGCATCCCACCGACTTTCACCCGCGCCCGCGAACTCGACCAGATGACCGCCACAAACCGCCCCTGACGGAACTGCTCACCGGCATCCGCCACGACCACGGCGCCCTCATCATCGCCACCACCGGGAAAGGCTTGCCTAACTCCGCCGCGCCTTCTATAACGCCGCCGTGTCGAAGGGTCTGCACCAATTTAGCCAACTGCGTCACGTCCGCCTGGCCGTGTGCGGCCTCCTCATTTTGACCTTGTCCGGCGGCCCTTGGTTCGCTCTACAAACCGTCGCGTGGGCCGGGATGCTTGTGAAATACTCGCAAGCCGACGGTCTGGCGCGCGGCATCAGCAAGACATTCGACGGCCAGCATCCGTGTACGCTCTGCACCTCCATTTCCAAAGCCGTCGCCGAGTCCCAACAAGACCGCGACGGCCAGCCCCAAACCGTTCCCTTCGAGTCAGGCTGGCAAGCCGTGCTTACCCAGGTTGTGAGCGCGCACACGCCGCGTGACCCAAACCACTGGCAGCATCCCAACGAAACAG
>CAZJCX010000001.1:66078-69696 GCA_964544425.1 uncultured Verrucomicrobiota bacterium
CGGACACCCTTCACCGGAAGCCGCCCGTCCCCCCGCCGCGCGCCTGACCGGCACTGCTCGCAATCTCGTCCTCCCTTCGCGCCCGCTTGCGTGAGCGGTCGCTTCCCTTGAAATGCAAACCGTGCCGGCTCGGTGAAGAGCCGAGCCAATAGGAATTCACCCACATGAAATTGTCTCACCTCGTTGTACCGGCGATCGCACTGGCGATGGCCGGCTCCGGCCGCGCCGCCACCTTGACCACCGTGCCCATGCAAGGGCCGATGGTTCACGTCAACATCACCTACAGCACTCACGGCGGTACGGCCGACCCGCACCTCCACGTGCACACGGACGGCCATGATCACGGCGGCGGCGGCACCGGCGCATTCCCGATCCTCACGCCCTTGAGCAGCAGTCAGCCGACCGATGGGTTCGACCCGCTCGACCCGTGGTTTGCCGACCTCGACCCCAGCGCTGCCGGCCGCGCGTTCAACCGGCAATACGGCTTCGTGCTCGACGGCAACAGCGACCTGCTGCCAGCTGGCTTCAGCATCCGCATTCGCCAACTCAGCGCCACGCCCGGATTGGAGGCGTTCCTGTTCCGCACCGCGCCCGACACGTGGAGCCCCATGTTCGGCACGGATGGTTCGAGCGACACGTTCCTGTGGAACCTCGGCATGTTCCATCCCGCCTACACTGCGCCGGCGGCGACCGGGCAACACACCGCCAGCTACGAAGTGTTCCTCGTGGATCAGGACGGTACCCCCACCGGCGTCACCGAACAGTTCGAGTTGCACTGGAACGTCATCCCCGAGCCGACCACGGGGCTGTTGACCGCGCTCGGCCTGCTCGGCGCGCTGCTACTGCGGCGACGCGCCGCCTGATCCCATGCGTCACCGGGCTTTCACCCTCATCGAGTTGCTGGCCACGCTCGCCGTCATCGGTTTGCTGGCCGCCACTCTCCTGCCGGCCGTGGCGCGCGCCCGCGAACGGGCGCGCGCCCTGCCGTGCCTCAGTCAATTGCGCCAGATCGCCCTTGCCGTCCACAGCTACAGCGACGAGGCCAGCGATTGCTTCCCGCGCAGTTCCCACTCCGCGTTTGTGGCCGGCCAGTTGCCGTGGAGCCGCGCGGTGGCCGGCCATCTCGGCAGCAGCCCCACCGGGTGGACCAACCTGCTGGCCGGCGTGTACCGCTGCGCGAGCAAGAAAACCACCGGCACGTGGAGCTACGGCTTGAACGTGTACTACGAACTTTCACCGGCGCTGGACGATTACACCGGCAGCCCGGCCGTCTGGCACCGGCGCGCCGCCGTGCCGCGTCCGGCCAGCACGGTGTTGCTCGCGGAAGTGCCCGGCAGCGTGGACCATGTCATGGCGCATTTCTGGACGAGCCTCGCCGACGCCACGGATGTCGCCGCCACCCGGCATTCGGGACGCGCTGTGTACGTGTTCGCGGATGGCCACGCCGAATCGCTGACCCTCCGGGAGACTTACAACCCAGCCGCCAGTCGCGACCATTGGAACCCGTCGTTGGCGCCGTGAACCTGACCCTAGCCGGTGGCCGTTGCGCCGAAGTAACTGGCCCACGCCTGGTCAATCGTCTCTTGGGTCAGGCGGATCTGCTCGCGGTTGTACTTGCAGACTTCGATGGCGCGCTCGATGAGGTCGCGCGGTTCGCAGGCTTTCGGGGTGCGGCGTTCCTTGCCGTACCGCTGCTCGATGTGCGTGAGCAGCCCCGGTTCCGCGGCCAACCCGCGCGAGCGGGCATACCGGAGAAAAATCTCCGCGTAGGTATCCGGCGCGGGCGGCATGATGTAGAGCCGGTAGCCCATCCGCCGCAGAAATGCTTCGTCCGCCACGTCCTCGACCGTGAGATTGGTGGAGAAAACGACGATTTGCTCGAAGGGCACCCGAATCTTTTTGCCGGTATTCAAGGTGAGGTAATCAAACCGGTGTTCCAGCGGAATGATCCAGCGGTTCAACAACTCGGCCGGGGAGCAGCGTTGCCGGCCCAAGTCGTCAATCACGAGCACGCCGCCATTCGCCTTCATCTGAAACGGCGCTTCGTAAAAACCGAGCGTGTCCGAGGCGCACAGGTCGAGGTTCTCCACCTGCAACTCGCCGCCCGCCACGATCAGCGGCGGCCGAATCTTGACCCAGCGCCGGTCGTGGTCACTGGATTCTGTCGGCACCACTTGATGATTGTGTTCGTCAAATACCTGGATGATCTGGCCATCAATTTCGATGGCATACGGAATCCACACGCTGCCGTCCAGCGCGTTCACCAACGCCCGCGCCATTTCCGTCTTGCCGTTGCCGGGCGGGCCGCTCAGAAACAAGCTCCGGCCCGAACTCGCCACCAAGCCGAGCACCTGTTTGGCAGCGGACGAGAGAATCAGTTTGCCCATCGCCTGCTCCAGCGAGTGCTGCGTGACCGTTGGGCGGCTGCGCACCTGTTGGCTGATCATGTCGGTGTACGCCTGCAACGGCACGGGTGCCGCGCCACAGTAACTGTTCGCTTTCATCAAGCGCGCGACGGCTTCCCAGCCGCGGTCCAGCATGTTGAACCGGTGATTGTGCGGGCCGACCACGCCGCGTTTCTCGATGAGATGATCCCGGCAAAGCTGGTCGAGAATCTGATCCGTGATCAATATCCCCAGATGCATCCGCTCCGCCACCCGCGCCGACGTGGCGTCCGCCTCGAGCGAGACCGCCTTCAGCGCCAAGTCCGCCAGGAAATGCGGGTGCAATCCCAAGTCGGCCATCTTCTTGGGGAACGGCGGCACAAACAAATTTTCCTGCCGTGGAGCCAGTTCGTCCGCGGCTTCCTCCTGAATCCGGTCAAGCGCCGCGACGACACTGGGCATAGGGTTGGACGCCACAATCATGCGAACTGGTTTTAGCAGCCGCCACGCCAGCGCGAGCCGGGACTTGCAAGCCTGCGAGCGCTTTCCTAAGCTGCCGACATGAATCGCCTTGTCATCTTGCTGCTGGCCGCAGGGGTGGGAGTTGTGGCCGCCCCGGCCCAAACTGAACAACGTCTCGCTATCATAGATGAGAAGCTGGACAAAATCCGTGCCGAGGTCGAAGACCTCCAGTTCCGCAGCCGCAAAATGCAGGAGCAACTCGACGACCTCCAAGCCCAGATCAACCACCTCCGCAAAGCCGGCAGCGAAGTGGACCTCACCGGCCTCGAAGCCAAAATCAAAGCCGTGGATGCCGCCCGCGAACGCGACAAACAAGTCATCCTCGACACGCTCGCCAAAGAACTCGCCGGGCTGACCGCCCCCCGCCCCACCCCGGCAGCCGCCGGCAACGAACACATCGTCCAAAAAGGCGAAACCCTCTCCGCCATCGCCGCCAAATACAACACCACGTCCGACGCCCTCGTCCGCGCCAACAATCTCAACAACCCCCACGCCATCCAAGTCGGCCAAAAACTCATCATTCCCAAGTAGCGTTTCCGCGCAACTTCGGCGGCTTCGCGCGCCTGACAAGGCCTGTAGCCGCAGGCTTTAGCCCGCGTTTTTCCGAACGCACCCTGAAGGGTGCGGCTACAGAGAATCAGTTTCGTTAGGCGCTCTTAACCTTCAGATTTCACACCGTGGCGGTAGCGGCACTCCTTGAGCGCCGCCGGCG
>CAZJCX010000001.1:69729-71335 GCA_964544425.1 uncultured Verrucomicrobiota bacterium
CATACTCGCCGAGAGGCCGCTGTCGTTGGCGGCAAACCGCCGCTACAGTTTGCGGCTGGCTTTTGCGAGTGGTGAAGTTTGTCGGTTAGACCCGGAACAACTGCCCCATCTTCTTGCCGAGGATCAGGCTGGCGCCGACGATCGTGATGGCGAGGAAGGACATGGCCCAGACGCCAAGCGCGGCGGCGATGTACTTGCCGGTGCCGATGAGTTGAAACAACTCGTAAATCGTCTTGGTGATCGGGAAGAAGTCGGCGCGTTGAGCGAGCATGAGACTGTCGCTGACTTCCAACATGCTGAACGAAAACGCCAGCAGCAAACCGGCAATCAGATTCGCCATGATTAACGGCAACGTGATGCGGCGCATGGTGCGCAGCGGTGATGAACCGAGGTTCGCGGCGGCTTCTTCCAGCGTGACGGAGGTCTGTTGCAGACCGGCCACGGCCGACCGCACCATGTACGGCAACCGGCGCACCGCGTAGGCGATGACGAGGAACAGCGTCGGATTCGTCCGCACATCAAACAGGTTCTGCCAGAACCGGCTCTCTTTCACCCAGTCCAGATTGCCGAGATGCGAACTGACCGCGAGATACCCGAACGCCATCACCAAGCCGGGCACCGCCAGCGGCAACATCGCCAGCGCATCCAACGCGCCGCGCACCGGCAAGTCGGAGCGCACCACCACCAAGGCAATCGTCACGCCGAGCACGATGTTCACCCCGACAGCCAACGACGAGTAGAGCAGGCTGTTGCGGATGCTGCTGACGGTGATCTCGTGGCCGAGTGCTTCCCGGAAGTTCTCCAGCGCGAACGCCTGCGGGAACACGGTTTGATACCAGCTTCCCGGCACACTGAAGCTGGTGAGAATCACGCCGAGATGCGGCAGCAACGCCAGCCCGGTCACCACCACAAACGGCAGCGCCACCACCACCCCGCGCAGCCCGCGCACCGTCTCCACGCCGGACGCGGTCGCCGCCTTGCTTTGCATCGCGTATCCTTTGCCGCCAAACGCCAACTTGCTCAGCGCATACAACCCGGTACTCACCGCCAACATCACCACCACCAACGCAAACGGAAACGGATTCGACCCGATCTCTTTCAACGCATCGAACACCTGCACCGGCGCGCACCGGGTGTAATTCATGATCAACGGCGTGCCCAGTTCCGTGAAACTCCAAATGAACACAATCGTCCCACCCGCAAACATCCCCGGCATCATCAACGGCAACGTGATCTTCCAGAACTTGCGCAACCCGGCACACCCCAGATTCTCCGCCGCCTCCTCCATCGCCGGGTCAATGTTCGCCAACGCCGCCGCCACGTTCAGATACATGATCGGATACAGCGCCAACGCCTGCAGGATGATCACCCCGAAATACCGGCCCTCTCCCAACCAGTCCACCTGCATCCCCAGCCACGAATTCAACGCGCCGTACACGCCCAGGATCTGCTGAAACCCAATCGCCCCCACGAACGGCGGCAACACCATCGGCACCAACACCAGCGCGCTCAGCAACTTCTTCCCCACGAATTCAAACCGATTCCCCACCCACGCCAACGGCAACGCGATCAACGTCACCAAAATCGTTGTCCCCACCGTGATCTT
>CAZJCX010000001.1:71405-72011 GCA_964544425.1 uncultured Verrucomicrobiota bacterium
TACACTCTTTCCCCCACGAGATATTTCAGCGTGAACTCCCCGCCCACAAAGAACCCGCCGCTCGCCACCATCCCCAACGGGAGCAAAAACCCCACCCCAAACCCGGCAAACAACACCACGGCGATCAGCCATGCCGTCGAGCGTTTCATGATCGGCCCTCCGCGATCTGCCGCGCCTGCCGGTAATTTGCCCGGAAAAACTCCGTCCACTCCCGCAGATACGTCAGCCGATCTTTCTGCCGGGTGACTTCGCGCGCGGTGCTCCACGTGACCGGCAATCGGTGCAACAACTCCATCGCCACCGGCTGCGCAGCCGGCCCGCCCTGCGCGATGATCGAGCGCCACGCCGCACGCAATTCATCGCTGGAATCCAAACACATCGCCCGCACCAAGTCCCGCTGCACATTGAAATGCCCCGACGTCCATTCGGGCCGGTACGTGAACGTCTTCGCCAACTCATACGGATTCTCCGGCAACTGCTCCGCCACGTCCCGCCGAATCGGCACGCGACACAACTCGTACTTCACCGGCCCACCCGGCGTGCCCGGCGTCCCGGCCCACAACCCCTGCCCTTCCCGGCTGATGACAAACTCAATGAACCGCACTG
>CAZJCX010000001.1:72058-72330 GCA_964544425.1 uncultured Verrucomicrobiota bacterium
TCACGCTCGACCCGCCGATCGGCGTGATGTACTCCATCTTCCCGCGCCCGGCCACCTGCGCCTGGAACCGCGCGTAAAAATCAATCGCCAACCCCACCGCCGCGTCCCCCGCCGCCACATCAATCGGCACCTTGCTGGCCGAGTCGGTGAAATACCGGGCATTCGCGCCGATCAATTGCACCACCCGCATCCCACGCGCCCAACCCTCCTCCGGCGTCGGCGCGTCGCGCATCTGTTCCTGAATGATCATCTCGAATGCCTTCGCGATGCTG
>CAZJCX010000002.1:0-4373 GCA_964544425.1 uncultured Verrucomicrobiota bacterium
ATCCAACAACGGATGGATGCGGATGTGCGTTCCCGGTGGGAACGTCGTCTTGTATTGGTCCCAGAGTTCGGGCGGCTGATCGCGGAAATCCCAATCGCCGTGCTTGTCGCGCGGCGAAAAGTACCGCTCCTTCGCGCGCGTCGGGTCTTCGTCGCGCCGCACGCCGACGATGAGGCCGCCGTATTTTTCCTTCTCGACGATCTGCTTGAGGTTTTCCTTCAACAGCGCCGAGCAGCACACCACGCGGCCAAGTTTGTGATTCATCCCCTGCGCGAGCGCCTCGTCGTTGCGGGCGATCACGAGGTTGAGTTTCCATTCTTTCGTGAGCCGGTCGCGCAACTCGATCAATGCCGGCATGTCGAAGCTCGTTTCCATGAACACACACGGAAACGGCACGTGCCCGCAGAACGCTTTGCGCGCCAGCCAGAGGATCGTCTGCGAATCCTTGCCCACGCTCCACAGCATGGCCAGTCGCTCAATCTTGTTGAACGCTTCCCGGATGATGAAAATGCTTTGATGTTCGAGCTTGTCGAGGTGGTCCATAACTCTCTCAAATATTAGCGGCGAATGTGTGCAGGCCGCACTCCTTCTTTGGCGTGCCGGCCCAGCGACCGGCGCGTTCGTCGTCGCCGTCCTTGACCGGGCGCGTGCAGCAGTCGGGCGTGCACCCGATGCTGGGATAACCCTGATCATGCAACGGGTTGTAGGGCAGTTGGTGGCTGACGATGTACCACCAAACCTCCTCCTTCGTCCATGCCACGAGTGGATTCACCTTCACATACCGGTGGCCCGCGGGCGTTTCCTGAAGTTGAAATACCTGCGCGCTCTCCCGGCTCTTGCCTTGCGACCGGCGCAGTCCGGTGACCATGGCGTCGAGCGCCGGGAGCTTGTTTTGCAGTGGCACCACTTTGCGGAGATAGCAGCACTGGTCGGGTTCGCGCCGGTAGAGCTCGGGACCATGCTGCGCGGCTTGTTGCTCCGGCGTCTGCGCGGGATGTAATCGCTCGACGGTCATCTGGTACTCCTGCTCGACTTTTTGGATGAGCGCCTGCGTTTCGGGGAACAGAAACCCGGTATCAATCGTAAAAACCGGAATCCGCGGCGTGACTTTCCGCAGCGCGATGTCCATGATCACCAAACCCTCCGGACCAAATGCCGTGGAGATCGCGAGGCGCGGGGAGAAATTGTCCGCCGCCCACTGCAAAATCTCGCGCGGCGGCTTCTCGTCAAAGTCCGCCGCAAATTGCTTGATCTGGTCTGAGGTGAATTTCATGGTGGCGCCGTGGCCGCGCTTGGCAAGCGCGGCTACAGAAGTTCGCTTCCACCGGCAATGGCCGGGATGATGGCCAACTCGTCGCCATCCTTCACCGGGGTGTCCTTGCCCTGCGCGAAGCGGATGTCCTCATCGTTCAGGTAAATGTTCACAAACCGGCGCAACTCGCCTTTCTCATCGCACAGCCGCTCCTGCAAGCCGGGGTATTGCCGGTTCAAATCCGCAATCACGCCCGCCACCGTCGTGGCAGTCGCCTCCACGGTTGGCTTCTCTTGTGTCAACTTCCGCAACGGAGTCGGGATTCGCACTTGGATCGCCATAATGAAATGTCTCCTCTCAGATGTAGTACATCGTCGCCGGGCGGTTGGCCTCGGCGCAAATCTGCTCAAACGTAATCTCGTCGGCCACCTGCTCCGCCGCGCTTTTCATCCGGCGCCACACCCGCTTGATTTCTTCCGGACATTTCGGCTCACGGAGGAACGGAAACTCCAACACATCCCCCTCCACCGCCCGCAACACATCGCCCACCGTGATCTCCGCCGGCGGCCGTGCCAGCATGTATCCCCCGGCTTTGCCCCGCTGACTGCGAATCAGCCCTTTCCCCTTCAACTCAATCAAGATCTGCACGAGATAATTTGCCGGGATCGCCTTCTCCGTTGCGATCTGCTCAATGCGCAACGGTCGGGTGTCGGGGTGGTGCAACGCCAAAGCCTCCACCGCCCGGCAAGCGTAATCACTTTTAACCGACGCTTTCATACATTAGTAAATCACTAAAGTTGATTTAGATTAGCAAACTGAACAGTTCAGTCAAGCGGAGAAAACAGATTTTATCGCCATAGAAATTGGCGGGAGTCTCGATTTCCACTTGGAACCAAATCGTGCATTTCCTGCAACAAATCGCACTGATTCAGCAGGCGATACCCTGACGGGGCAGGGTTCGAACCAAGAGAATATCTCAACGAATTCGGTCTCACGTTAGGAAGCTGCGGCAAGTGATCGCAAGAAATCAGTCGGACTGTGAACTGCAAGACCCTGAAACTCCCGAAGAGGCAGTGGATGCGACTTTTCGCCAGAGACAATGACATCGGCTTCTGCGGCGACGGCGCATTCGAGTACCATCGCGTCATTTGGTCGAGGGCCATGACCTGCACCCTCTGCCTAGACAGTTGATGTGAGTCTGGGCACTAACCTTTCACGGCGCCTTCGGTCAGGCCGCGGACGAAGAGCTTCATCGAGAAGATGAAGAGCAGGATGATCGGGAGGCTGGCGAGGGCGTAGCCGGCCATGAGCGGACCCCAGAATTTCACGTACTCGCCGGCCAGCCGGATGAGTTGCACCATGACCGGCAGCCGCGCGTGGTCGCGCATGACGATCAGCGGCATCACGAAATCGTTCCAGAGCGCGATGAATTGCATCACGCCCACCGTCCCCAGCACCGGACCGGACAGCGGCAGGACGACATGCCGGACTTGCTGGAAATGGCTCGCGCCGTCAATCTCGGCGGCTTCGTAGAGATCACCGGGAATGTCGGCGACGAAATTACGCAGGACAAATATCGCAAACACCTGCCCGCTTGCCGCGCCGACGACGATGAGCGCAGTGAGGGTGTTTAGCAGTTTCAAGTCCGCCAGCAGGCGGAACAGCGGGACGAGATTGGCGATCATCGGCATCATCATCAGGATCAGAATTGCGTTCCAGAAGAAGGTCGAGAGCGGCAGGCGTTGGCGGGCGAAGAAATACGCCGCGCCCAGCCCGCAGCAGAGCGTCAACGCCGTGCCGGCGGTGGCAATGAACACGCTGTTGGCGACGGTCGGCGTGACTATCCGCCACGCTTCGGCCCAGTTCTCCAGGTGCAACGGTTGTGTGAGCGTGGCGGGCGCGGCGTAGAATTGCTGGTTGGTCTTGAAGCTGACGATGAGCATCAGGTAGAGCGGCAGGAACGCGAACGCCAACACGCCCCAGATGGTTGCGTGTTTCAGCGCGCGCAGGCTACCGGCGCCGAGCTGATTCAACCAACGCGGAATCGGCGGTCTTACCGGCCGGGGTTTTGACGGGCCGGTCACGATGGGCAGTCGCGTGCGCGTCCACGACCGGTTCACCAGCCACGTCAGCAGTTTCTGCAACGTCATCACAATGATCGTGAGCACGATGCCGATGGCGCAGGCGTACCCCATTTCCTGTTCGAGAAACGCTTTGCGGATCATGAACAGCGCCGGCACCGTCACCGCGCCGCCCGGCCCGCCCTGCATCCCGGCCAGCGCGAGGATCATCCCGGCATCCTTGATGGTGTCAATGATGACGAAGACCAGCAGCAGATAGATCGAACCCATGATCAGCGGCAGTTCGATCTTCGTGAATTTCGTCCACCAGTTCACCCCGTCAATCTCCGCCGCCTCGTACACGTCCTTGCTGATGCCTTGCAGCTTGGCCAGATGCGTCAGCACCGCGAACGACCCGACCCACGGGAAACCCCACACGATGCACGCCACCAGAATCAACCGCGGATCACCGAGCCACGCGGGGTTCTGGCCGGGGCCGAACAGTTCCGGATTGAACTGCGCCAGCACGTTCATCAAGCCGGTCGCGTTCAGAAATTGATTGAGATAGCCGCTCGTCGCCTCGAAGAAGAACGAGCGCCAGATCAACACCACCACCAAACCGGGAATTACCATCGGCACGACGAACATCGTCCGGTAAAAGAATTGCAGCCGCGTGCTCCGGCACCGGTGAATGCAAACCGCCACGAGCAAGGCCGGGATCATCTTCACCACATTCCACGCGCCGAGCAGCAGCGCGATCTTGAACGAACCCCAAAACTCCGCCGACCGCGTCAACCCCCGGTAATTCTCCAGCCCGACGAACTCCGCGATGTCCGCGCCGTTCCAGCGGAAGAAGCTGTGAAACACGCCGCTCGCCGCCGGGTAATAGACGAACAACCCGATCAGCGCCAACGCCGGCAACGCCAGCACGTACATCTGCCAATGCTGCCCGGCTTCGCGCCACTGGATGTTGCGGCCCGGCATGGTCAGCGTCGCGCCTCCGCGCGCAACTGTTCCTCCAGCACCGCCGCGCCGAGATCGCGGAACACGAGCCGCTCGAC
>CAZJCX010000002.1:4464-4759 GCA_964544425.1 uncultured Verrucomicrobiota bacterium
GCCGGCCGCGTTCCCGGTTGCGCTGCAGTTCCGCAAACTCGCGCGCGCCCCGGTCGAGATAGAATGGTCCGAACTCCGCGATCAGTTGCTCGAAGCTGATCTGATTCACCTGATACAGCGAGTACAACTGCTGCCATTTCACAATCGTCTCACCGCCCAGTTGGAATGGCAGCGCGGGATACATCCCTTCCAGTCGCGGCACGAACCCGGCCAGCAACGGCGACACCTCCGCGGCGGCAATCGCCGGAATCCAGCCGATGATCCGGTCCAACGCCTCGTTGCCGCGCCGGCTGCC
>CAZJCX010000002.1:4826-16443 GCA_964544425.1 uncultured Verrucomicrobiota bacterium
GCAAACGGAAATTGCGCCGCCGATTGCTCGTACACCGGCCCCTCGATGAACGGCCCAAACTCCGGATCGTCCCGCGCGGGCATCGGAAAATCCATCACGCCGACGTTGAACACGCCGCGCGCCTGCTCGTGCAAACTGCCCACGTCCCACGTGCCGGTCGTGATGAACACCGCCTTCTGTTGCGCGAACAAAAACACCGCCTCGTCGCGCCCCAAGCCGGTAAAGCCCGGCTGAAACTGCTCGGTCAGCTCCCGCACGAGTTGAAACTTCGCCCGCAACGCCGGGAAATCGAACCCGATCCGTCCGGTCTTCAGTCCCACATACAACTCGTCCGTCCCGACCACGCCGTCGCGGTTGAAATCCACCAGCCGCCGCGCCGGGTACGTCAGCGGCTCGCACATGAAACTGTCCCACATTCCGAAATGATACGCCGACCCCGCCACCGGCGTGTACCCCGCCCGCCGAATCGCGTCGCACGCCGCGCGAAATTCCCGGTAATTCCGCGGCGGGTCGCGCCGACCCGTCAGCCGCTCCAGCAAATCCTCGTTGTAGAACACCCGGATGCCGAATTGCGCGAACGGCACGGTCATGAACTCCTGCATCTCGCCGACGTAACTCATCTGCATCCCGTCCCGGTACGTCCGCCGCCACGGCACGTCGGCCAGATCCGTGCCGGCATTGTAGGGATTCGGCTGGTTGACGTAGCTCGTCAGCGGCAGAAAATACCGGCCATAAAACCCGACCAGCACGTTGTACGGCAACCCGCCCACCGCGCCGATCTCCAGAATGTCCGGCGCCGTCCCGCCCATCAACTGCGTCGTCAACCACTGCCCGTACACCCCTTCGGGAATCGCGTCCTGCACGATGTGAACTTCCGGGTGCAGCTTCCGGTATTCCGCCGCCATCCGCTCGAACGCCTCGCGCACGCCCGGCTCCAACTGCCAATGCCCGATCCGCAGCACGACCCGCGTCCCGGCCGGCGCCTGTTCCTGCCGGTACGTCACAATGGCGAGGGCCGACCACACAAACGCCCCCGCCACCGCCAGCGCCGCGAAATTCCGTTTCACGAACCCCATCACCGGCGCCCCTCCGCCGCGTCCATCCGTTCCAACTCCTGCCGGGCAGGAAACACGCGCTGGTCGGTCGGATACTCCGCGATCAATTTCCGGTAATACTCCCGCGCCATCTTGAAATCACCGACATCAAACTGCGCGATCGTCGCGATCTGCCAATACGTCCCCGCCAAATCACGCACTGGGTTCATCGGATCAACCTCTGCCGTCCGCCAACTCTGCAACGCCGCCTCCAGCAACTTCTCCTTCCGCCCCAACACCCGGCAACAATGCCCGATCAACCCCCACACCGCGCTCCGGTACGGCGACTGCGGCCGCTCCGCCAAAAACTTCTCCAAATCCGCCAACACCCCCGCCGCCTCCGGCCGCGGCTGCGTCAGCCGGTCGGCCTGCCAAAACAAAAACGCCTCCTCGCCCGCTGCGTGCGACGGCAGTTTCTCGAACACCTCCCGGTAGGTCGCTTTCCCCAAGCGCGCCAACGCCAACCAACTCCACGCCGCCTCGTCGCTGGCCGGCGCCAGCGCGATCACCTGCCGGTACAACCGTTCCGCCCGCGCCGCATCCTCGCCCGGCCGCCGCAACTCCCACGTCGTCGCCAACCCATACACCGCCGCCGCGTCGTTCGTGCCCGCCGCCGCAAACAACCGCGCCGCCCGATCAAACTCTCCCTGCCGGTACGCCTCCCACCCCGGCAACGTCTCGCCCCGCGCCGCGGCGGTCAGCCACACCGCTCCGACGAGTCCCAGCCAGTTCCGGCGCCGTTGGTTCATTGCGGCCATTTCCAAACAATCGTTTCGCCCCGCACCGAATCCGGGCCGAGCCAGATCGTAAACGTGCCCGACTCAACGAGCCAGCGCCCGTCCTTCCTGAACTTCAATCGCTCGAAGCCCACCGGGAAAGATCTATCCCGACGGTCGCCCGCGCGCAAGTTCGGGATGCCGAGCCGGCGATTGCCGTTCGGGCTGAACGCGGTCAACTGCTGCAATTTCTCGCGCAGCGTCATCTGCGAAATGAGTTCCGCGATTCGGTTCATCGGCAACGCTCCAATGGCCCGACCTCAAATTCTTCGGTCGGAAAACCGTCGAGCCAGACGCGGTGCAAGTCGCGCGGCAGATCGAGGCGGACGGTGTGGTTTACGACCGGCACGCGCAATCGTTTTTCGCCGCGCCGAGATTGGATGAGCGCGGTCAATTCGCGGGCCGGTGTCATGACGCGCAGGCGTACCGGGCCGTGCAGCCGTTGATACAATACGACGGCGACATTCTTGCCGTTGATGCGAACGCGCGTCGAGTCCGGTAATGCCGTGATGCGACCGCTGTTGTTGTGCATGCACATCCCACCCATCGTCCAGCAACCGAGACCGGCCCGCAGGTCTGGCCAGACGTTGCCGTTGCGCGGTGGCTTGCCGGTCGGCTTCAATTCGCGAATCGCCGATGTCGCCGCTGTCCCGTCGTCGTAGTAATACCGGGTCAACTTCGCGACGGCCCAGGCCGGCGGCTTACCGGGAGACCAGCAACGATGTGGATCGTCGGCGACGGTGTCGGTCCACCATTGTTCCGCGCGAACGACGCGCTCCGACAGCGGCGGTCCGCCGGCAAGATAGTGTTTCATCCACGCGACGCCCGTCGCGACGTCGGCCGGCGTCAGTGCGTGATCGAGATTGGGTTGGTGCGACCGGCGCCACGGCTGCCGGAGTCTCGGGAAAATCCGGTCGGCATGCCGGGGCCAGCCGAAAAAATCGTTCGTGCTCGACAGCCAGCAGACCGGCGAGAGTTGCCGGCGCGCCAAGGCCAGCGCGTCGTACTCGGCAGCCCAGCGTTTCGCGATCGCGGCCGGATAGGTGTGAGCACGCTCAAACAATCCGCCACAGCCATACACCGGCAACGCCGCTTTCAATCGCGGCTCGTACGCGTTCACCGCCCAAGTCAGATAACCGCCCCACGAAATGCCGGTCATACCGATTCGTTTCTTGTCCACGCCGGCCCGACTCGTCGCCCAATCAATCACCACGCCCGCGGCTTCGACGGCGAGCGGGAGGATGAATTGATGCCATTGCGTGAACGGCTCGGTCTGCAACACGGCGCCCGCCGGCCAGTGCGATTTCCGACGCGGGTCATGATCGAACAAGCCGACCTGCCAATCGAACGCGACGCAGGCGAAGCCGTGCTTCGTCCAAAATTCCAAGTCGGCCTCGAACACGGTCTGTCCACCGCCCGGCGCGTGGACGACAAGCGGATGCGGCCCGCGCCCTTTCGGCAACCGCAGCGCCGCGTACACCGCGCACCGGCGATTGTCCTGACTGGTGAACACGAGATGCGCCGATTGTTCGTCCACCGGCAGGATTTGCTGGAGCTTACCGGGGCGGTTCATTTGTCCCCCAATCGGCGGGCTTTTCGGCCACGTGCAGGCGCAATGTGCCGGTCAGTTCGGCGTGCCGGAGCCAGGCGCGGTTCAGTGGTTGGCCGTTCAACTCCGCGCCGGTGATGTATTGCGCGGCCGGCGTTGTCCGTTGCGTCTCGATGACGAAGCCCGGCAATTCCACGCGATCAAATACCGGCGCGATGAGCCAGTAGATGTCTTGTCCCATCAACGGATACAGCCCCATCGCCGAGCACATGTAAAACGCGCTTTGGCAACCCATGTCCTCGTTGTCCGCGAGACCGTCGCGCGTCGGCCGGAAGAATTTCTCCATCGCCCAACGGACGCGTTCGACCGAAAGATCGGGCCGGCCGGCGTAGTGATACAAGTACGGCACGTGCAGCAGCGTCTCTTTCGAGTGGTAGTAGCCGCGCGCGAAAAAGTCGTCGAGATGCCGGATGAATGCGGCTGCGCCGCCGTGGCGTTGCACGAGACCGGCGAAGTCATGCTGGACGTTGAACGACCATTGCCAGGCTGTGCCTTCGTAGAAATATGGATCGTTCCAGCAGTCCGGCAACATGTACGCTGGATCGAACGGCTCGACCCACTGTCCGTCCGGTCGCTTCGGGGCGAATTGCCGGAGATCGTCGCGCCAAAGATTCCAGACTTTGCGCGAGCTTTCCCGGTAACGCTGCGCCACGTCGTGTTGGCCGAGCTTGCCGGCGAGCGTGCCGATGCACCAGTCCTGGTAGGCATACTCGAGATGCCGGGAGACACAGTTTTTGCGGACGTTGGTCGAGAGAAAACCGAGGTCGCGATAATCGCGCAGATGCCGGCCAAAATAATACGGGTCGGGCGGCTCGACCTCCGCGTTCTTGCGCATCTGCCGGAGCGCGCGTTCGTAGTCGATCCCGGTCAGCCCCTTCAACGCCGCCTCGCACAACAGCACGTCCGCCGAACTCCCGCCTTGGATCATCGCGCTGTGCCCGGCAATCCACGCGTCCGGCAACCAGCCGATTTTGTCCGCGACATCGAGCAGGCAATTCAGTTGCGCTACCTCCATGGCCGGGTCGATCAACGTGAGCAACGAGTTCGCGTTGCGCACGCTGTCCCACAGGCAGTAGTAATCCGTGAAATGCCGGACGCCCGAGTGCCAGCCGGCAAATTCATCGTCCACGCCGAGATCGCTCGGCATGCAGACCAGCCGCGTGAATAATGTGTAGAACAACCGGCGTTGCTCCGCCGTGCCGCCGTCAACGCGAATCCGGCCGAGCATCGTTTCCCAAGCGGTTTCCGCCGCAGCGCGCACTTGCTCGAACGTGCGCCCGCCGATCTCGCGTTCCACGCTTGCGCGCGCTTTCGCGACGCTGACGTACGAAACGCCGACCTGCAATTCCACGTCGCGCGCGTCGAGAAAGTTCAGGTTGATCTTGCTGCCCGGCCCCGCGGCGTGATGCCGGGACGCAAACCCGTGCGCGTTACCGGCGTTGCCAAACGCAATCCGCCGGTTGGCGCGCGCGTAAAACCACACCGAGTACGGAAACGAGTGACCCCAGCCGCCCTGAAAATCGCCGCGCCCGACGACTTCCGTGTCGCTGATCTTCTCGACGAACCCGCCCGTGCAGACCGCCGGGCCGCCGTTGGGGTCGGTCGGACTGTGAAACGGCTGGATCACCGCCCCGGCATCCACCAGCAACAGCGCGTTGCCGCCCGCCGGAAACCGGTATCGGTGAAAGCCGGTCCGTGCCGTCGAAGTCAGTTCGACCTCGATGCCGGCGGGTTCGAGCCGGACCGCGTAATAGCCGGCCGCGGCGCGCTCGTTCGCGCGACTGTAACCGTCCGCGCCGAGCCGGTCTTTGCCGAGCAACGGTGTGACGCCGATGTTGCCGTACCGGCCCAGTCCGCCGGTGCCGCTGACGTGCGTGTGCGAAAACCGCAGAATCGGATCGGCCGTCGAGTAGCCGTTGGTGAATTGCGGCGGCAACGTGTCCGGCCCGAGCCGCACGAGACTGAATGGCAAGTACGGCCCGCACAGACATCCGCCCGGCGCGTCCACGCCGATGAACGGATCAACTTCCTCAACGAGTCGCTTCATTGCACGGTCACGCTGGCCATGCCGCGGGTGTAATGATTCGGCGCGGGCGCGGCGAAGCGTGTCAGTTTCACCCAATCCTTCGCCTCGCCGGCGAGCCGGATGCCGGCGGTGATTTCGAGCCGGCAATGAGTCGCGTCGGGTTTTAGGTAGAACAATTCCAGCGGCAGGCTCGCCGCGATTTCGTAACCGTCGCCGGTCGGTGTCACGTCCACGGGAATCTCCGGCTTCGGCACGGTGAACCAATCCTCCATGCGAATCACCAGCCCGGGATCAGCGAGCAACGCCACCTGCACCGGTCGCGCCTTGTAGCCGGGCGCGATGTAAATCTCGAAACACGAGCCGTCCCACCACGAGTTGATCGGCGCGCGCGTGATTTTTGCGTCGCGCAACCGCGCCCACACCCGCAGCCGGTCGCCCTCGACCGCCAGCTTGAAGCGCCCAAACGTCTGGCCGTTGTGCGTGAGCGTTTCCTCCTCCGCCGCTCCATCGCGTCGCAACGTCCAACGCGGCGCGCCCGTCTCGGCGATAACCGCGGCCGGCGTCCAGTGACGATTGTTCGGCCAGAGTTCAATGCGATGAACACCGGCCGGGCTTTGTAGACTGCCTTCCAACAGCAATTCCGCTCCGCGCGGCATCGACGTCACCCGGACAACAGTCCCTTGCTTTGTCATCCTGAGCGCAGCGAAGGATCTCTTGCTTGCTGCGGTTTTCAGCGAAGAACAACTGAGATTCTTCGCTTCGCTCAGAATGACAGTGCCTCCAGTCGGCACTCGCAACCGCCACACGCCGCTGGCCGGCAGGCGACCGGGGTTGTGAATGCGCACGCGAATCCGGTCGGCGTCGAGTTGATCCATTCGCGCGAAGAGAATCGGACGCTCGGCAAATTTCTCCCGACGCGGCGGGTTCTTGCGCGGACCGCACCGGCTGATGTCGATCGGCTTGAAGCCATGCCGGATCGCCGGCGAATCGGCCCGCAGCCGGTAATCGCCGCCGTCGGGATCAACGAACAGCGGATCGGCAATCAGCGTGTCCGCGAACTGCCCGCGCTGCTGCCAGTACGCGAGGTCGTGGCCGTCGCTGAGTTGCAGCGGTCGGCCCGCCGGCCACAGCACGTTGCCAGTCCAGACGGCGGAATTCGGATCGCTGCCGACCGGCGCCTGGTTGCCGAGCGTTCCCTCGCGCCAGAACATCACGTTGCGCTCGAACCACGTGGCGAACGTCTCCTCGTTGTTGCCGGGCTGGGCCGTGAACTCCTCGGTGATCGCGAAGATGTTGTTGCGCACGACGACATCGCGTTGACCGCCGCCGAAGCCGGTGCAGACGCAATGATGCGCGATGTTGTTTTCAAAAAGGATGCCCGAGCTGCCGGCGTCTGGATAAATGCCGTTGCCGCCGTAGCCGTGCCGGTAAATGTGATGGAGATGATTGTTCCGCACACTCGAGCCGGGCTGACAGCCGAGCGTGTAAATGCAGCCGAGATCGCTGAGGTACTCCTCGCGGTTGAGGTCGTGGACGTGGTTGAACTCGATCCGGTTGTCCACCGTCGCCGTCGGCCCGTGAAACCACATCCAGCCGACCGAGATGCCGGAGTAGCGCATCTCGAAAATGTCGTTGTGCATGAGCCGGCAATGGCTCGCGTTGCCGACGTAGATGCCCACCGCGCCGTAATGCAGCCGCGCCCCGTGATGAATCCGGCAATCCGTGATGACCGCCGCGCGCGGACGTTCCTTGCCGCGCACGCCGACCGGGTCGCCAACGACTTCCTTTGAATGCGCTTCGAGCCATTCGTGATCCACGCGCACGCCGCCGCCGCCGAGATCGTGCAACGTGCAGCCCACCACCCGGCAATCGTGCGAGCCGATGCCGAGTTCGACGCCGTAGCCGCCGACTTGCGACACTTCGCAGCCGTACATCAGCCCGCCCGCGCATTGCTCGAACAGAATCGCGCCGGGAATCAAATGACCCGCCTGGATCGAACCCCGGTAATTCTCCGGCGGATGCCAGTCGCAATGTTGAAACGTGATGTTCTCAAACGTCACGCCGTCCGCCCCGCGCACGTGGACGAGCCGGTCGACTTGCGGCGCGAACGCGGTGATGTTCTCCGCCGTCTGCCCCGGCAAGGGAATGTAGAACAGCTTGCCCGCGGGCCGGTCGTGATACCACTCACCCGGCTCGCTCAACGCCTCCGCGACGTTCTCGACGCGATACCGGCACCACTCGCGTTTCTCGTCCATCAACCGGCTCCATGTCTGCCGGTGGAACAGTAACGACTGCCGCCCGGTATCCTGCGCGACGATCCGCATCGGCATTTCAAACCACGAACCCATCCCGACCCAGCGCACGTCTTCCAGATTTCGCATCGCCGGCAAGTCGCCGTCCCGGTACTCGACTTCGTCCGGCCCGTTCCCCCACGGCGTGTCGGCCGGTCGGCTCTTGCCGAACGTCCCGGCAATCCGCAGCCAGCCCTTCTTCGGCAATCGCGCCCGTTCCGCGCGTTTGCCGTCCACGAAAAGCTGAAGCGGATTGCAGCTTCCCGGCAAATCGCACACAAGCCGGTCGCCCTCCGCGCGCCACGGTCCGAGCTGGCGCGCGCCGCTGATCACCGGCCGCTCGCCCGGCGCCGCGCAGAGCGTGACCGGATGCCGGATGAGGAGCGGTCGCTTTAATTCATACCGGCCACCGTGCAGCACAACGCGCCGGGGTTTCCTCGCGAGGATGGTGGCGAGATTGTCTTTGGGTGTGACGTGGATGGTAGTCATGGTGTTACGATTCCAAAAACTGGCGGGTCAATTTCTGATGCCACGCCGCGTCGCGCCAGTTGGCGAACTGCGGTTGGAGATAGTTGTGCGGCGTCCAGCCCCACATGCCGAACTCGATCGCGTCCGCGACCGACCACTCCGCCCATTCCAGCAGCCAGCCCCAATCCATCTGCGGGCCGTCAATCATGTACCACGACGCCCACGATTCGCTGGTGGTCAGCGGCATCCCGCGCCGCGCCGACCACACGGCGAACTCGGCGAGCTTCGCGCGCTGGCGCTGGCGCAACATCGGCGCGATGGCCCGGTGCGTCGGCCGGCAGCGTTCGCTGAATTCGGCGTGGAAATCATCGTGCGTGAACAGGCGCGGCGAGAATTCGTAAAACTTCGTCCGGTGCCCCCACCGCGGGTCGGCATCGGAATAGAAATGCACGTCGAGACAGTCGAACTCGACCGGCACATCGAGCCACCGCAGGTCGCCGTGAATCGAGGCGGTGAACCGCAGTTCGGGAAACTCGCGCTGGAGCAGTTTCAGCGCGTCGTTCAGTTCGGTCGCCAGGAACTGCGCGAGGGCGGGATTGAACGCCGCGCCTTCCCACCAGTTCTGGCCGCTGGCCTCCTTCACGCGGTCGCGAAAGCCGGGGAAGAAATACGGGACTTCGTTCGCCAGATCCACATAGACGAGCCGGTCGAACCCGAACCGGCGTTTCCACTCGGTGAGCATCTGCGCCCACAGCTCCGCGCCTTCGGTGTGGGTGCGTGGACGCCGCAACCAGTCCGGCACGCCCGCGCCGTCCGACCACCACGCGCTGAGCGTGTAATGCAACGCCGGCCGCGCGAGCAGTTTCTCCATGAACTCGATCAACCACGCGCCGACCGGCCCGCGCACCTCGGTGTTCCAGTTCCACGGGATGAACGGGAACTGCGGATCGGCCCAGCGC
Source organism: uncultured Verrucomicrobiota bacterium (assembly GCA_964544425.1). Lineage (GTDB taxonomy): Bacteria > Verrucomicrobiota > Verrucomicrobiia > Palsa-1439 > Palsa-1439 > OMJI01. The sequence continues at coordinate 14,050 of CAZJCX010000002.1, forward strand.
AGCTCCCGCTCGGGCCGGGCGAGGTCGAGCCATTGCGGCATCGGGTCGAGGCGGACGGTGTTGTAACCGCGTTCGATGGTTTCCTCGAGCACGCGGTTACAACACCGTCAAAATCCGCAAACGCCCCGCCCGGCAGATGCCGCAGCAGGAACGCCTGATCCCACATCGCCAGCGTCAACCGCCGTGGGACGAGCGCGTCGCGCGGATCAAACTTGCCCGCCGGCAACCCCACCGCCGCGCTGCGCCGGTCCGTCGCCACTTGATTCGGAAATTCCATCACCGTTCTCCGAGGGGGAACGCGGACCAGCCGATTGCTTTCATGGTTGTTCGAGGCGCTCGATCACAGGCTCGTCGCCAACTTGCCACCCGCCTTGGACCGGGATGGCAACTTTCACAGCGGGCATGCCTTGCGCCTTGAGCACCTCCTGCAACGCGCTGGCGCACATCTCAAGTTGGCCCGGCAGGAACTGCGCGGGCGTTTCCGCGAGCGCGATGATGTCCGGGGGTTGGCCATGCTTCGCGGCGAGTTCCTGCGCGATCCGGCCAAGCAGGATGGCGAGTTTCGGGACAAACTCGTCCCGCAGCGGGACGTTTCCCGCCGGCGTTTTGAGCCGGTAATCCAGCATGTACTCCGGCCACCCGCTTGGCACGAGCAGGACCGGGCCGCGCGCGGGTTTAGCCGGCAAGGCTTCGCGGTTCAGGACGCCCTGCGTCTGGGCGACCTCGGCCAGCGGAACGATGAGCTTCGTGACTTGGCCGGTCGCGCTGCCATCGGCAAACGCCGTGGCGCACAGCGTCATTCCAAGCGCAACGAGAATGCGCGTCATGGCCGGGCGGTCTGGATGATGACCAATTCGTTTGGCCCGAGCGTCAGCGTCAACGTGCCGCGCTCGACGACGGCGTTCTCCTGCGTTTGTTTGAGCGGGACGTATTTCGGGCCTTCGGTGGGTTTGACTTCGGTGGAAGTGCCCTCTCCTGTGCGCTGCACGGTGGCCGGCAACTTCGTCACCCCGGCCAGTTCCTCGACCGCCAGCGTGAACGTGCGTGGCGCGTCCGCCTCGTCGGCTTCGGCGGTGTTGAGCAGTGCAAACGACCAGCCGCCGTCGGCCCGTTGTCCGCCGGTGGCGAGTCCTTTTGGTTTGCCCCAACCGGGATACCACGCATCGCCCAGCGTGCTGCCCCAGATACGGCGCATCTGCGTGCCGGGCGGGAACGCCGTCGTGATCTGCTTGAAGTACTCGTACTTGGGCGAGACCCGAATCCACGAACCATCCGGGCCATTGGGATCGTAGCCAACCAGTGTTGAACCATGATCCCCTGAGACCGCCAACCCCGCTTGGTGGTAAATCCACGTCGCCGCCCCGTGATTCAGGTCGTTCAGCATGTGACCGACCAGATCCTTGCCGACAGACGTTTGCGTCGGACCGCTGCTCTCGGTTTCCGTCATCCAGAGTTCTTTGCCGTCATGACCGTGGATGAACTGCCGGTAAAACCGCTCGGTCACCGACATCGCATACGAATGCGTCGCCACCACGTCGAAAACCTTCCACGCCTCGGGGTCGTCCTGAATCGCCCGCAACCGCGCCCACGCCCAGTCATCGTTATTTGGCCAGTCCACCCCGCCGATTTTCACGCGCGTCAGCCCGCGGGCATCGAGCGCCCGGCGGAGATTCTTCACCACGCGCGGCCAGTCGCTGATTTTGATTCGTATTTCTTCATTGGCGATGGTGACCATGTAGAGTTCGACATCGAACTGCTTTTTCAAAACGGCGGCGATGTCGGCCAGATAATTCGGATAGTCCACGATGCCCTGCTCGCTGAGCGCCTCCAAACCCACCTCCGCGCTTGGCTCGGCAGTCCACATTCGCTTGGGCGGATTGGTGCACAGGAAAAAACGCGTGATACCGGCTTCCTTTGCCGCCTTGAGAATACCGGGTTCAACATATCCGCTGGTGAACTTGGGCAGGTCTTCCTCGATCGTGTTGCCGATATCCCACCAAATCCGCAGCGAATTGGCGCCGGTGTCGGCGTAAACGAACTTGAAATACTCTGTCAGCCGTTCCGGCTTGTCGCTGAGCGCGCCGAGGTTCTGTCCATTTTCGGTCCAGTACCCCGGCGATTTGACGCGATGACTTCCGGTCATTCCCGTCCCGTACCCGGAAATCGTCTGCCGCGCCCCCGTCGTCACGACGAACGTCGGCTGCGCCATGTCGAGTCCGCCCGGCCCGGCGGTCTCGATCTCCAGAAACGGCTGCGCGTCGCCCAACACCGTGCGCGGCTCGAAACAACTGTTCGACACCCCGCCGCCGTCGGCGAACACGATCATCAACGTCACGTACCCGTTGCGGTCGGCCGCCAGCGCCTGCGCCAGCGCCGCATCAGCAAACGTCACCG
>CAZJCX010000002.1:16464-20328 GCA_964544425.1 uncultured Verrucomicrobiota bacterium
GATTTCCATCACGCCGAGCCTCGTCGCCAGCGCCTCATCGAACTCGTTGGAGTCGGCCACGTGCGCCGGCGCGTTGGTCGCGCAGAGCGTGTGCTCATCCCAGCCAAGTCGTTCATCTGCCGGTATGCCGTCGCGCAACTGATAGACGGCGAACTTCTTCGCCACATCGTTTGCGCCCCACGGCCCGGTGGTCAGCCGCAACCGCGCGGAAGTCACTTCCTGCCCGGCCACCCAGCCGACATAAAACCGCAGGTAGATTTTGTATTTCGAGTAGGTGTGAAACTCCGCCCGGAAATGCGCGCCTGGCCCGACCGCCTCCGTCGGCTTCGCCAGATTGATCGCCGCCGCCGCGTCTGCCACGATTCGGTACTGGCCGGCAAACGCCGGCAACGTCAGCATGATCCACAAGGCAATCCATTTCGTCGTCATTGATCCCGAAACCTCCAGCCCCAGACGAACACCGGCTCTTCACCGGCCGCGATGGTGACCGCGTGACCGCCGGGGTGATTTTCCGCTTTCACTTTCTTCACGCCGCGCAGGTAAAGGTCTTGCACGGTGACCTCGAGCCCCTCGGCGCATGGCAACTGGATCGGCACCGGCTCCACCCACTCCGACCAGCCACCGGCGTGGGGCTGTTTCGGACTGCACCGTTCGGCCCAGACCATGACGACTTGTTTGCCGCCCGGTTTGCCGATCCGGTAGGCTTGCGCGCCGATGTCCGCTGGGCCGCCGACGGCGTTGATGGCCAGCGGCATGACGTAGCGGTAATCCACCTGTTCGAGCACGTGGCCGAGACAGGCGTTGACGACCCACGAGAGATTCAGCGCGCCGTCCAGCGAATACCAGTTCGGGTGGAACGTGAAATTGTTCACGACGCCGTTGGCCAGCCCGATGACCGGGAACTTCGCCATCTCGGCGGCTTTGCGTTGTTCGCTCGGCGGATGCCAATGCAACCACGGCTCGGCACTGTTGAAGTCTTTCTTCGCGCGGAGTTCCCGGATGGCTTCGTTCTGGGTCGGCATCCGGCCGCCGGGACGCGTGAACACGTTCTCGATCCAGCCCGCGCCCATCTCCGTGTTCCAGATCGGCAGAAACCGGTGGTGCTGCATCATCGGGATGCGGATCAGTTCCATGTGAAGCGGCAGGCTGTTGCGCGGGTTGAGCCGGTTGAGACTGCCGGATTCTTCGTAGAAATGCGCGCCCATGATGTCCATGTGCTGCAAGATCCCGGCTTCGGTCAGACCCTCGACGTACTCGACGTGGTGGCCGGGACTGATGGACAAGCCGACGACCTTGATTTTTGTCCCGCGCGTTTCTTCGAACCAAATCTTGTGCAACTCGACCAACGACTCGTACGTGTCGTGCCAGCGCAGGTTAGCGTTCGGCTCGTTCCACGGTTCGACCGCCTGCAACACGTCGCTCTGCCCGTACCGCGCCACGAACGCCTTCACAAACGTCCGCAGATCATTCCAGTCTTTTGGCGCGACGTGACCCTGCCGGCGGTCCGGCTTGTTGCTCGTCCACAACGGCGCGCCTTCCATGCAAACCAGAAACTTGCCGCCGACCTTGCGGATGTCTTCCAACGTCGCGTCCACCTCTTTCCAGTTGTACTGGCCCGGCGCCGGATTCATCTCCCCCCAGCCGATGAAACTCCGGTACCATTTGAACCCGCTCATCGGCGCTTTCAGGATCGGGCTGGGATTGTAATGATGCGTCCCCAGCGGCCAATCATCCGGCAACTCCTTCGCCAGCTTCGCCGGCGCGTTCGCGCAGAGCACCTGGCTCGCCGAAAACCCGGTCTGCGCCGCGTCCTTCCCATCCGCCGGGCGCGCCGTCACGCGAAACACGCTGTTCGCCAGCTTCGGCGCGAACGTCAACTTCGTCTCCCCCTGCGGCGCGAGCCGGCACGGCAAGAACTCCGGCGCGCCCCGGTCCAGATACAAATCAAACACGTCCACCCGCACCAACCCGTTCCACGCCGCATCGCTCGCGTTGCGGACCACGATCGTGAACTTCGGGGGATTCGCCGGCGTGAACCCGCCGTCCACCGCGTCGAGACCAATCGCCACGTTGATCTTGTCCGCCGCGCGCTGCGTCTTCTCCAACCACAACGCCACCGCCGGTTGACTCCCGCCCGCGTTGTAGCGCAGCAACACTTTGCTCTCCGGCGTCAACCACGCCGGCGCGCCCGCCACCGCGAACCCGCGCCACGCCGCCCATTCCTGCTGCTCCTCGCCCGCGCGACGCACCGGTTTCAGCGCCGCGTCCTCCGGCGCGCGCAACGCGGCGATCTCATTCGTCTTCCCGTCCGGCATCTCCACCGCCAACGCAAACGCTCCCGTCTGGTTGTACGGCCCGTGGACATGCGTTCCGGTATCAATCACAAACCCGACCCGGTATGTCCCCGGCGTGATGCCCGCCAACGAGAACGCCAACGGCCGCTGGTTGTTGATCTGCGTACCGGGCGCTTGTCCCAGCGTCGCCGCGCTGACCGTCACGCCCGCCGCGTCACGCAGTTGCCCGGTCTTGGGCACGGCAATCGCCGGAAAATCCGCGCCGCGCGCCACGATGGCAACGCCGACGAACAACAAGCTGAACATTCGCTTCATGGCTGAGTTCCTTTTTTTGGTTATCGGACTTCGTCGAACAAAAGCGCCTGCGCTCGCAACCGTTTGCGGGGCAACTTGATCTTCTGCGCCAACATCTCCACGGCGGCCTGCCCCATCCTGTGCGCCGGGATTTGCAACGTCGGCAACGCGGCAAACCCGACGTGCGCCGTGACATGATCGAACGTGACCGCCGGCAACGGCGCGCCGAACGCCGTCCACGCCGCCGCGACCTCGCCCACGCCGTAACTGACCAACGCGTCCGGTGCGCCGAACGCAGCCAACTCGCGGCCCAAATCCGCGCCCTGTTCCGGCAACCATTCGTGGCCCGGCAAATCCGCCTCGCGCAGCGCCCGCCGGTAGCCGGCGAGCCGGTCTTGTTTGGAATAATGCAGCGTCCCCGCCTGCCGCGCGTGCTGGTAGCTCGCGTCCAGATACGCGATCCGCCGATGTCCCGCCGCGATCAGTTGCCGCGTCGCCCGGTAGCCCGCGTGTTCGTCGTCGGGATAGACGCTGTCGAACTCCCGTTTCGCATTCAGCCAGACCACCGGCAGTTGATGTTTCTCCACCAGCTCCACCAACCGTCCCGGCACCAGCGCGTGATAATTCAGCAACAGCCCATCGCAACACAACTCACCGAGCAACCGCGGCATCCCGCGCTCGGAGGTCAACTTCGCGTCGTCCACATACTCGACCAGCAACCGCAACCCCAGCCGGTCGAGCGCCGCATCGAGTCCAATCAACAACGATTCCGGCAACGCGCTGCGAAACGGCTGCGGACTCATGATCAACGCCACCGCTCCGAAGCGTCCGCTGCGGGTCGCGCGCGCCGAGGCATTCGGCCGGTAGCGCAACCGCGCCGCCGCCGCCCGGATGCGTTGGGCCGTCGCAGGGCTGACGCGACTGTTGTTCGCGCTGCCGCCGCTGAGGACTTTGGCGACTACGGGCCGGGACACGCCCGCCGCCCGTGCGACATCCGCCATGGTCGTGATCATTGCGTCAATGACTACACGTGTAGTCACTAGATTGCAAGCCGTTAGTTTCGGGAGGTTAGTCCGCGAATATCCCGCTGAGAATCACGTCCGACGACGCGCCCGTCATGGCGAACCGGAAACAAACCCGGCCGCGGACGTGCCAGACGTAGTACCGGCCCGTCTCGGCCGCCGGTACGTCGCGCGTGTCGAGGATGTGGCCGGTCACGCTGTCCACGACGGTGATCCGCTGCGTGAGCCGCGTTGCCGGGATGGAGAGGGCGATT
>CAZJCX010000002.1:20338-21284 GCA_964544425.1 uncultured Verrucomicrobiota bacterium
GCGGCTCATCGCCCGGCGGGGTGACGTCCACACCGAGACCGTTGAAGCTGCGCCACGCCGGCTGGTCGCCGAGCGCGGTGAAGGCGTTCACGAGAACGATCTTCGTGCCGTTGGTCAAGGTGGCGTGGTACTGCGACGCATCCGTCGGCAACCACCGGCCCTGCGCGCCGTAGATCGCGTTCGTCGTGGCATCGAGCTGGATGAACTCGGCGCGGGCGGCCGGTTTGGCGGGCCGCGCGAACGGCTTCGGCGATTCGCGCAGCGTGACCAATTCGTCGCGCGCCAGTTCGATCCGACCGACGCCGCGCCGCAACGTGAGCGAGGGAGTTTGTTCCTCGTTGTAGCCGGGGCCGGTGCGCCAGACGCGCAGGTGCGTCACCGGCTGGGCGGCGAGACCGGCCACCGCGACTTGCGCGGTGACGATGTTCCCGCTGCGGTTGAGCAACGCCACGCTCCACTTGTTGTCGGGATTCTGACCCGCGCAAGCGACGAGATTCGCCGGGCCGAACAGGTACGGCATCCCCTGTTCGGTGTTGCTCCAGACCGGGTGGATGCGCGTGCCGGGCGGGAACGCGGCGGTCATCTGCTTGTAATACCAGTAGCGCTGCGTGAGTTGGATGAAATCCGGGTCGGTCGCCGGGCGGAATCGCGTGTAGCCGGCCAGGTTTGCCCAATCGTCGCGCGAACCGAGAATGGCCTCGTGATACATCCAGAGGCTGACGCCCTGGTTGAGGTCGTTGATGATGTGGGCGGCCACGTCCACCCCGCGACCGGCGTTGCTCTCGTTCTGCCAGTAGCCCTTGCCGGTGCCGGCGCAGAACTCCTCGTAAAACCGGCGCGTGCAGGGGATGCCGTAGGAATGGTTGCAAATGGCGTGCAACGCCGCCCACGCGGCGGGATCGGCCTTGATCGCGGCCAGTCGCTTGAACGCGTAATCGTCGTTGCT
>CAZJCX010000002.1:21294-27744 GCA_964544425.1 uncultured Verrucomicrobiota bacterium
GCGGCCATTCGGGGGCGATGATCTGCACCTGCCGGTAGCCGCGCTGGTCGAGTTCGGCGCGCAGCGTTTTGACAACCACCGGCCACTGCGCCGGTAGGATGTTGATGCACTCATTGGCGATGCCGACCACGTCGATCCGCACATCGAGCTTCTTGTCCAGCTCCTGAATCGTGCGCGCCAGCAGCGCCGCATACGCGACCGGGTCAGTCAGCGCGCGTTGGCCGACCGCTTCCGGAACCCCCTCTTTGGTTAGCAGATACGGTGGAATCGGCGCATGCCCGCCCGGCGTCAGCATCAGCTTCTTGATGCCGGCAGCGCGAGCGTGGCGGATCAGGCCGTTATCAATATACCCTTCCTTGAAACTCGTCAGATCGAGCGTCTCAGCGTCCGGGCAGAGGAAATTAAAATCGCACCAAATCCGGATGATGGATTGCCGGGTGTCGGTCCATGTGACCCGGCTGGCAACCGCGCGTTGCGCCTCATCCAGTTGGTCGTAGTGACAACCGCCCACGCCGCTCCCCCAAGCCTCGAACGTCTGCTGCGTCTCAGCGCGCACCAACAAAGTCGGCGCAACGGTCTGGTCGAAGCCCTGCCCGGCATCCGTCTCAATCTCCAGCACCGGCAGCCGGTCGGGGACGTACCAGTTGCGGGTGGACCAGAAGGTAGTGTTCTCGCCGCCGGTGCTGTCGCTGGTGAGCGTGAGCGTGATCGACCCGCTGCTGCGCTGGCGCAACTGCTTGACCAGACCGGCAGACGTGAACGCCACGGTCGCGTTGTCCGCGAGTCCGCCCGGTATCTCCCAGCCACCCAAGTCCGCGCCAGCGTGAACCCGCAGCCGGCGCGCTTCGCCGGAGTCCTGCCAGGCGGTCGTGGTTAGCCGCAGCGTGGCGTTGGTGATCGTGCCGGTCACCCAGCGCAGATCGAACCGCAACACCGTGTCGCTGCGCCACTGGCCGTGTTTGTTTTCGACGCGGAGCAGATTGTCGAGTTGCGGCTGACCGTCGGTGACATAATGGTCGGCCTCCGGCAACAGCCGGTAGGTGGCCGCCGGTGTGGAAATTTGCCCGGCTGCCAGCAGAGTAAAAAGAGCGCAGGAACGGAACATCGGTCAGTTCGTCGTCCGCCAGGCGCTGGTTTCGACGGCTGCAAACCACCACCCCGGATAATTATTGGCGGACGGCACACCTTCGGGATACGGCTTGATCAACCACGTGGAATGACCGTCGCCCATCAACAGGTTCACGCCTTCCTGTTTGTGCGTGGCTACAGGCCCGGACTGGCCGGTGACCATCCACCCGTAGATGCCGGTGTACATGAAGTCGTCGGCCAGCATGACATCATTCGGCCCCAACATGCCGGCTTTGAGACGATTGTCATCGCCCCAGCCGGTTCCCCAAAACCGGGTCCCGACATCGCTTTGCACGCCCCAGCGCACGGTGTAGCACTGCCAGGCCCAGTTCGCGCCGGGATTGTAACGGAAACTGGGGCAGCGAAAGATCGAGTTGTTCAACACAAGGTCCGGCCCGGGACCCTTGGGCAGGTACCCGTAATACGGCAGGTAAATGAACGCCCCCTGCCATTCCGGCATGTTGCCCTTGTCCGTGGTGGGCGGGAACCACGTTTGCCAATCTTGCGCGTACAGGTTGAACGCGATGTTGAGCTGGCGCTGGTTGTTGGCGCAAACCGCGCGGTACGCCTTTTCACGAGCCTTGGTGAGCGCCGGCATCAACATCGCCGCCAGCAGCGCGATGATGGCAATCACCACCAAAAGCTCAATCAGTGTAAATGCTGCCGTAGGATGACGGCTTCGGCCCACGCTGATTATCTCCGCCGCGCATACCACAACCCGCCCAGCCCGGCCACTAACAACAGCAGCGTGCTCGGTTCGGGGATCGTCACCGCATCCAGCGTCACGCCGTAAAACTGCGGCTGAGCAAACTGGGTGTTGTTGATCAGACGAATTTGCAGCGGAGCGCCAATCGTTGCGCTGCCCGCGGTGAACGTGTAGGTCCATTGCTTCCACGTTCCCGGCGCATCGAAGTCAGGGGTTAATGTGGTCACTTGGGAGAGCGCGGTCCCCCCTGCGTAAAGGGCGCCCTGTGATGTGCTGTAGGGGTCATTACCTTGATCATTGCGGTAGCCGAGGTAGAAGCTGAGCGTGTAGGTGGTATCCGCCTGAAGGGTAGCGGACAGATCCTGATAGAAATAAGCGTTCGCTTCGCCAATGTAAGCGTAAGCATAGTTGTCGCTCGTGGTATGTCCGGGTGGTGCGGCAATCACGGAGTCGTTGCGCTGGATGCCGAAGTCATATTGGCCGCCAGGCGTTGCGCCGGCCTGTGCCTTCCAGCCCGGGATGTCCGCCGTGGTCCCGCTTGAAGAATCAGAGAAGGTCAGGTTCGCGTTGAAATGCGTCCCTGCTCCGGCACCGCTACCCAAATTATTATCCGAGTACGCCCCATTGGGCAGGACGCCGGTGATGCTGGTGCTCCCGGGTTTGTAAAAGGTTGAGAAATCTCCATTGATCACGGGGATGGTCGTGGCCATCGATTGGCTCGCGGTTGCGAGCATCACCGTGATGGTCGCAACGCCCACGGCTAGTAGTCTAGTGGGTTGGATTTTCATTACTTGTCTCCTTCTCCTATTCCGAGTTCCTGTTTCATTGTTTCGTTACACTATCATTCGTCGCCGCGTCCGTTGCTTCCGGCCACGGAGCCAATCCAAACCGTACCGACTTGGCTGGTACCGCCGTGGCTGGTGCTGATAGTTTCTGCTGCAACATCTCCACCGCCTGCCGGCCCACTTCGCGGCCCGGGACCAGCCAGGTGCGCAGCGGCAATCCCCCGGCATAGCTGCGCGCATCGCCAAACGTTGTCAGCACCAACTGGTCAGGCAGCGCTTGCCCCAACCCGCGCGCCGCACAGCGGAGCGCTTCAAAATCACTGGCGGTGTAGGCCACGAACGCGGTGGGCGCCTCCGCGCGGACGAGCAGTTGTTCCAACGCGCCTTCCAGTAAAGATGAATCCGCTGGCAGCACCGCCACCGGCGTCAACCCCGCGGCTTGCATGGCGGCTTGGTAGCCGGCCTGCCGGTCGGTCTTGCTGTAGTGCAGCTTATTATCTCGCCGGGCGACGCCGTACCAGCCATCCAGATACGCAATCCGCCGATGGCCGGCCGCGATGAGCGCTTGCGTCGCCCGCTGCCCCGCGTCGAAATCGTCCGGGTACACGGCGTCATGGTCGCGCTTCGCATTGACCCAGATGACCGGCAGTTGAAATTCGTCCACCAAGTGTTCGAGCTGGCGCGGCACGTGAGCGTGGTAATTGAGCAACATCCCGTCACAGCAAAGCTCGCGCATCAACCGGGGGAGTTGCTGCGCCGAGGTCAGTTGCTCATCGGACGCGTATTCCACCAGCAACCGCAACCCGGCTTGGTCCAGCGCCCGATCAATGCCGATCAATAGTTCCGCCGGCAAGCTGCTGCGATGCGGTTCGGGACTCATGATCAGCGCCACCGTGCCGAATCGGCCGCGCTGCATGGAGCGCGCCGAGGCGTGGGGCCGGTAGCCCAGCTTCTTGGCCGTCTGCAAGACCCGCTCGCGAGTCTCGGCCCGGTACAACTGTCCCCGGTTGTTGAGAATCTGGCTGACGGTCGGATGCGATAGCCCGCTTTCTCGTGCGATGTCTTTGATCGTGACCACTGGTTACACCATTATCAACACGTGTTGAATATAACAAATAGGCAGAACCATCGTCAACTGCATTTTTTGATTCACGAATACGTGGCGCGGAGGTGCTTCACGCTCAACGATTCCCGCAAACGCCCCGGACTGACCGGCTCACTCGGGTGAAACCGGATCGTGCGCGGTTGGCCGGGTAGTAGCGTGAAGTTGTTGTCGTCAAACTCACCGCGAATACCGGTGGCCGTGAGGGCCACGAAGAACGCCGGCTTGTCGGTCCGCAAGGTGATCCGATCTCCTCGCACCCGCATCCGAATCCGCGGCCTCGCCAGTTCGCAGCGTTTGTATTCGGTGAAGAAGTGCGTGTTAGTCGCGCCGTGGAAGTCGAGTTGCAGGAACGTGGTCGTGGGATCGGTGACCGGGAGCCGCTGAATCCGGCGGGCGCTGCCGGCGGGGATGCGCGCCGGCCAGCGAAACCGGCGGACCACTTTACCGGCGAAGTCGCGGATTTCGGCGTTGACGACGCCACGCACCGGTTTGAGATGATCGTTGGTGACCCAGATTTCGACCCGGCCGTCCTTTTGAAACGCGGAGACCAACACCGGCGCGAAGAACTTCCGGGCCGCGTAATGCAGGAGCTTCCATTGGCCGCCATGTTCGAGCGAGGACCATGAGCAGACCGGCCAGTTGTCGTTGAGTTGCCAGTAGAGCGTGCCCATACAGGTCGGGCGCAGATGCCGCCAATGCTCGACGGCGGTCTTGATGGCGAGCGCCTGCTGCACTTGGCTGAGATAAACGAAATTGGCAAAACCTTCCGGCATCCGGAAATACCGGCTGAACATCTCGATGATCCGCGAGTTGCCACCGACGTTGCGCTGGTGCCACTCCATCAGCGGCGCCGTCACGTTGAACTGCGCGGGCGGGGCGTAGCGGCGGATCGTGGCGAGCGCCGGGAACGATTGATACCCGAACTCCGAGCAAAACCGCGGCGTGACACCATGATAGGCGTCGAACGATTTCCCCTCATGCCAGACCGCCCAGTAATGCATGTCCCCGCGCGTGTCGTTGTGCCAGTTGGCGGAGTAATCGCCGCGCCCGCCGCAGGGCGAACTGGGCCAGAAGACGCGCGTCGGGTCGCACTCGTCCACCGTCTGACCGAGGACGCCCTCGTTGAGCCGGTCGTAATCCACAAGGTATGGGTCGCGGTTCTTGCGCGGCTCGTCCCACCAATTCAGTGCGCCGAGATTTTCATTGTTGCCGCACCAGAGCGCGAGACAGGCGTGATCGCGCAGCCGCTTGACCTGATGCCGCGCCTCCTGCCGGACCAACTCCAGAAATGCCGGCGTGGCCGGATACAACGCGCAGGCGAACATGAAATCCTGCCAGACCAGCAACCCCTTCTCGTCGCACAGATCGTAGAAGTCGTCGCTCTCGTACTGACCGCCGCCCCAGACGCGCAGCATGTTCATGTGCGCCTGCCGGGCGCTGTCGAGCAGATCGGCCACCACCACGCGCGTCTGGCGCTGCGGCAAGGCGTCGCACGGAATCCAGTTCGCGCCCTTGCAGAAAATATCCACACCATTGACCCGGAACGTCAGCGACAGGCCGCGCTGATCAGCCACGTTGCGGACTTCGAGCGTGCGCAAGCCGATCCGTTTCCGCACTTCATCCTCCGCGACACGGACCGTCAGCGCGTAAAGCGGCTGCGGGCCGTACCCATTCGGCCACCACAGTTTGGGATTCGGGATGGGAACGCGGACGCGCAGGACATTTAGACCGGGCTGGAGCGTGACCGGCTTCGTGACGCGGTGGCTCCCCACGCTCACATCCAACCGCGTCTGTCCGCCGGCGGGCGACAGCACCTCCGTTGTCACCTCCACCGTGACGCGCCCGCGCTGGTGGTGCTGGGTGGTCGTGACGTACTCGATCCGCCCCCGCGACGTCGCGCCGAGATAGATCGCGCCGTTGATGCCCGAGACCATCAAGCAAATGCCCCAGTCCCAGCCTGAATGGCATTGCACTTTGCGGATTAGATTACGGTGGGGCGACTGCACCGGGTTGCTGCCGTAGGGCAGCGGGTACGGCAACCGCCGCGCGGCCGCGATCGCCGCTTTTTCCGCCGAAGCGATCTCGATGCGGATCGTGTTTCGACCGGCGCGCAGAAACTTCTTCACCTCGACCCGCACACGCGCGAACATGTTGGCCGACCGCGTCACGCGCCGCCCGTTGAGGAAGATCGTCGCGAGCGTGTCGATCCCGTCGCAGTTCAGGAACACCGACCGCTCCGCCAACCACGCGGCCGGCACACGAAACTCGCGCTCGTACACCCAGTCTTCCCGGCCAATCCATTGCACCTGCAACTCATTGTCCGCCCGGTACGGATCGGGGATCTTGCGGGCCGCCAACAACGCACTGACATTGTCGCCCGGCACCTGCGCCGGCACGGCGTGTTCGCCGCGCTTGGTCCGTAATTTCCACCGCCCCGCCAAATTCAAAGTCTTCATCGTTGAAAAATCGCGTACGAAATCCCCGGCATGGCGAGGCGCACCTTGCCGGATTGGCTGCGAACCGACAACCCCGGGCCTAGCACCTGCCGACCCAACGGGCCGGCAAACGTCGCCGTGACAGGCCGGGCGGCGGGGTTGAGCGCGATCACAAAGTTGCCGCGCCGGTAGACGAATGGATACTTGCCGGCTTGGGCGTACAGCGGTTTGAACTCGCCGTCTCCTTGCAACGCCGGGTTCTCGTGCCGCAGCCGGATCAGCGCGATGTCG
>CAZJCX010000002.1:27767-29839 GCA_964544425.1 uncultured Verrucomicrobiota bacterium
CATCGGCATCCGCGCGCCGGTCCGACTGTACGCGCCTTCCTTCGAGACGAGGCCGTGAACTTGCGGCATCCCGATCTCGTCGCCGTAGTAGATGAACGGCACGCCCGGCATCGTGAACAGAAACGCAAACACGACCTCCAATTCCGCGTCGCTGCGTTCGCCGCGAATGCGCGAGATGTCGTGGTTGCCGGTCGGCAAGGAGATGTAGCCCTTCCCTTTTGTCGCCCGGTACTGCCGCAGGTACTCGTCGAGGAACGCGCGGATGTCACCCCGACCGTCCCGGTGGAAAAAGCTGTGGCCGTTGGCCGGGCCGAAGTCCGGCGTGTGCGCGCGAAACAGCGACGTGTACGCCGGCGTGCCGAAGTGGATCATGAAATCAATGTGAAACCCCGCTGGAATCGCCTGGTTCGGCATGGACCACTCCGCCACGAGGATCGCGTTCGGATAATCGCGGTCGAACCACTGCCGGATGCCGCGCCAGAATTTGCGCAGCGCCCGGCCATCGGTGTCGCCCTTGATCAACGACGCCGCCATGTCCACGCGGAAGCCGCTCGCGCCGGCCTCGAGCCAGTAGCGCATGATGTTGCGCAACTCGCGATGCACCGCCTGCACATCGGGATGCGTGACCGGCAACTGCCAGGGCTTCGTCGCATCGGGCTTCGCGAAGCCGTAGTTCAGCGCGGGCTGGAAATGGAAAAAGTTCGTGACGTAGTTGCCGTCGCGCGCGCAGTAGCCGTTGACCTGCGCCAGCGGCGCGGCGTTTTCCCAGACGCTGTTCGTCCAGATGTACCAGTTCGTGTACTTGTTCGGCTTCGGCGAACACGACGCCTTGAACCACGGGTGCTCGACCGACGTGTGCCCGGCCACGAGATCGAGGATCACCGGCATCCCGCGTTTCTTCGCCTCCCGAAACAACCGCCGCAAATCCGCGTTCGTGCCGTACCGGGGCGCGACCTTGTAGAAGTCGCTCACGTCGTACCCGGCATCGCCGAACGGCGATTCCCAACACGGATTCAACCACAGCGCGTTGCAGCCGAGCGACTGGATGTAATCGAGTTTCGCGATCACGCCCGGCAAGTCGCCAATGCGGTCGCCGTTCGTATCGCGGAAACTCTGCGGATACACCTCATAGAACACCGCGTCCTTCAACCAAGTGGGCTTCATTTCCTCTCCTGTGACAGGCTTCGGCGTCCCGTTCGCTCTCAGGGCGTCGCGGTCACGTTGTCGAAGACCGCCGTGCCGAGCGTGCCGTCGTTGTGGCTGGTGACCGGCAGGCCGATGTACACGGTGCTGCTCATGGTGATGTTGACCGATCCGATCTGCGTCCACGTCACGCCGTCGGGCGAGCGGTAGGCGCGGAACGTCCGACCGGTGCGGGTCAGCCGCACCCAGTACGGCGCAGTGAGGCCGGTGACTTGCGTGTTGGATGAGTTGCCGCCCGTGCTCGTCCGCCGTTGGAAGGCGACGCCGTTGCCGGGCGTGACGACCACCATGGCGTGCCGGGCGTTGGGATTCAGCGTCTCGCGGATCATCACCCCGGCTTTGGCCCACGGGTTCGTGTTCTGAACGTTGACCACGCGGGCGCGGATGTCGCAGTCGCCGGTGCCGGTCTGATACACATAGCGGAACTCATCGGCCGTGCCCCAGATGTCCGCACCGGAACCGACGACGGTGAACGTGTTGCTGGCGTAACTCGCCCCGCCGGCCGCCGCCACCGCGCCGATGTCGCGCGTCTGCCACGGCGCGGGCAGACTGGCCGCGGGCGTGGCGTTGACTGGGGAGGAGTTCGCGCTCTCGCCCCCGGCATTGACGGCGGAGACGACGTAGTAATAGGTCGTCCCATTGACCAGACCGGTATCGGTGTAGGTGGTCGCGGACACGGTCGCAACGGTGGCGTACGGTCCGCCGCTGGTCGTGGCGCGTTTGACGTTGTAGCTGGTCGCGCTCGCGACCGCGGTCCAACTGAGACTCACCTGCGCATCGCCGGCTGTCGCGCTCAACCCGGTCGGCGCGGCGGGCGGGGCGACGGGTGTGGCGCTAACCTGCGGGGAATTGCCACTGCTGCCGCAGCC
>CAZJCX010000002.1:29858-45260 GCA_964544425.1 uncultured Verrucomicrobiota bacterium
AATACGTCGTGCCGTTGCTGATGGCGGTATTGGTGTAGATGATGCCCGTGACGCCGCTCGCAATCGTCGCGTACGGCCCGCCGTTGCTCGTGCCGCGTTTGACGGTGTAGCTGCTCGCGCCGCTCGCCGCACTCCAGACCAACACCACCTGTGCGTTGCCGGGACTGGCCGACAAGCCGGTCGGCGTGGCGGGTCCGGGACAGGACGGCATGGCGCTCACCGCCGCGGAATCGCCGCTGCTGCCGCAGGCGTTGTTCGCGGAAACAACATAATAGTAAGTTTGGCCGTTGCTGACGCCGTTATCGGTGTAACTCGTCGTGGTCGGGCTGGCGATGGCGGTGTACGGCCCGCCGCTCGCGGTGGCGCGCTTGAGCGTGTAGCTTGTCGCGCCACTGACGGCGTTCCAACTCAACGCGACTTGCGCGTTACCGGCCAACGCCGCCAAACCGGCCGGCGTCGCGGCTACAGGGCAGGTCGGGGTGGCGCTTACTTGCGCGGAGTTGGCGCTTTCGCCGCCCGCGCCGACGGCGCTGACGACGTAGTAGTAGGTCGCGCCGTTGCTGACGCCGGTATCGGTGAGGCTCGTACCCGTCGGGCTGGCGATCGTGGTGTACGGGCCGCCGCTCGTCGTCGCGCGCTTGACGTTGTAGCTCGTCGCGCCGCTGACGGCGTTCCAACTCAACGCCACCTGCGCGTTACCGGCGGTTGCCGCCAGGCCGGTCGGCACGCCAGGCGGCGGCGTGACCGGGCCGACGATCAACTTCACAATGCCGGCCGTGCTGGTGTCCAGTTGATACGTGTCCGCCGTCGGCGTCGTCCCGATGGCGAGGCCGTTGTTGAGGAGTGCGCCGCCGTAGGTGAAGAGCGTGTACGCGCCGGTGGTAAAACCGGACGCCGCGCTGATGTTCAGTGTGCCGGCCAGCGTGAGATTACCGGCCACATCCACCCGGTCGCTCGCGCTGCCCAGATCGAAATCGAACGCCGCACCGCTTGTGGCGTTCAACGCACCCACCCGCAGCAAGCCGCTCGGTGCGAGCCGCGAATACAACGTGACCGCGCCCCCGATCACACCCGCGCCGCCCAATGTCCCGTTGGTGACGACGAGCGTGCCGGTGAAGGTTGTGTTGGTGCTGTTGACGATCAGCGCACCGGCACCGGTTTTGGTGAGGACGCCGGCGCCGGCGAGCGCGTCGCCAATGACAAGCGCTGCCGCGCCGCTCGAGCCGGGACTCAGATGCAGGTTGCCGCCAGCAACGGTGGCGACGACACGCCCGACGGTCTCGGTGCTGGTCGCGCTGTTCTGACCCCAATAATTCAACGCGCCGCCGTCCAGCGTGATCGTGCCGTGATCGTTGTAACCGTCGTACGTGCCCCAGATCGAGCCGAGGTTGAGCGCGCCGCCGGCGCAGACGGTGATATTGCTCGCGCCGGTCATGCCGTTCTTCACATTAAACGCGCCGTTGCTGACCACGACCGGGCCGAAGTCGGTATAAACCCGCGCGTAAAAATCCAACGGGCCGCTGCCGGTCTTGACGATGGTGCCGGGGCCGTACACCGCGTCGTCAATCCGGTACTGCACGCTGGCGCTGTCGAGCGTGAGCGTGTAGCCGGCGAGGCTGACGCGGTGAATCTGGCAGCCGCGATTGTTGCCGACCTTCCACGTTTGGTTGTCGGTCAGGGTAATGTCGCATTGCGTTTCGAAGTCGGCGGTGGCGTTGGCCATGTCGATGCCGGCGTAACCGAGCAACAGCGACCGTCCGCTGGTGGGCTGCAGCAAGACCTTGCCGGTGCCGGTGGTGACGTTGGTGATCTTCAACCCGGCCCAGCGCACATACCCGCCAAGGGCCGACGCCAACGGCGACGTGACCGCGCTGTCCCAGACCGCGATGTCCGTCAGCCCCGGGGTCACGCCGCCAATCCAACTCGATCCCTGATTCAGGTTGTCGGAGTTGTAAGCTTTGCGGATATAACCCGGCTGGCTGCTCGCGGCGGCGGAGGCCAACCCCTCGCCGGCGGCGTTCACACCGGCCACGATGTAATAATAGACCGTGCCGGCCACGGTCGTCGTGTCTGTGTACTGATTGGTCGTCACGCCGCTGGCGATGACGGTGTACGGGCCGCCGCTGGCGGTGGCGCGTTTGATCACGTAACTGGTCGCGCCGGGCGCGGCGGTCCAATTCAGGCGGACGCCGTCGGCGCCGGGCGCGGCGATCAAATCCACCGGTTGCGCCGGCGGGCTGCTGGAGGTGACCGGGTACAACTGCGCGCTCGGAATGACCTGCCGGGGTGTGGATGGGCTGGCCCACGTCAACTCTGCGACGGCGGGGCCGGTGTTGTCGTAGTATTCGAGCACCACGTCATACGTCTGGCCGCCGATCAACGCGAGGCTGCCGGAGGCTGAAGTTGCGCTCTGATCCCGCCATTGATTCACGAGCAACACGCCGTTCACCCACAGCCGGCAACCGTCATCCGTCCGCGCGGTGAACGTGTAGGTCTCGGTGAACTGCGCCTGCACCTGACCGCGCCAGCGCACGGAGAATCCGTCCGCCGGCAACGCCGGATCGGGCGCGGCACTGCCCCACAGAAAGCGCACGGTGGCGTTGGTCTGCGTCAACACCGCCGGGCTGGAGAGCGTGGGGTTCGCGAAGTAGTCGGCCAGCAGCCCGGTGCCGGTGCCCACGGGCGCGGGCGTCGCGGGGACGGCCACAGTATCCGCGCTCGAGCCGGTCGCGTTGACGGCGGCGACCACGTAATAGTACGTCGTGAAATTTGCCGCGGTCATGTCGGTGTACGCCGGCGCGGTTAGCCCGGTCGCGAGCGTCGTGTACGGCCCGCCGCTACTGGTGGCGCGTTTGACGATGTACGCTGTGGCGTTGAACGGCGCGACCCACGCCAGCGCGACTTGGTTGTTGCCCGGCGCGGCGGTCAGGTCGGTCGGCGCGGCCGGTGGATACGGCGCGGCGGTGGGGTACAACTGGCTTGGGGGGATGATTTGTTTCGGCGTCGAGGCGCTGGACCAGTACAACTCCGCCCAGCCGGGCGCGCCGCCCTGCATGAATTCCATCACGATGTCGTACTTCTGGCCGGCTTGGAGCGCGAATGTGCCGCTCCATTCGCCGCCCCACGGCCAGCGGTTGATGAGTTGCTGACCGTTGATCCAGAGCCGCACGCCGTCGTCAATCCGCGCCGTGAACGTGTAGGCTTCGGTGAACTGCGCCTCGACCGAACCGTGCCAGCGCACGGAGAAGTTGTTCACGGGGACACCGGCCGGCGGCGGGTTGGTGCTGGAGTAATAGAAGTTCACCGTCGGGTCAACGCGCGAGACCACGACTGCGCCGGACAGCGTCGTGTTCGTGTAGTAATCGCCCTGCAACCCGGTGCCGCTGCCGACAATTGGCGCGCGGGGCGTCGCGGCGCGTTCCTTTGAATTGGCACCGGCGCCAAACCCGTTTGCGGCGGCGACGACGTAGTAGTACGTCGTCCCGTTGGCGACGGTGGTGTCGGTGTAGCTCGTCGCCGTCGGGCTGGCGATGGCGGTGTACGGCCCGCCGGCGGTGGTGGCGCGCTTGACGGTGTAGCCGGTCGCGCTCCACGTCTCGTTCCAGCGCAATGTGACCTGACCATTGCCGGCCGTGGCGGTGAAGCCCACCGGCGCGACAGGCGGCAAGGTGGCCGGTGTGCGCAGGCTGACGAGTTCCCTCACGCCGAGCGGGAACGTGACGCTGCCGTTGACGAGCGTGACCGTGCCGGCATCGGTGAAATGCTGGTTGGCCCGGCTGCGCCAGAGTTGGGCGGTGACGCTGGGCGAGTTGGTGAGTTCGGCGATGGTGAGCGTGACGAGATGATTGGTGGCCGGATACCACGCGGCGTATTGCAGATTGGGCAGGCCGGTGTCGTTGACGACGCTGACGGCGAAACTGCCGTCGGGATTGCGCGCGCCGGCGGCGTTGATGGCCGGTTTCTGGCCGTAGGTGTACGTCATGTCGCCTTCGGTCGCGCTCAACGTGCGGCGGAACACCGCGCCGCGATCAAACGCGTTCAGCATCTGCCGGAAGTACCAGTACTTGAGGTGCACGAACACATTGCCGGTCGGCGCGTCCCAGACGACGAACTTCGTCGCGTCGTCGCCGTAGGTGAGGACGTCCGGGCTGTAGTGGAAGCCGATGAAGTGAATCCACTGCTCGACGCCGTGATTCATGTCGTTGAGGAATCGCGCGCTGAGATCGCTGGCGTAGTTTTCGTCCTCGGTCGTCGTCTCCGCGCCGTTGGCGCTGGCCTCGGTCTGCCAGTATTCCCGGCCGCGCTTGTAGGATTCGGTCGTGCTGTTGGCGGACATGTTGTACGAGTGCGACGCGATGCCGAACAGCGCGCTCGCGGCGGCGGAGTCGGCGTAAATCGCATCCATCTTCGCGTAAAAGTTCGCGTCGTTGCTGGCATCCTCGGACGCGATGATCTTCACGTCCGGCAACCCGCGCGCATCGAGTTCGGCGCGGAGATACTTCACGCACTCGGCGATGTGCTGGGGCGTCCAGCCCTGCGGTTCGTTGGCGACGCCGGTGATGCCGATCTTGATGCCGCGCTCGTGCCAGACGTTGGCGATGACCTGGGCGAGTTTGGCCGCGTAGTCGCGCATGTCCTCCAACGGATCATCCGTGCCCCGCGCCGGCCCGAGCAGCAAGGTGTCCACGCCGCGCGCGGTCAGTTCCGTGTAACAGCCGCTGTCGAAATAGTCCCGGTACAGGTCGCGGGTCATGTCCCGCGCCGACCGCCACGCGCTGCTGTCCACCCACAAGCGCAGCGTGGTCGAATTCAAATCGCGGTACACCAGGTCGGCCATCTGCAACCGGGCCGCGTCCGGCACGCCGCTGGGGTAGCCGCCGATCTGGCTGTTGCCAAAGCCGCGGAAGATCTGGTTGGTCACCGCCTGCACGGTGAGTTGATAGGGTACTTGGGCGTGGCTCAACGTCGCCAGCCACAACAACGAACTGCTCGCGATCAGGCGTTTCATCTGCTCCTCCTCCCGTCGTGGGGTTTAGGTTACGGCGTTTCGGGCAATCACATCCCGGTAGAACTGCGCGGAAAGTTTCGGCGTGCGATGCTGGGTCCGGTAATCCACGTGAAACAGGCCGAGCCGTTTCGCGTAGCCTTCCTCCCACTCGAAATTATCCAGCAAGCTCCAGTGAAAATAGCCAGCCAACGGCCAGCCCTCGGCCGTCGCCCGCTGCGCGGCGAACAGATGGTTGCGCAGGTGCATCAGCCGGTCGGTGTCCAACACCTCGCCGGTCGGCGTTACCTCGTCGGCGCAGGCGCAGCCGTTCTCGCTGATCACGACGCGCTGGACGCCCCACACTTCTTTCAGCAACCGGGGTATCCAGTACAAAATCTGCGGGTCAAGCTTGAGCCACTCGAATCCCATCGTCGGATGCGACTTCGCCGGCGTCAGCACCTCGTACCCGCCCGTCTTCGCAGCCCGGACGTACCGGGGCAGGTAGGAATTCGCGCCGATGAAATCCAGCGGCGCGCTGATGACCGGAAAATCCTCGGCGCGGAACGTCACGCCGAGCTTGGCAGCGTTCGCGTGGTAGGCCGGGGTGTACCGGCCTTCCATGATGGGATGCAGGAAACATTCATCGCGCAACGCGGCACGCGCAGCAGCGATGTTTGCTTCATTCGCGATTACCGGCACCGGTGGATGCAACGCCTCGGCCACGCCGATCTGCAACGGCTGTTTCGCGCGCGCGCGCAAGGCCCGCACTCCCAGCCCGTGCGCCAGCAACGCGTTGTGGCGGGCCATCATCACCCTTTCTTCCGGCAACTTCAGCCCCGGCGCTTTGCAGCCCCACCCGTAGCCGGCATCGGTCACGTTCCAAAACTCGTTGATCGTGAAAAAGTGTTGCACCCGGTCCGACAGCCGGTCGGCCAGCAACGCGCAGTAGTCGCCGAACTGTTGCGCCGTCTCGCGCGCCAGCCAGCCGCCGTGCTCATCCTCCAACGCCTGCGGCAAGTCCCAGTGAAAACACGTCACCCATGGCGCGATGCCGTTCGCGAGCAACTCGTCCACCAGCCGCTCGTAAAAGTTCAGGCCCGGCTCGTTCACCGCGCCGCGTCCCGCCGGCAACACGCGCGACCAGCTCACGGAAAACCGGTAGGCTTTCAAACCCAGCCAGCGCATCCACCGCACGTCGTCCTTGAACCGGTGATAATGATCCGCGCTCACGTCGCCGCTGTCGCCGTTCGCGACGCGACCGGGGGTGTGACTGAACGTGTCCCAAATGCTCGGGCCGCGGCCGTCCGCCGTCGCGCCGCCCTCGACCTGATACGCCGAAGTCGCCGCACCCCACACGAAGCCTACCGGGAACTCCGTCACGCATGCCCCTCCAACCACGCCGCCCAATCATTCTCCGGCACGCCTTGCGGCACGTCGGCGAATTCGATCTTGATCACCGATACGTCCGGGTGCGGCGGTGATTTCGGCAGGCCGGTCAGCACCAGCCGGTGGTTGTATTCGTGACGGATGGCCGGGCGGATGTTCGTGCCGAGCACGTGCGCCGCGAGCGCTTTCGTCGCGATCAACGGAAACGCCAACTGCTCGCCCGGCCAGCGCGAGATGTGCAGGTAGGCTGTGGTGCCGTGGCGCGTCCAGGTGCCCGCGCCCGCGCCGGCCTGCCCGTCGTCCGGCAGCGCGCACCGTTGCGAACCGTAGATGCCTTCGCCAAAGGTCCGCAACCACGCGCCGATGGCACGCAGCCGGACAGTTTCTTCGTCGCGGATTGCGCCATCCGGTTGCGGGCCGATGTTCAACAGGAAATTGCCCGCGCCGCCGGCCGCTTTGCAGAGATGCTGGAGCAGTTCCGACACGCTCTTGAAATCCGTCGTGTGGCGCACGTAACCCCAGCCGGCCGGGTGGCAGATGGTCATGCACGCTTCCCACGCCCGACCGGGTTCGGAGGCGGTGACGTGCTGTTCGGGCGTGTCAATGTCCTCTTTCAACCCGCCGCGATTATTGATGATCAGGTGTGGCTGCAACGCCCGCGCCATGCCGTTCAACGTCGCCGTGTGCCAGAACTCCGCGATCGGAATGTCCTTCACGCGCCCGTGGGAAATCCAGTCGCCGTCGTACCAGAGCATGTCGATGTGACCGTAGCCCGTCATCAACTCCCGCACCTGATCGTGCGCCTGTTGCACCATGGCCTGCGCGGAGGCGGGATAGCGGTGCGGGTCGAAGTAGCCGGGAAACCGCCAGTCGAGCAGCGAGTAGTACAACCCCACCTTCAACCCCGCCTCGCGGAACGCCGTCACGTACTCGCCCACATAATCGCGCTTCGCCTTGAAATTCGACACGCGGCTGTCGTACAGGCAAAACCCGTCGTGATGCCGGGCGGTGAACACGGCGTATTTCATCCCGGCCTCGACCGCCAGCCGCGCCCACGCCCGGGCGTCGAATTTGTCGGGCTGGAACCGGTCCGCCAGCTTCGCGTACTCGGCCGGCAGGATGCGTTCCCGGTACATCACCCACTCGCCGCGCTCCAACAACGAGTACAACCCCCAATGAATGAACATCCCAAACCGCGCCTGATGAAACCACTGCATTCGATCCGTCATGGTTGGTCGCCTCCCTCTCTATATGTCAGAATGTTGTCCACCCCGGGGCAGACGATCGTGCTGGCGTTGCGCAGCAGGTCTCGCGCGGGTCGGTCGGCTTTGAGGTAGGCGTTGAAGAAATGAATGGCCCACGTGGTGATGACGCATTCCTTTGCGGCTTCGGTCGGCACGTGGCCTTGACCGGGCAGTTTCACAAGGTAACGCGGGCCGGCCATCAGCGGGATGATCTGCTCGCACACCGGCCACAGTTTGTCCGCGCCACCGACGACCGCGAAGAACGACGTGGCACCGCCGTCCGGCGCGAATTGCAGCGCGGGGGCTTCGCCGAACACCGCCCGCACCGGCAAGCCGAGCGCGGACGACGCGCCGAGGCTGATACCGAACGCGCCGACGCGGTCGAAGTCAATCGCCGCCGCGAACTCCCGGCCCTGTCGGAGCGTGGCGATGGTTGCGCGCAACGTCGCGCTGCGCCGCGCCACGAGAGCCGGGAAGCTGTTCGTGCCGGTGTCGTCGTGCCACACGCAGGCGACGATGTAGCCGTGGCTGGCCAGCGTCACCATGTCGCGCACGTCGTAGAACGGATGGACGTTGTAGCCGTGCGAGAACACAATCAGCGGAAATTTTCCCGGTGAGGCGATGAGTGCCGGTTCATCCGGCGGTTGCACACGGGGCAGCGTGAACTTCTCCAGCACGGTCACATCAGCCCGGTGATTCTCCGCCGTCGTGGGGTACAACAGGAACAACCGGCCACCCGCCTGATACTGGCTCGTCGCGACAGGGTGCGTCCCCGCACCGACCGCCGGCGTGGAAATGCCGACTGTCGCGCGGGCCGTTCCGATGGCGACCAAGAACAAGGCGAGCCAAACGAGTCTCATGGATCAATCAAGATCGCTTCGTGGATCAGGACGCGGTTCAACTGGATGCGCACGAAACCGTCGTCCCACGCCCACGAGAGCTTGCCGGCTTCCCACGCGGCGCTGACGGTGCGCGGCCGGGCCGGCAGTTCCAGCCGCAACTCGACCGGGCCGACGGGCGGAATCTCTTCCACGGCGGGGTCGTTCGGGCCGGTGGACCAACCGGCGCTGCGGTTGATGAGATGGATGATGCGGCGCGCGCCTTGCCGGCGGAGGATGGGTTCGACCGCGAGCGGGGCGGTGATTTGCAATTCGCGCGGGCCGCCCAGCGCGTCGAGCACGCCGCCGAGGAATTCGCGGATCAAGGCGTACCGGCCGCGCTCGAAAAACGCGAACGCATCGTACGGCAGCCACGCCACCGCGCCCGCGCCGACCCGGTGGAGCGTGGCGGCCGGGTGCGCCGTGACATGCCGCTGCAAATCGTCGCTGCGCGAGAGCAAGCCGAGCGCGGTCGCGCCGCGCAGGGTGACCGGCCGCCATTGTTTCGACCAGACCGGAGCCCGTCCCTTGCCGGCGGGGACGTGATAGACGGCTTCGCCGAGCAGGTCACCCGGTGCGATGCCGAGGAAGTCCGCGCCCCAGCGTTCCGGCAGGGCTGCGCCGCTCAGACAGAGCCGGCCGCCGTCGGCGACCCATGCTTTCACTTCCGCGATCAACGCGGGCGAGATGTCGGATTGTTCGGGAATGATGAGCAGCGCGAACTTGGCGAGGCGCGGGCGCAGCGCCCATTCATCGAGGATGTCCACACCGCGATGCCGGGCGAGGGTGGCGGCGACGGCGCCGCGCAGGGCGTTGTGATCAAAACTCCAGAGCAGATTTTGGCCGGTGACGTGCCGGGCGTGATGATGTTCGGAGTTGAGGATTGCGACGTCTTCCCACGGCGCGGTGTTCTGGCAAAGTTCGAGGCGCGACCGGCACCAGCGATGAATCGCGGCGATGCGGTCCACGCGCCAGTCAATCAACCCGCCGTCGCGGCGCGGCGAGGGATTTTCGTAAATCTGGTGGTTGCCGCCGAGGGCGAGGATGTAGGCGGCCTCCTGCTGGATGTGTTCGAGGGGGCGGACGGATTGCGGGACGGTCGGCTCGTGCATCGCGCGCGCGCCGTAGAAGAGCCATTGCATGAAATCCCACGGCAACCCGCGCGTGCTGGTGAACCGGGCTTCGAGTCGGATGTTTTCGACGCCGTACATCGCCGCGTCGTCGCTGGAGATGAAGTCCACGCGCAACCCCGGTCGGCCCGGCTGGCTGAGCGTGAGGCTCCAGTTGTCGCAGATCCGGCAGTTTGGAAACTTGGCGTGGAGCGCGTCGGCGTACCGGTTGACGTACTCATCGAAACTGCGCCGGTGGAACATGACCCAGTCCGACCAGTCGGGATCGCCGGGCGCGTCCGGCGGAGCTTTCCCGTAAGCCTCCCGGCAGCGGTCGCACCAGCAGGGCTGCATGGACCACGCTTCGGCGTCAATCCACACACCATCGAGCTCCCAGCCGCCAACCAGTTCGAGCAACTGCGGGATCATGTACTCGTCCGCAAACGGACTGCGGTAGCAAAGCCGCTGGGGGTCGGGCTGGCCGGTCGCGTCCACCCGCCGCCAGTCGGGATGCTGGGCGCAGGCGAGGATGTCGCCCATCGCGATCCAGTGGGCGTGCAACGGCAGGCCGAGCCGGCGGGTGGCGCTGCGCCAGGCTTTGACGAGGTCGCCCTTGAGCACGGGGCAGACATTGGCGCCGGGCGTCTGGGCGAAGTAACTCGTGTACCCGCCGCCGCCTTTGGTGTCGATCTGGACGAAATCCACGTCCATCCGTTCCAACTGCGCGACGAGCACATCCGGGTCCGCGCCCGCGCCGAGTTCGTGGTCGTGGGTGCCAGCGTGGAAATCCACGTGCAATCCGAGCCGGCAGTGGTCGCCGTACCACGGCACCGGGGCGTACTCGCGCGGCGTGCCGGTTGGCTGGGCCGGAACGGCGCGGCGGGTGGCGGCGTGAATTTGTTCCGAAGCCGTCATGATCGCGGGAGCGCGGCGGCGGGGATGTTCACTGATCCCAGCGCCATTTGATGTTCGGGTTGAACGCGTTCAGGTTCGCGGGGCTGTCGCCCCACCACAGGTTGCCTTCGGGGATTCGATTCCGCGGAACGGACTCCACGTGGCCGTCGTGGAAGAGCAGGTTCGTGAGCTTGAAGTTCACATGGCGCGCATTGATCAGGTTAAAATCGAGATCGTGGCCATTGGTGCGGCGGCCATCCATGATGAACGCCGTGGCGCTGGGCTGGGACAGTTGCGTGATGAAGGTGAGATTGGCGGCGCTGCTGACGTTCCACTGCGGGTAGGGGCGGGTGTTCGGCTGCTGGATGCCGTTGCAAGTGTACCAACTCACGACATAAACCACGGGCGAACTGTTGTACACGGGATTGTTGCCCGGCAACTGGAAGGCATTCCCATTCGGGTCCGTGCCGGACACCGGCGCGGCCAATCCCCAATCCCGCTTGTCGCTCCCCGCGGGGCAACGCAGCGCCGATGAAACGCGCGCGGTGGCGGGGTTGACTCCCCAGTAATCCGTCGTAGTCGCCGCCGGCAAGTACTTCAACCCGACCAAAATCCCCGACCACACATAATTGACGGTCGAGTAATCCGGCCCGATGCCGCCCGGCACGATGGCATTGCTGGCATCGCCGCTGTACATCGTGCCGGCGAGGCCAATCTGCCGCAGATTCGAGACGCACCCAATCATCCACGCCTTCTCCCGCGCTGTTTTCAGGGCCGGGAACAGCAACGCCGCCAGCAACGCGATGATCGCCACCACCACAAGCAGTTCAACCAATGTGAATGCCCGCCGCAACTTCATCGCTGATTCAGTTTCCGCCGCGCCCCCCAGAGCACGCCCAAGCCTGCGGCAAAGAGAAGCACGGTGCTCGGCTCGGGGACCACCTGTTGCGTGACGTTGAAATCCGTCAGCAGGAAGTTGTTCAAGCCAGACAACCCGGGCGCGGTGCCGCCCACGCCGGTTTCGAGCCGGAAGCCGGTGATGTCCGTCAGCGAACTATTCGCCTTGATGACATACCGGGCGTAATCCAGCGTCGTCCCGCTGGCGCTGATGACGTTGTTGCCGTCCGCGCTCAACGTCATCAAGGCGGAGGCCGTGCCCGACACGACCCGGGAACCGCCTGCGCCCGTGATCTCGAACACTTCCAGACTGAACGGAGCGAGTGTCGTCCATGTCGCGCCGCTCGACACGGTCGGATTGGCGTCGGTCGTGACGGACAGCCGGAAGTTGTTCATCAGATGGTCGGCAAACGCGCCCGAGAAATCGAGGGTGAACGTGAACTCCGTCCCGCCTCCCAACCCGGCAGTGCGTTCATACGTCTGAAACACGGCAGTCTGAGACGTGCCAGTGTTGTTACCTTCCGCCGCAATCGCCCACCCCGTGCCGCCACCCGCCGCGTGACTGCTGGGTTCCCAACTGTCGCCAATCCCGCTGGCGCCATCAATCGCGCGGGTCACACTGTACTTGGGATCGCCCGAGCCTGTGACAGCCTGCTCGAACGTAGCGGTTGGGTTGGCGAGGCCAATCGGATCCGGCACGTTCCCCGCGATGGTGTAGGCAAACGTCGGGCCGGCGTAGCTGTTCGGCACCGCGGAGTAGGCCGATGCCGGGTTCTGCGTGTTGGGATACGCCGTCGGGGAAGACCCATGGAACGGCGACCGGTTGACAAACAGCAACCGCCCGTCGCCGTTGTTGACCGACCACGGCACCGTGCCCGGTGTGGCGTACGGGGACTGGGAGGTGTTGGCAAGTTGGTTTCCCGCGTCGAAGCCGTACGCGACGATCGCGTACTGCCCGCCGGCCGTGAGCGTGATCGGCGTCGTCAAATCCTTGTACCGGCTCGAACCCACGAGCGTGCCGGGCGACGAGTTGTTGAACGTCAACGTCGCGAGCAGTGTCGGCGTCCCCGATCGATCCCACAATCCTGCGGTCAGCGTCGTCGCCCCGCTGATGCCGTCGCCGGAATCGTCGAAGACACCGAGTTGGGTGACGGTGACCGGCGCGACCACGTCAAACTCGTGACCGATGGAGTTGCCGTAGGTCTGGTTACCGTCCTGCCCATCCACATTCTGGTAGGCATAGTAGGTGATGGCGGCCGAAGCCGCTGTCGCCCAGCCGAGGCTGAGCAGGCTGATCAATCCGATTTGCATGATGCGAGTTCGCATATGTGTGCTTCCTTTCGTTAGGCGGCGGTGACCGCGTCGTGGCGAATTTGACGGAGAAAGTTTCATGGCTCGTAATAGACCCACGCGCCGGTCGCGTACCCGGGAAAGGGCCAGCCGGGACCGTCCACTGTCGAGCGCGCGGCGAATTCGACGTGCCCATCGGCGTACAGCCAGTTCCACATGCCGTCTGGACTCTCGCCGGAGCCGGAGGTCATGCCGTAGTACCCGCGCTTGATGCCGTGCGGCGCCCACAGGCTGGCCAGCAAACCGATTTCGTTGTAATTGGCCTGCGGCCAGCGCGGCATCTGCCAGACGTTCCAGCCATTGATCGAGCCGAGGCTTTTGCCATGCGCTTCCACTAACAGCAATGTCTGGGCGCTGCGGTTGACGCTGGCGACGTTTGGCGACGGCATGGTGTAGCCGGCCGCCGCGTTGTAGTAGTAACCAATCCCCGCCGGCTCGCCGAACGGCGCGAGCGGTCCCTGCGGCATCCCGTAGGACAACGTCAACGTCCCGTTGTACGGCCAGTGCGTCACGGTGTCTTCGGGACAGGCGTAAATCTTTGCCGTGGGCCGCGGCCCCTGATCGTTTGCCGCCGGCCCGCCTTTGCCGCCGACGTACTTGTCAATTTGACTGTTCCAAACATAAAGCGTGGGCGTTTCCATCTGCGCGTACGGCAACCGCCCGCCAAAATCATCGGCGTACATATACAACCCGTACCCGAGCTGTTTCAGATTGTTGGCGCACGTCACGCGCTTGCCCGCCTTGCGCGCGTTTTTCAACGCCGGCAACAGCAATGCCGCCAGCATCGCAATGATCGCAATCACCACGAGCAACTCGATCAATGTAAATGCGTCCCGTCGCTTCATCACTGGCCCAGTCTCCGTCGGACACACCCCATCACCAGGCAACCCCCGCCAAAGAGCAGCAAGGTGCTCGGCTCGGGGACGGTGATGTCCCGAAGCTGGAAGGCGTTGGCTTGGGCGGTGGTGCTGTTGATCGTGATCGCTTGGCTGGTCGAGTTCGCCGTGAAGGTGCCGATGACATACTGCCCGACTCCACCATCCGCGAGCAGGTTGTTAAAACTCAAGCTCCCCGACGTATTGCCGGCGACGAGGGTTTCTTGCCGGTTTCCGACCACGCCGCGCGAATCATCCACCCAGAATTGGAACAAGTACTGTTTCCCGATGGTCAAGCCACCGAGCGTGAGCGTCAAATTGTTCGCGTCGAATGAGTATGCACCCCACTTCAGGAGGTCTTTATACGAACTCGACAGGCTATTGTACGGGTTATTGGGCCGGTCGAAATTGTCATAGCCGACCACATTCTGCGCCGCTGCACCGGCCAATGTGGTCTGGCCCACGGTCCAACTGTTGGCGCTACCCAAACCGAAATTAGCGTCCACTCCAAACGGCGCGAAGGTCACGCTATTGACGGTGGTGCTCGGAACCACCGCCGCGCTGCCGCCGTTGCTGCCAAAGTTGTATGCCCGGTCGAGTGTTCCCGTGAGATCCACGTCCGTATCGCCACTGATCGTGACCGGCGTCTGCCACGTGATGACCGCGGCCTGACTGCTCAGCGCGGCGATGATGGCGAACACGAACAGCACTTGCTTTTTCATACTTGCTCCCTTGGTTTGCGGCTACTTCTTCCTGAAAACATTCCGCGCGCGTACCGCAGCGCACCCAGCCCGGTCACGAATAGCAGCACCGTGCTGGGTTCGGGGACAACGGCGAGTATCGCGTCAACCTCGACCACCCGAATGCCGGCGGTCGTGGTGCCGGTCAGTTCCAGCTTGAACGTGTTGCCGGCTGCCGAGCTGGTGATCCCGCTATAGGAGTTTAGATCCAATATGCTCGAACCCGTCGCCGCAAAGGTGACGGGTGTGCCGTTCACCGAGAAGCGCACCAATTGTGTCGCGCGGCTGGAGCCGCCGCTATCGCCGCCCACCTGTAACTGGATGCCGATCAAGCTGAACGGCTGGGTCGTCGTCCAATCAATCGCCTTCACCGTTTCACTGCCGTTACCCATTATCAGGTCGCCGTTGTCCGCCACGGCTTGATTGGAAAAAATGAAGCTGCCGGGTTCCGCCCCGCTCTTGGCTCCAAACGCGTTCTCCACCGGCGTCGTGACGCCACCTGCCACCGTGATCCCGGTCGCAAATCCTTCGTCCTGATCGTCGAGATTGTCATTGCTGGCGGCGTTGAACACAATCGGGTCGAGCCGGGGCGCGGACGCGCTGCCCGCTGAGCCAAAGCCGTCCACTTCCAGAATGCGCGAACCGCCGCTGGCGCTTAACACCTCGAAGCGGAAGTATTGGACGTTCGCCGCCGTGACTGCGCCCGTGAGCATGATCGCCGCGGAGGTCACGCCCGGATTACTGTTGTAGGGGCTGAGAACATTCCGGTCGGCGATCAGCGCATAGGTGAAATTGTCCTGACTGGCCCACACCTTCACATTCGTGACGGTGCGCGCCGTGCTCGCCGCGCTGTCGGAACTGACGCGGATCATCAGGTTGG
The DNA here is from genome assembly GCA_964544425.1 of uncultured Verrucomicrobiota bacterium. Classification (GTDB taxonomy): domain Bacteria; phylum Verrucomicrobiota; class Verrucomicrobiia; order Palsa-1439; family Palsa-1439; genus OMJI01. The sequence goes on from CAZJCX010000002.1 coordinate 45,099, forward strand.
TCAGATTGATCGGATTGGCCGTCCGATAGCTGATGAACGCTGTCGCCCCAGCCGCGTTGTTGAAGATCAGATGCTGGCTCTCCAGCGTCCCGTAGGTTGTCCCAAACACATCGCGCGGGTTGCTTTGCGAAAGACCATTGAGGGTCGCCGACCAGTCCCACA
>CAZJCX010000003.1:0-3193 GCA_964544425.1 uncultured Verrucomicrobiota bacterium
CACCGAGGGCGTCCTTTTTCTGCGTGATGTTCGCCGCCCCCGCGACCTTCTCGCGATTCTCGGCGATGTAGTGTTGCCACGACGGGGGCACGTCGCCTTCGGTGAAAATCGCTTCCACCGGGCAGACCGGCACGCACGCCGTACAATCAATGCACTCGTCGGGATGGATGTAGAGACGGTCGTCCACTTCATAAAAACAATTTACCGGACAGACCTCCACGCAATCCGTGTATTTGCAGCCTACACAAGGTTCCGCCACGACGTGTGCCATGATTGTCTCCTTTTGCTATAGTCGGCGGGGTGAAAGCCGACGCGCGCACTCTAACAACCCGTCTCAAAAAAATCATCCACAAACTTCGTGTCGCCTACCCGGATTTTCGCTGCGCGCTCCAGCACGAGAATCCCCTCCAGCTTCTCATCGCCACGATCCTCAGCGCCCAATGCACCGACGAACGCGTGAACAAAGTCACGCCCAGCCTCTTCGCCACGTATCGGACCGCCGCCGACTACGCCGGGGCCCCGCCCGGTGAGTTGGAGGAAGCCATCAAGTCCACCGGTTTCTTCCGTAACAAAGCCAAGTCCATCCGCGCCTGTTGTCGGGAACTGGCCGAGAAACACGGCGGCCAGGTACCCGCCACGCTTGCCGAATTAGTGCCCCTGCCCGGCATTGGCCGCAAGACCGCCAACGTTGTCCTCGGCGTGGCCTACCGGCGCGCGGAGGGCATTGTGGTGGACACCCACGTCACCCGCCTCAGCCAGCGGCTCGGCCTCTCGAAACAGAAAACGGCCGAGAAGATTGAACAAGACCTGATGCGGATCACCCCACCGGCGGACTGGATTGATCTCTCCCATCTGCTGATCTGGCACGGCCGAAAACGTTGCAACGCCCGCAAACCAGACTGCATCCAATGTGAAATCAAAAAACAATGCCCCCGCATCGGAGTGACTACATGAAAGAACTTAAAGTGGGCGACAAAGCCCCCGCGTTCCTCGAGCTGACCGCCAACAAAGGCAACACCGTGGTCGTGTATTTCTATCCCAAAGATTTCACCCCCGGCTGCACCACCGAAGCGTGCGAGTTCCGCGACCTCTACGAGAAAATTCAGGAACACGATGCCGTCGTCCTCGGCGTCAGCCCCGACTCACCGGAAAGCCACGAGAAATTTATCGCCAAGCACGGCCTGCCCTACTCCCTCGTCGCCGACGAGGACAAGAAGATCAGTCAGGCCTACGGCGTCTGGGTCGAGAAGAGCATGTATGGCCGGAAGTACATGGGCGTGGAGCGCAGCACGTTCATCATCGGTCCCGACGGCAAGATCAAAAACCTCTTCCGCAAAGTCAAAGCCCCCGGCCACGCGAAAGCAATCGTCGCCGCACTGTGACCGGACACTACGGCTGCCGGTGGGTCTCTTTGATCAAGCGCGCGAACATGTCTGTTTTCGCTCGCAGACCGGCATGCTTGTCCAACTCCTTCACGGTCTTGGCGAGCCGGTAGCTCCAGTTGCCTTCACTGACGGCGCCGGGGACATTGAAGCGATCCTCGGTGCCGAACACGTCCGTGATCATGAGGATGGCGAGCCACGAATTGGTGCGCAGCACGCCACGCAGAATCATTTCGTGGACGAAGCCGTCGAACTCGCGGGGCGGTTCCTTGCCGTCGTAGCCACAGAATTTCATCCAGCAGCGCAAATCCCAGCGTGCGCCGTCGTCGCCGCGGGCCCACAAGTCGCGCCACATTTTCGCGATGGGATCGTGATCGTGCGTGGCCGGGGTGGCCAGCGAAAGCGCCGGATAATTCCGGCCATCCTCAAAGCACCCATCGCGGCCACGCAGGAAATGCGGAATCTTGTAGCCGGGAATGTTCAGGCCCGCCAGCGCCTCTGGCACGTACGGCGGCACCACGCCGAGGTCTTCGGCGACGACGGCGGTGTCGCCCGCCGCTTCCGTGACCATGCGCAACAATTCCTCTCCCTGCCGGCGGTTGAAGGCGCAATGCTCCGGCGTGTCGTCGGGGTATGGTTGAAAATGAGGCAGGCGTCCGCCCGTTCGTTGTGCGGCGGCTTCCTCCGTGAGCGGGAGGTACTGGGGATTGTCGCGGGGTTGCCATGGGAACGTGTAGATGCGGAAGAAGCCGAGGACGTGATCGATGCGGAAGAGATGAAAGACCTTGTGAATGTTGCCGGCGCGGATGCGCCACCAGTCAAAATTCCGTTCGCGCATCACGTCCCATTTGTAGAGCGGGATGCCCCAGTTCTGCCCCCATTTCTCGGTGAACGGGTCCACCTTGAACACCTTTTCCGGTGGGCAACCGCCGCTCCAGTCGAGATCGAAGATGGCCCGGTTGCCCCAGACATCGGAACTGTACCGGTTCACACCGAAGGGAATGTCGCCAAGCAGGAAGACTTTCTTCTCCGTCGCGTGCGCCTTGAGCGCCGTCCACTGGCTGTACGCGATCCATTGGACGTACATATAGAACAGCATGCGCTCCTCGTACTCCGCGCGCTCCGTCGCCGGTAGTGAAAGCAGCCACGTCACCGCGCGTTTTGGCGTCTGGCGTTCCACCGGCCACTCGTCCCACGTCGGCCAGTTATGGTAATCTTCCATGAACACCCGGAACATGGCGTAATCCGAAATCCAGTCGGCGTTCTCCGCGAGAAAGGTCCGCATCGCTGTCGCCCGGTCGGTTTTCTTCTCCCAGTGCTTCTTCTGGAATGACTCAAACGCCGCCCAGAGCAGGTCGCGTTTGAGTTTTTTCACCTGCGGATACTTCACCGCGCCCGAGCGCAACTCCGTCAGCAACGCGGGCGTGGCGATTTTATGGAGCGTTGCCGTCGAGATGTCCGGGATGTGCTTGTGCGAGATGGCGATGGTCGTCCAATCCAACGCCATTGAGCTGATCGCGTTGTAGGGCGAGTTGTCGTCGCTGGTCTCATTGATCGGCAGCACCTGCAAGATGCTCAGCTGATGCCGGTGACACCAGTCAATCATCTGTCGCACCCCTTCCGTGTCGCCAATCCCGAGATCGTCCTCGGTGCGGATGGAAAATACCGGGCACAAAATGCCCGCCAGCTTTTGATCGGGACTGAGCCTCATAGCTTGGCCACTTTCACGTCAATGATGTCCTGGTCGGCGCGGATTTCAGCGATGACGTCCGGGCTGGGGGCGCTGTCGAGGTTCAACACGGTGAGAGCTT
>CAZJCX010000003.1:3203-5920 GCA_964544425.1 uncultured Verrucomicrobiota bacterium
CGTGTCGCGCCCCAGCGACATGCCGGCAATGTTGATGCCGTGCTTGCCCATGATGGTGCCGATCCAGCCCACGACACCGGGCCGGTCTTTGTTCTGGAAAATGAAGAGGACGCCGTGCGGCACGGCCTCGACCGGCATGCCGTTGATGCGGACAATGCGCGGGATGCTGAATCCGCCATAGAACGTGCCCGCCACGCTGGTAGTCGCCTTGTCGGCAATCGCGCTCACCGTGATCAACTCCGTGTAATCGGTCGTCTCGGTGCTTTTCACCTCGCCCACGCGGATGCCGAGTTGTTCGGCGAACACGAGGGCATTGACGTAGTTCACGTCGCTGCCTTCGGCGGCTTCGAGAAATCCTTTCAGGACCGACCGGGTGATTGGATTGGTTTCCAAGTCGGTCGCTTTGCCGCAAAACTCCACCACCAGCCGCTCGATCCGACCGGGCGCGAGTTGGGCTACCAACCGGCCCATCTTTTCACCGAACGTCAGGAACGGCTGCAACGTCGCCAACGTCTTGGCATCCAGCGACGGCATGTTGACCGCGTTGCGAATCGTCCCCCCGGCCAACACCTCCGCGATCTGTTCGGCGACTTCAATGCCCACGGATTCCTGCGCCTCCTGCGTCGAAGCGCCGAGATGCGGCGTCGTGATCACCTGCGGCAACTCGCGCAACGCCAGCCGGCCGGTGGCGGCTCCACCTCGTACACGTCAAGCGCCGCGCCCGCGACGCGACCGGCTTTGATCGCCGCGTGCAAATCTCCCTCATGGATGATCCCGCCGCGCGCGCAATTGATGAGCCGGACGCCCGGCTTCATCTTGGCGATGGTGTCCTTGTTGATCATCCCCTTCGTTTGCTCAGTCATCGGGACGTGGACGGTGATGTAATCGGCTTGGCGGTAGATCTCGTCCAATTCCACCACTTCGACCTGCATCGCTTTTGCCCGGCTCAGGCTGAGAAACGGATCGAACGCCAGGACGCGCATTCCAAACGCAATCGCCCGCCGCGCCACTTCCCCGCCGATGCGCCCCATGCCGACGATGCCAAGCGTCTTATTGAACAACTCGACGCCCTCGAACGATTTGCGGTCCCACTGGCCGGCTTTCATCGAGGCGCACGCTTGCGGGATGTTGCGGGACAGCGCCATCATCATCGAAAACGTGTGCTCGGCGGTGGAGACGGTGTTGCCCCCCGGCGTGTTCATCACGATGATCCCGCGCTTCGTGGCGGCGTCCACGTCCACGTTGTCCACGCCGACGCCCGCTCGGCCCACAACCCGCAGTTTCTTCGCCGCGGCGATGACCTTCGCGTTCACCTTGGTCTGCGACCGGACGATCAGCGCGTCGTACTCGCCAATGATCGGCAACAGCGCGTCCTCTTTCAGACCGGTCTTCACGTCCACCGTGAACTGCGAATTGGCGCGGAGCAGTTCCACGCCTTTCGGCGAAATCGGGTCGGCCACCAAGATTTTTGCATTTTCCATAGGAAGTAGAATCTTATAGCGTCATTCAAATTAAAGACAATGAAACAGATTACCCTCTACTCCCGGCATTTCTGCGGCTGGTGTCTCGACGCCAAAGAGTATCTCAAAGCTCGCCACCTCCCCTTCACCGAGGTGGACGTCGGCCAAGACCCCGCCGCCAACGCCGAGATGATCCGCCTGAGCGGCCAGCAATACGTCCCCACCATTGTCGTGGACGGCCACGTCCTCGCCAACTTCGACACCGACCAACTCGACGCCTTCCTCAAGCAACTCGACTGACCAACCACCCGATGCCGTGCGTGAACGCACACGCATAACCGGCCGCCAGCAGATCATCCGTCACAATCCCCCAGCCGCCCGGCAACGCCTGCAACTGCCGGATCGGCCACGGCTTCCACACGTCGAACACCCGAAACAACACAAAGCCGGTGACCAACTCCCACCGCTCCGTCAACGCCAACAACGCCACCGGCACGGCGCACACCTCGTCAATCACCACGCGCGGCGGATCAAGATGACCGAATAGCCGCGCCGCCCGGTCGGCCACGACAATCGCCGCGAGCGCCCCGACTGGAATCAGCCACAGATCATCCCGCGCAACCCACCACCACGCCACGCCGACCAACGAGCCCGCCAGACCGGGCCCCACCGGCGCGTAGCCCACCCCCAATCCGGTTGCCAATAATTTGATCAGCCGGTTAAGCATGCTCGAAAAGAAGTTTCCGGTTCTTGATCAGATACGCCAGCCCGGACCAGACGGTCACCGCCACCACCATCACCATCAACAACAACGTCACCCGCGCAAACGCCGCGTCGAACGGCCCGCAGGGGAAGCCGAGACAATTCCAATCCTCCCGCGCCGCCAACCCGGCCAGCACCACGATAATCGTCATCATCTGCGAAATCGTCTTGTGTTTCCCGAGCCGCTCCGCCTTCAACACCACACCCTTTTCGCGCGCCACCAACCGCAAGCCGGTCACCAAAAATTCCCGCGCCACGATCAACAACACCATCCACGCCTGCACCAACGGCCCGCCCAACCCACCGGGTTGTTCGATGAAACAAATGAACGCCGCCGCCACGAGTACCTTGTCGGCCAGCGGATCCAGCAACGCCCCGAACGTCGTCTCCAACCCCCGCCGCCGCGCCAGCCACCCATCCAACCAGTCCGTCAAACTCGCCACGACAAACAACCCCAGCGCCACCGTCTTCCCCCACGGAAACTGCGCCCGCACC
>CAZJCX010000003.1:5935-6783 GCA_964544425.1 uncultured Verrucomicrobiota bacterium
GGCCGGCAACAACATTGCCGCCACAAACAAGCCGGTCATCCCAATGCGCGCGACCGTCAGTTTATTTGGCAAGTTCACGGGCGCGCATCATAGCAACCCGAATCGTGACCGCGACATTTTTCACGAAGGGAGGGCTTGACCGATTTCCGGGGTTCCCTTATAGTCCGCCCGTCGGAAACGTGGGATGTATGCGGCGAGTGGGTCCAGGCACCCGCTTTTTTGTTCCCTGAAACGTACGAAACGGCACAGCATAGACGAGGCGACATGAACGGCGAGCTCATTGCAGTACTCGATTATTTGCAGCGCGAGAAGGGCATTGATCGCGAGATTCTCTTGCAGGCCGTCGAACAGGCGCTGCTGCAGGCCTCCAAGAAAAGCGTCGGCCCCGCCCGCGATGTCCGGGTGGAAATTGACCGCAAAACCGGTGAGATTCGCGCGCTGGCCAAGCTGCTCGTGGTCGAAACGGTCCAAAACAAACACGAGGAAATGGCGCTCGCCGAGGCCCGCCGCCGCCAACCGAACATCCAACTCGGCGAGTTCGTCGAAATCGAAGTAACCCCGGCCAACTTTGGCCGCATCGCCGCCCAGACCGCCAAGCAAGCCATGCTCCAACGGATCCGGCAGGTGGAACGCGGCATGGTCTATGACGAATTCAAGGGGCGAGCGGGCGACATCATCTCCGGTACGGTGCGGCGCTTCGAGCGCAGTGACGTGGTCGTGGACTTGGGCAAGATCGAAGCCGTCATGCCAAGCCGCGAGCGCGTCCCCACCGAGGAGTACCAACCGGGCGACCGCGTCCGCGCGCTGATCCTCAGCGTCAACAACGCCTCGCACGGTCCCGAGATCAT
>CAZJCX010000003.1:6800-15940 GCA_964544425.1 uncultured Verrucomicrobiota bacterium
ATTTCGTGAAAAAATTGTTCGACATGGAAGTCACGGAGATCGCCGACAAGACCGTTGAGATTCGGGCGATAGCGCGGGAGGCGGGCTACCGGACCAAGATCGCCGTCTGGTCGAAGGACGACAAAGTGGATCCGGTCGGCGCGTGCGTCGGGATGCGCGGGATGCGCGTGAAGAACATCGTCCGTGAACTGGCAGGCGAGAAAATTGACATCACCCGCTGGGATCCGAACGTCCGTCAATTTGTCACCAACGCCCTCGCCCCGGCCAAGCTCAAGAACTTGATCGCGGACGAGGCCCGACATTCGGTGAAGATCATCGTGGATCCCGACCAGCTTTCGCTGGCGATCGGCAAGAAGGGCCAGAACGCCCGGCTCACCTCCAAACTCACCGGCTGGAACATCGAAATCGAAAAAGAAGAAACCGCCGCGCTCGGCTTTGAGGAAAAAGTTGCGCGGGCCGTCGCGGAATTGGCCTCCATTCCCGGCATCGAGAAGGAGACGGCCGACATTCTCGTCAAGTCCGGCTTCCATTCCCTCGAAGGCCTGCTGGCCGCCGAACAAGGCGACCTCGCTGAGATTCTCGGCGACGAAAAGGCGGCGGCCGTGTTGCAGGCGGCCAATACCGAATTGGAAAAACGGTCGGCCGGCGCTGATTCACCAACCCCATGAGCATTCGCGTTCACGACCTAGCCAAACGGTGTGGCCTCTCCAACAAGGAGATGATTGATAAGCTCCACACCATGAATTACCCGGTGAAGAGCCACTCCAGCACCGTGGACAACATCACCGCCGAGGCCATCGAAAAAGAATACGGCTACGCCGCCCCCGCGCCCGCGACACCGGAACCGCCGCCTCCCCCGCCACCAGTCGCGCCGCCGCCCGAACCCGTGCGGGTGATACCCGTTGCCACACCGGTGGCGACACCGGTCGTGCCCAAACCGACGCCCGTCGCCCCGGTACCGGAACCCACCGTCCGCATCATCCAAAAGCCGACGGCGACAGTGGTGACCCCGCCGCCGCCCAAGGTGGTCACACCGGTCGTCAAATCGCCGGTTGTCATCGCGCCGCCGAAAGTCGCACTGCCACCGCCCCCCAGCACCACACCGGCGGAGCCGCCGTTTACCATTGATGACAAGGGCAACAAGGTCATCCACATGAAGCCGCCGGTGATCGTGCGCGACCTCGCCCAACGCATCGGCAAAAAGCCCCACCTGCTCCTGATGGAGTTGATGGAGCTGAACGTATTCGCCAATCTCAACGAAACCATCGGCGAGGATGTCGCGCGCAAAATCTGCGAGCGGCATGGATTCATCTTCGAACTCGAACGCCGCGAACGCGGCGGCGGCCAGGTTCACGCGCCCAAACCGCCCAGCCTCACTGTGACGGAGAAGGGCGAGAACCCGGCAGACCTGCAGCCACGCGCCCCGGTCGTCACGTTCATGGGCCACGTGGACCATGGCAAGACTTCGTTGCTGGACGCCATCCGCAAGACCAACGTCGCCGGCGGCGAATCGGGCGGCATCACTCAGCACATCGGCGCCAGCGTCGTCACCACGGCCGACGGCAAGCGGATCACTTTTCTCGACACCCCCGGCCACGAAGCATTCACCAAGATGCGCGCGCGCGGCGCCAACGTGACCGACATCGTGGTGCTCGTGGTGGCGGCCGACGACGGGTTGATGCCGCAGACGCTGGAGGCGATCAGCCACGCGAAAGCGGCGAAACTCAACCCGATTGTGGCCATCAACAAGTGCGACTTGCCGGCCGCCAATCCCGACCGGGTCCGCAAACAATTGCAAGAGCAAGGGTTGACTCCCGAGTCGTGGGGCGGCGACGTCATCACCTGTGAAGTTTCCGCCACGACCAAGAAAGGGATTGATCAACTGCTGGAGATGATTTTGTTGCAGGCGGAAATGATGGAATTGAGGGCCAATCCGCGCGCCCCGGCGAAAGGCAACGTCATCGAAGCCCAGATGGAGCCCGGCATGGGCGCAACCGCCACTGTGCTGGTCAGCAAGGGTACACTGAAAGTTGGCGACGCGATCATCTGCGGACCGCATTGGGCGAAGATTCGCGCGTTGATCAACGAAAGGGGCGAACGCGTCAAGGAAGCCGGCCCGGCCACCCCGGCCAAGATTGTCGGGCTGAGCGGCGTCCCGGATGCCGGGGCGGAGTTCTCCGTGATGCCCCATGACAAGGAAGCCCGCGCGCTCAGCGAACAACGCCACCTCGAAGCCCGCGCGGGCAGCGCCGACCGCACTCCGCGCGCCACGTTGGAAGATATTCTCGGCAACGCCGACACGAGCGAGGTCAAGACGCTCAATCTCGTCGTCAAGTCCGACGTGCAAGGTTCGCTCGAAGCCATCAACGAATCGCTCACCAAATTGCCGTCGGACAAGGTGCAGCTCGCCGTGATCCACGGCGCGGTCGGCAGCATCACCGAAAACGACGTGCTGCTGGCCAGCGCGTCACAGGCGATCATCGTCGGGTTCCGTGTGAAACTCGAAAGCGGCGTGAGCGACGTGGCGAAGCGCGAAGGCGTGCAGATCAAGTTATACACGATCATTTACGAGTTGCTGGAGCAAGTCGAGGAAGCCATGGAAGGCCTGCTCAGCCCCGAAGCCAAGGAAACCATCGTTGGCCAGGCCGAAGTCCGGCAGGTGTTCGAGTTGTCGAAAGGGCCGAAAGTCGCAGGCTGTCTCGTCACGAGCGGCCGCTTGCAACGCAGCGCGCGGTTTCGTCTGCTCCGCCGCCGCGCCGTGCAATACGAGGGCAAGCTCGCGAGCTTGCGGCATTTCCAGGATGACGTGAAGGAAGTCCAAGCTGGCGCGGAATGCGGGTTGCGGTTCGACAATTACGACGCGTACCAACCGGGCGACGTGATCGAGTGTTTCAGCGTCGAGAAAGTCGCTGCGAAGTTGTAACCCCGGTCGGCTGGCCGGTCAGGAGTCCACGCAGATGAGCCATCACCGCCTCGAACGTGTGTCCAAATTGGTCAAAGAGCAGATCGGCGAGATTCTCGAGCGCTACAGCTTCACCGACTGCGGCTTCATCACGGTCACGGCGGCCGTGATCAGCCCCGACATCAAGGAAGGCCGCGTCTATGTCAGCGTCATCGGCACGGCGGAACAGAAACAGCGCGCGCTCGGTGAACTGCGGCGCCGGCACGGCGAGATACAACGCGAACTGGCCAACCGGGTTGTGCTGAAGTACACCCCGCGGCTCACCTTCGCGCTCGATGAAACCGAAACGCGCGCCGCCCACATCGAGCAGATTCTCGACGAGCTGGATTCGCCCCGCTCGTAGTCGGCTGGGCCTCAGGCGGCCGGGTGGCGGCCGTAGATGAGCGCCATGATTTCGGTCCGGGTGGAGACGCGCTTGCGGAACCCGCCGCGCATTGCGGACGTGATGACGGCGCTGCCGGGCTTCTTCACGCCCCGCATGGTCATGCAGGTGTGCACGCCTTCACAGACCACCGCCACGCCGTCGGGCTTGAGTTGCTCGTCGATGATGTCCGCGATCTGGCTGGTCATCCGCTCCTGCACCTGCGGGCGGCGGGCAAAGGCCTCAACGACGCGCGCCAGCTTGGAAATCCCGACGACCCGGCCGTTCGGAATGTAGGCCACGTGCGCTTTGCCGAAAAATGGCATGAGGTGATGTTCGCACATGGAGAAGAACGGGATGTCCTTCACCAGCACCACTTCGTGATGCTGTTCGTCGAATTGCTTGCTCAAGGCGACGTGCGGATCCTGTTCCCCTTCTCCGAAAATCTCCTCGTACATCCGGGCCACCCGATCCGGGGTCTCGCGCAGCCCGTCACGTTTGGGGTCTTCGCCAATCGCTTCGAGCAAGAGCCGGACAGCTTTCCGAATCTTTTCCTGATCCACTTTCTTCTGCATGGGAGCGCAAGAATAGCCGAGCCTGCCCGGCGGGTCAATCTGGGAGCGCCCGCAAATCAGAAATCTACTGGCGGACGAGGATGGCCGCGCTCTTCTTTTCCAGCGTGAGGCGCAACGGGCCGTCGCGCACTTGATACGCGGGTGTCGCCGCGGGGCTGACGCGGAGGGTGCGAACCGCGGCGGCGGAGGCGAAGTCCGGGAAGCCCGCCTGCGCGAGCGGCGTGTCCACGAAGTTGACCGGACTGGCGGCGAGCGCATCCACAACGCGGCTGCCGACCGGAAAAGGGGCCGGCAGTTCGATGGTCTGGAGCCGGTCGCTGTTGTTGAACACGACGGCCACCGTTTCCCCCCGACGCGTGCGCGTGAAGGCAAAGATGTCGTTCGCGTCGTCGGTCAATAGTGGCCGGTAAAGTCCCGTGCGCAGCGCCGGGTATGTGTTGCGGATGGCGATGATCCGCTTGTAATGGTCGAGCACGTCGGTCATGACAAAATCTTTGGTGTTCGAGTACGGGCCGAGGTCGGGCCAGAGCATCGGTTTGCGATTGGTCGGGTCATCGGCGCCGTACATACCGACTTCGTTGCCGTACCAGATCATCGGCGCCCCGAGAAACGTCATCTGAAACGTGGCCATGAGGTTGGCGATCCGGTAGGCGGCGGCGTCAGGTTTCGAGCCGTCGTACCGGTGACCGTCTTGCGGTCGGTTCTCGCCATCGTAATTCCGGTCGGGATTGATGACCATGTTCACCAGCCGGTCGGTGTCGTGCGAGTCGTACAGGTTCTGCATGACGAAGTTGACCTGGAGCGGATAGAGCGCCAGCAGTTGGCGGAGTTGCCGGTCGAATTCGCTGGCGGAGATTTTGCGGTCGCGGTCAATGAAGTATCGGATCGCGCGCACGGCGAAGGCGTAATTCATCGTCGCGTCCCACTGGTCGCCCTGAAGATTGCGGACCGGCTCGCCCCAGTGCTCGCCGACGATGTAGGCGTTGGGGTTGATGCTTTTGACGAGCTTGCGCCATTCGATCCAGAACGCATCCGGCACGTCAGGCGCCACGTCGAGCCGCCAGCCGTCGATGCCATCGCTCGGGTCGCCGTCACCGTTCGGGTCCATCCAGCGGCGGGTGACGTTGAAAATATATTCGCGCGCGGTGGCGGAGGCGATGCCGTGTTTGTGGTTCTTGCGGAAGTTGGGCATCCACCCGCCGCCATCCCACGACTTGTACCGGACGGGCGGCCCCCAGTCCTCGATCTCGAACCAGTCGGCGTAAACGGAGTCCACGCCGTTGGTGAGCACGTCCTGCAGCGCGAAGCTGGACTTGCCCATGTGGTTGAACACGCCGTCCACCACGACCTTCAGTCCCTGGGCGTGCGCTTTTTGGATGAACTCGAGAAACAGTTTGTCCGACTTCGTCCATTGCCACGTGGCCGGATCGAGTGTCTCCGCGGGCACCGGTTCGCGGTGGCCAAATGTTTGCGCCATGTGCCGGTAGTCGGTCGTATCGTACCCGTGATAGGCCCCGGCCTCAAAAATGGGGCAGAAGTACAGCGCCGTGACACCGAGTTCCTTGAAATACGGCAAGCGGCGGATCACGCCCTGCAAGTCGCCGCCGAACCACCGGTTGTACCAGTCGCCGGAAAATGTCCGCTCCTCGTTGGGCCGTTCCCACGGCGCAAACTGGTACCAATCCGATTTCCACGGCAACGTCCGCGGCGGGTCATTGTCCACCGAGCCGTTGGCGAATCGCTCCGGGAAAATCTGATACCACACCACGTGCTTTGCCCAATCCGGCGTGGGGAACGCGACCGCGCCGTCGCCGGTGGCAGGGCCGACCAATTCCGTCGCCGCGCCATCGCTCAACGCCACGGTGTACTCCACGGTGTTCGTGCCGGTAAAAACCTCGGCGCGCCAAAAATCAAATCCAAATGCCGCCCGGTCTTTGCGCAAGCTCACCGGCGCGCTGTTCGTGATCCGCAGTTCCGCGCGCTGCACATCGTTCTGCAATGTTCGCAACGTGACCTCTGCCAGCTCACCGGAGACGCGATTGAACTGGTGTCGTACCGCGCGCAGTGCGACGGCGTCCGGTGGTGGTGGGCCGTAATCTTTCCCCTGTTCGCCGATGTAGATGCCGGAGTTGCGCCCCTGATGTCCGTCATCGACCGCCAACGCGCTGTCAGCCCGGAGGTCTTGCAGCCAAATGTCCGCATTGACGACGAATTTGTAGTAATGCGCGCCCTCGTCCAACTTGAGCCGCGCCGCAAACGTGCCGTCGGGCTGGCGTTCCATCGGCAGGGCGGTCGGGTTCCAATGATTGAAGCTCCCGGCCAACGAGACAGATTCGATCGCGATCCCCCGGTCTTCCAACAGCACATAATCCGTCGGGTGGAACACAAACTCCGTCAGCGCTTCGGGCACACAGATTAACTGGTCGTCATCCTCGTCGTAGCGGACGCGCCAATGCTGCACGTTCGTCTGGGTGATGCTGACGCTGAGGAACTTGCGCAAGTCACCGGCGTCATGATTGCGGATCAAGATCAGTTGCCGCTCCGCGGGCGCGTCAGACCGCAGCCATTTTTCGTACACGCCCGGTCCGACCGGCTCCATGTACGTGGCGGGGTGCAACGGATCCGCCGCCGTCCAATCGCCCACAACTTGATAACTCCGCCGCACTTTCACCGTCGCCCCAACCGGCTCGCTGGGGATGCCATCGTCGGCGCGCAACCAGAACCGGTACACACCCTCGCGCGGCAACACCACCCGGCAAACCCCGTCGGTCGCGGCTGGCAGCTTCACCTGCACCGCGTCGTTGGTGTCCTGCCCGAACTCGTAGGCGATGATTTTCATTCCCGGCCGAGCGACGCTCTCCGATCCATCCAACACGACCGGCAACCCCGCGTTTGGCTCTCCGCGAACGACCACCACCGCGTGCGGTTTCGCAGGCCGGCCGGGCCGGATCTGCCACCGGTTCTCCTGCGGCTCGAGCGTGATCGCATAGACGCCGTGCCGCGGGATCCTCAGCTTGATGTCTTCCCCGCCGGACACCAGCGCGCCCCGCGCCCCTTCCCCGCGCCAGTCGCCGTCCACGATGAACTTGCCCTTGTAGGTTCCCTGCTGGAAAAATTGTTCCGTGCGAAACACGCCGGTCGTCACGGCCGTCAGGCGCCAGAGCGAGTTCGTCGGATTCCAGTCGTTGAACTCACCGGCGAGAAAGACATTCGTTGGCTGCGCGAGTGAAGCGATTGACGAAATCAACCACAGCAAGGCCACACAAATGAAGGAGCGTCGCATACTCTACCGGACTGATTTACCGGAGCGCAACGCGTCCGGCGGCGCGTCCATGAGGGTCAGCGCGCCCAGAAATGTGAACAACTCGTCGAGATTCGTCTCGTCGTAGATCATCTGCAACGCGAGAATCTCGCCGTCCTTGATCTTGCGGCGGATGCGCGCGACATGCTGCTTGTCGTCGTCGAGCGTGACCAGAAAGTATTTCGCGTTCGGATACGTCTTCTGCAACGCCAACGCTTCCAAGTCGGCCTGCTTGTACCGTTCCCGCAAGCTCGTCTTGCAACTGATGATGATCGGCCCGTGCTGCTGGGACCAAAGCATCACGTCGTTGAACGCGTTCGGCACGGCCTTGAATTCCGCCTGCCAGTAGGCGGGTGTCAGGTTTCGATTCCGCAACGCGATCAAGACAGCGTACTCCAGCCAATTCCCGCCCATACTGCCGATGGAACCCGAAGATTTTCCACGCGCGGTCGCATTGCTCCGGCAATTCTGGATTGTCCGGTAGACAAACGTGCCCACTCCCCGGTCAAGATCCGCCGTGTTCACCGACGCATCGAAAATCTTCGCGCTCTCGCCGTACGACTTGAGAATCCCCAGTTCCTTCGCGGAGCGCGCCGGTAAGTTCGTCCCGCCGGAGGCGACCGAGGCCCAAGCGATCAGCACCGCAAGCGTCAGCCCTCTCATGCCGGACAGAATGGCAGAATCCGGCATTCCCGGCAACCCTACTCCCACTCGATGGTGCTCGGTGGCTTGCTGGAGATGTCGAGGCAGACGCGGTTGACGCCCTTGACTTCGTTGATGATGCGGGTGGAGAGGCGCTGAAGCAGATCGTAGGGCACCCGGACCCAGTCGGCCGTCATCCCGTCCACGCTTTCGACGGCGCGAATCGCAATCACGTTGTCGTAGGTCCGCTCGTCGCCCATCACGCCGACTGTCTTGACCGGCAACAGGACGGCAAATGTCTGCCATACCTTGTAATACAGGTCCGCCTTCTTCATCTCATCAATCACAATCCAGTCCGCTTCCTGCAAAATGCTGACGCGTTTCTGGCTCACTTCGCCGAGAATGCGCACCGCCAGCCCGGGTCCCGGGAACGGCTGCCGCCAGACAATCTCTTTCGGCAACCCGAGTTCCTCGCCGACTTTGCGAACTTCGTCTTTGAACAGCGACCGCAGCGGCTCGAGCAACTCGAACTTCATATTCTTCGGCAGGCCGCCGACGTTGTGGTGCGACTTGATCATTGCGGCGGGATTACCGGCAATTGAGACGCTCTCGATCACGTCCGGGTAAGTCGTCCCTTGCGCGAGAAACTTGGCGCTCCCCGCGTGCTTGGTAGCCGACTGGAATACCTCGACGAACGTCCGCCCGATGAGCTTCCGTTTCCGTTCCGGATCGGTGACGCCCTTGAGCTTCTTCATGAAAATCGCCGTGGCGTCTTCGTAGTGCAGTTTCATGTGCAGGTTCTGGCCGAACACCCGCTGGACGCCGTCCGCTTCGCCTTTGCGAAGCAGGCCGTTGTTCACAAACACGCACGTCAACTGGTCGCCAATCGCCTTGTGAATCAGCGCCGCCGCCACGCTCGAATCCACTCCCCCGGACAAACCGAGGATCACGCGCTCGCTGCCAACCGTGTTGCGAATGTCTTCAATCGCTCGCTCGATGAACGACCGCATCGTCCAACCGCGACCGCACCCGCACACGCCGTGAACGAAATTCGCGATGATCGCCTTGCCATTCGGCGTGTGGTGCACTTCCGGATGAAACTGCAATCCGTACAATTTCCGGGTGGGATCGCCAACCGCCGCGTAGGGCGAGTTCGCCGTGTGCGCCACCGACGCGAAGCCGGTCGGCAACTTCGTCACCTTGTCGCCGTGGCTCATCCACACCTTCTGCCGCGCGTCCAGCTTCGCGAACAACGGCGTGTCACCGGCCAGTTCAATCTCCGCGTGGCCATATTCGCGT
>CAZJCX010000003.1:16051-16323 GCA_964544425.1 uncultured Verrucomicrobiota bacterium
GGGGCGCATTCTTCGCATACACACCGGCCGGCCCGCCGCTCAGGATCAACCCGCTCGGCCGCAACGCCGCCAACTTCAACGCCGGCGTGTCGTACCGCAAGATCTGCGAGAAGACCGAACATTCCCGGATCCGCCGCGCAATCACCTGCGTGTACTGCGACCCGAAATCCAGCAGGATGATCTGCTCCGGTCGGTTCACGTCCCCCGGCAACGCCGAGTTCTTCGAGCGCCGGCGCTTCGGCGACGCCTCGTCCTGCACCAAATCAACAAAC
>CAZJCX010000003.1:16347-20168 GCA_964544425.1 uncultured Verrucomicrobiota bacterium
ACATTCGCTACTTGCTGCCCATGCCGACGCCTTGGACGGTCTGGAAGACTTTGCCCTCGGTCTTGATGGCGGGGGCGATGATGATCTCGGTTTCCTGAAATTCGCGGATGCTCTTTTTCCCGACGTTGCCCATGCACGTCATCAATGCGCCCATCAAGTTCTGCGAGCCGTCGTCCAAATCCGCGGGACCGTAGAGGATTTGCTTGAGCGTGCCGGTGACGCCGACGCGGATCCGGGTGCCGCGCGGCAAATTCGCGTGCGGCGTAGCCATGCCCCAGTGGAACCCTTTGCCGGGCGCCTCTTTCGTGCGGGCAAACGCGCTGCCGATCATCACCGCATCCGCGCCGCAAGCGAACGCCTTGCAAATGTCGCCGCCCTTGCTCATCCCGCCGTCGGTGATGATGGGAACATACCGGCCGCTCTGCTTGAAGTAATAGTCGCGCGCCGCCGCGCAATCCACCGTGGCCGTGCATTGGGGCACGCCGAGTCCCAGCACGCCGCGTGTGGTGCAGGCCGCCCCGGGGCCGACCCCGATCAGCAACGCCGACGGACCGCACTGCATCAACTCAAGCGTCGCCGAATACGTCACGGTGTTGCCGATGACCACCGGGATTTTCATCTGTCGGCAGAATGCCGCGATGTCGAGCGTCTTGTACTCGCTGGAAATGTGGCGCACGGTCGAGACGGTGGATTGGACGACGAAAATGTCGCAGCCCGCTGCCTGCGCAACCGCGCCGTAGCGCTCGGCCTTTTGCGGGATGGAACTGACGGCGCAGAGCACGCCGGCATCCTTGATCTCTTTCACACGCGCGGCGATGAGATCTTCCTGAATCGGCTCGGTGTAAATCCGCTGCAAGAGGTGCGTCGCTTCTTCCTTGCTGGCGTTGGCGATCTTCTCGAGCACCTCCGCGGGATTCTTGTACCGGGTCTGAACGCCTTCGAGGTTGAGCACCGCGACGCCGCCGAGTTTGCCCATCTCGACGGCAAATTTCACATCCACCACTCCGTCCATCGCGCTCGCCAAAATCGGCACGCGAATCTTGTGCGCACCGAGCTGGACGGTCGTGTCCACTTCGTTCGGGTTGATGGTCACATCGCCGGGAACCAACGCGATGTCGTCAAATCCATACGTTACGCGGGCCTTACGGTTGCGCCCGATCCACATGCCCATGGGTCGAATCCTCCTGTAAATTCTTCGCCGCCGTTCCCCTCGCCTGACGGGAACGCCATACCGACACCAACATCCCAACACAAGCCCCAGATACGCCACCAAGTACAACACTACCGCTGTAGAAAAATCCACCGGAATCATGGCGGCGCCGCTCCATTCGCCGGTAACTCCGTTGCCCACAGAAACCGCACCACGCCCCACTGCAACTCCGCCCCGGTGTCTGCCGCTGGCTCGAAGCGCAACTGTCGCGACCACGCCACCGCCCGCACATCCACCGCCTCATTCCCGCAACCCCGGTCGAGCGACGCATACCGCACCGCCCCATCCGCCGCCACCGCCACCCGCACCCGCGTCGGTCGCAAGGCCACGGGTGAACTAATGGCCGGCAACGCGGGCAATCGCACCACCGCCCGGTCGGCCAAATCCCCGCTGAAACGCATCACCGATTTCGCCAGCCGCTCCCCGCCCGGGCGCGGCGGCAAGGGTTCTTCCACGACTGGCTCCGCTTCCCGTGGCGTGACCGTTCGCGCCGATTCCTCCAACGTGGCCGGCGTTACCAAATTTGGAAAGGCCGGCGGCGCGACGGGATCCAAATACGACGGCTCGCCATCCCACGCCGCCACGTTGCGCGCGGCGGGCACGACGCGCCCCCACAGCTTGCCCGAAAAACCCGGCCCGCTTGGCAGCGCCATCAAACTCGAATCCAATAATTCCATCACCTGCAACTGCGGCGCATACCGGCTGGTCCGTTCCAAACTTGGCACCACCGCCCGTACTTGCGTCCGCGCCGCAAATGCCGGCAAGTCCACCTCGCCAGTCGCTCGGAACAAGAAAAACGCCGCCGCGTGAATCACCACCGACCCCGCCACCAACACCCAGCGCATCCCCCGCTCCCGCAACGGCAACACCACCGCCTCGCTCATGGCCGACTCTCACCGGGCTGCAGCGGCATCTCGGGTCGCGTCGCGATATTGACCGACGGAATCCCCGCCTCGACCGCCAACGTCATGATTTGCACCACCGTCCCGTGGGGCACTTGTTTGTCGGCCTTGATGATCAATTCCTGCACCCGCTGTTGCCCCGCCGCCTGCAACGCCTTCTGCAACCCCTCCAACGTCGTGCGTTGCTGGTTGTAAAACAGCAAATTTTCCCGCGTCACCGTCACCACCTGCCCGCGAAACACCCCGGTCGTCTTCACGTCCGACGGCTGCAAATCCACCTTGAACCCCGGCTGCAACACGAACGACGAACTCAGCACAAAAAAGATCAGCAACAGAAACACCACATCCACCATCGGCGCCGGATCAATCCGCCCCTGCGCGGCCACCACGCTGACCCGAAATGTCACGACGGCTCCCGCTCCGTCACGAACGACACGATCTCATTGGCCGACTTCTCCATGTCGAGCACGAGATTTTGCACGCGCGTGACCAAAAAGTTATACGCGAGATACGTCGGGATCGCCACGGCCAACCCCGCCGCCGTCGTCAACAACGCCTCCCAAATCCCACCCGCCAGATCACCGGGATTCGGCAGCGGCGACTTCTGAATCACCATGAACATCTTGATCATCCCCGTCACCGTCCCCAGAAAACCAAGCAACGGCGCAATCTGCGCCACCGTCGCGATCACCACCAGCCCCCGCTCCAAGCGCGCCACTTCGCCCCGCGCCACGTCTTGGATCGCTTCCCGCAACTCGTCGCGTTTCCGCCGCTGGTTGACCACCGCCGCCTTCACCACCTGCGCGACCGGCCCGGGCGTCTCGTCGCACATCGCGAGCGCTTCGATCTGATTGCCGCGCTGCAGCAGATTGCGGATGCCTTGCACGAAATCGCGGGTGTTGATCGTCGCGCGGTGAAAGTGAAACAGCCGGTCGAAGAAATACCCAATCGCCACAATGCTACAGAGCAGAATCGGCCACATCAACGGCCCGCCCTTGATCATGAATTCAAGCATAAACGCGAGCCTGCTTATCCCAACCCGCCCGGTAATTCAATGCTAGATAATGCGCCGCCGAGCTGGTTCCAAGATTGGCTCCCCAGGTAGGGCTCGCGCGTTCATCCTCGACTTTTCGCATTGATTTTCGCTGTTTTGTTCATAAAATCAAGCATAATTGACTGTACTCTCAAGATACTTCCGGTAACTAACCCATCATTTTCTCTGACAGTTTCTCTGACACTTCAGCGCTGTTCATGCCGCTGGCAATCCGGTAACCGCGTTGCCACCGGCGGCGACGGGAAACCGGGGTGGCGCGCCTCCCCCGTTTCCCTTTCGATTCCCTTCCCCCAACCCTCGCGACTCGCAGATGGATCGGCCTGGGTTTCATCCGCTCAACTCCGCGCCTCCTTCCGCACGGGAAGCCGAGTCCCCGAGACATGCGAAGCAAACCCCTCGCCTCCCGTTTCCCGGCTCAGTCGGCATGACCTGCCCCCACTAGCCCGACAAGTTTTGGTGTGAGTCTTGGCGTTCTTGTTTTACCTACAGGTTCGGCTTCTATTCAATCCTTTCCACCATCCCCGCCCCCCGAGGGGGGCTCGCGGCGGCCAGCGCAAACTCCTGCGGCGTTTGATTTCCCAATGAGCTGTGCGGCCGGTACTGGTTGTAATCACAGCGCCACGCTTCCACCACTTGGCGCACGTGGTCCAATCCC
>CAZJCX010000003.1:20178-33133 GCA_964544425.1 uncultured Verrucomicrobiota bacterium
GAAACCAGTGCTCATTCAGGCATTCATCCCGAAACTTCCCGTTGAAACTTTCCACGTACGCATTCTGCACGGGCTTGCCGGGCTCGATGAACTGTTGCTGCACACCCCGCTGATACGCCCAGGCATCTAACGCGCGACTGCAGAACTCCGGGCCATTGTCGCTGACCAACCGCTCCGGTAGACCATGCAACTGGCTGATCCGCTCCAGTACCCGCGCCACCCGATCGCCGCCCAACGAAGTGTCCACCTCCACCGCCAGACACTCCCGGGTGTAATCATCGACCACGTTCAACAGCCGAATCCGGCGCCCGTTGGCCAGTTGATCGCTCATAAAGTCGATCGACCACCGCTGGTTACGCCGCTGCGCCACCGCCGGCTTCTCGCCCCGCCACTTGGCGGTTTGTTTCCTGGTTCGGCGCCGCACCTGCAATCGCTCCGCTTGGTAAACTCGCCAAACCCGTTTGTGATTCGCCCGCCAGCCGTCCCGCCGCAACAACACCAACAGGCGCCGATACCCAAACCGCCGCCGCTCGGCCGCCTTCCGCCGCAACGCCTCCCGCAGCGCGCGGTCATCCCGCGCCCGCGCCTGATAGTAGCAACTGCTGCGATGCAGTCCGATCAACCCACACACCCGCTGCAGACTGACCGAGTAGCGCTGCCGAATCTCGGCCACAGCCTGCCGTTTGGCGGTGGGCGTTAGTACTTTCCCGCGTTGACGTCCTTGAGAATCTGCACGTCCAGCGAGAGGTCCGCCACCAGCCGTTTCAGGCGGCGATTCTCGTCATCAAGCTGCTTGAGCCGTTTGGCTTCGCTCAACTCCAAGCCGCCGTACTTGCTCTTCCAACGGTAGTAGGTGCCTTCGGCAATGCCGTGTTTCCGAACCAGTTCCTGAACAGGCAGGCCGTGCTCGGCCTCCTTCAGAATGGTGATAATCTGCTCTTCCGTGAATCGATTCCGCTTCATCTTGGCTCCTTGTGGCTCCCGCCACTTTAGCGGCCAAGACTCTCCCTGAAAACTGTCCAGTTTCAGGGGGGCAGGTCAGGCACTGCGTCCCGCTCCTTCCACCCCTGCCGACCAACTGCGCGAGCCGTCGCGACCAAAGGGACAACTCGCAGGCTGCCTCGCCAGTTTTCCTTTGGAAACCTTTCCCCCTCCCGTGGTGCGGCTACGCAGATGCTCGCCCTGGACTGCGCGGACGGTGCTACACACCAGCACCCACCGCTTGCCAGTCGAGCAACTGCATTTCACGCCGCCAACTACCGAACAAACCCCGCCGCTTGCCACCGCGCCGGAAAACCTGATAGATTCCGCGCGGCTTGGTCTGTTTTTATGCCCCTTAACGAAGCTGATACTTGTCGCATTTACGTCACGCCGGCTCTTGCGAAGGCCGAGTGGGGCGAACCGTCTTGGAGAATTGCTGAGCAGCACTACTTCACAGATGGCCAGGTCGTTCTTGTTGGCGACTCGTACCGGCGCAAGCCCGGAAAAAAGGCCGACTACATATTACGATACCAAGAATCATTTCCCATAGCCGTAGTTGAAGCCAAGGACGAGGAACGCGCCCCCGCCGATGGATTACAGCAGGCGAAGGAGTACGCTGAAATTCTTGGCATCATGTTTGCCTATTCGACAAACGGCCACGGAATCGTCGAATGGGACTTCACCACAAACACGCAAAACACCCTCGCTCAATATCCGACACCCGATGAACTCTGGCAGCGTCTTTGCACCCACTTGGCGATTAATGCCGCTCGGCCACGGAATCCACTGCTCGCTCCCTACTGCGTCGAAAGCTCGACGCCTCGCTACTATCAAGAAGTAGCAATCAATCGGGTAATCGAGGCCATTCAGAAGGGGCAGAAGCGAATCCTCATCAACCTCGCCACAGGCACCGGCAAAACTACTATCGCCTTTCAAGCGGCGTGGAAGCTCTGGCAATCAAATTGGAATGTTCCCAACGCGGACCGGCATCCCCGAATTCTCTTTCTCGCAGATAGGAACGTTCTCCGCGACCAAGCCTACAACACCTTCGAACCGTTCGGCAAAGAACGCGATACGATCTCTGAAGGGCAAGCACCGATGAATCGGTCGGTGTATTTCGCCATCTACCAAGCGCTGGATTCCGGCATAGATGGCAACCGTCTATTTCAACGGTACCCCAAAGACTTCTTCGACTTCATCGTGATTGACGAGTGCCATCGTTCCGGTTTCGGAACTTGGAATGCGATCCTCCAACATTTCGACGCTGCGGTTCATCTCGGTATGACGGCGACTCCGAAACGCACGGAGAACGTAGATACCTACAAGTATTTTGGCGAGCCAGTCTTCACCTACTCGCTGGGTCAAGGCATTGATGATGGCTTTTTGGCCACGTACAAGGTTCATCGTTCACAGACCAACTTCACGCGCGATGGATTGGTCATCAACGATGTGACCGCAAAGGGTGCGCAACTAGACGTGCCCGAAGGCGAAGAACTCCAAGACCGGTATGACATGCCCGAGTTTGAGCGAAAAATCACCATGCCCGATCACGTCCGTAAACTCTGCGAACACCTGAACAAGCTGCTCCACCAATATGGGCGCATGGAGAAGACGATGGTGTTCTGCGTGAACATGGATCACGCTCTCCAAGTCACCGAGGAATTGAACCGTCTTAACGCGGACTTAAACGTGCCCGATTACGCCGTGCGGATCGTTTCCGAGGAAGGTCAAACCGGCAAGGCACTGCTGGAGAAGTTCCAAAACACTGAACTGAAGCTTCCCGCCATCGCTACGACTGTTGACCTGCTCACGACCGGTGTGGATGCGCCCAGCGTCCGCAACATCGTCTTCATGAAACCAGTGTCTTCCATCGTATCGTTCAAGCAGATCGTCGGGCGCGGCTCGCGACTTTGCCCGGACACCGACAAGTATTGGTTTCGTGTCATTGATTATACCAATGCCTCACGCCTATTTGATGATTGGGACAAGCCCACCGAACCCACCGAAGGCGGCGCGAACACGCAAGCGCCGTTCACTTGCACGGTCGGCGGAATTGTCACGAGCGAAGACACCGGTAAGCCAATCCCGAACGCCCGCGTATATTTGCAAACCGCTGCGAATGACATCCTCGACCAATTCACCGGCACGGGCGGCCAGTTTCTCTTTACCGGCATCGGTACCGGGCAAGTGGTGCTCGTCGTGACCGCGCCCGATCATCGCCGCGTGCAGAAAACACTGACCACCGACCCGGCCACGCCGGTCACGCTTGACATCGTGTTGAAGCCGGTCAAAGAGGACAAACCCAAGAAGGTAAAAATCACGGGGCTACAAGTGAAGCTGGTGGATGAAATCTACGAGGAACGCGACGCCGAAGGGAATCTGGTGCGGCCCGAAGACTACCTGCGCAAAGTCCGCGAAGAAATTCTCACGGCTTGCCACTCAGTGGTCGAACTTCAGCGAACGTGGGTTGATTCCTCCCGCCGAGACGAGCTGCTAACAAATCTCGAAAATCGGGCCGTGTACGTGGACATTCTCCGCGAAATTCTCAGTCGCCCGGACGCAGATGCGTTCGATCTCCTCGCACACGTGGCCTTTGGCGAAGACATTCACAGTTGCGACGAGCGCGCCACCGCGCTCTTTAACCTCCACCGAGAGTTCCTCGATCACTTCGATGCCGACGCTCGCAACGTGCTGCTGACACTGATTGAGAAATACCGGTACGGCGGAGTGCAAGAGGTCACAAACCCACGCATCTTCGCGCTTGCGCCGTTTAACAGCGATGTCAGGCACGTGGCCGATAGATTCGGCGGAATCCCGGCCCTGCGAACCGCGATTGATGAGCTTGTCCGCCGTCTCTATCTTGCGGAGGCCGCTTAGACCATGTCACGCGACACCCTCAAATCACAGTTCAAGAAGGCGACGAACATCCTTCGCCAAGACGACAACACCAACAGCTTGCTCGATTACGTCGAGCAAATCTCCTGGCTGCTGTTTCTCAAATGTCTTGAGGAACTGGACCAGCGCCGCCTCAGCGAAGCTGCCTTCAAGGTCAAGGAATGCCAGCCGATTCTCGACGAAAAGCACCAATGGTCAACGTGGACCGATCCACAAAAGCGTCTTACCGGCCAAGACCTGCTGACGTTTCTTGCCGAAGACCTGTTCCCTTATCTCCGCAATCTCAGGTACACGCGCGAAGCCGACGTGATCCGCGCCCTGTTTGCCGAGACGCCCTCGAAGATGCTCAAAGACGGCGCGATCCTTCGTGACGCCATTGACGCCATTCAGGAAATCAAGTTCGACACCACCGACGACGTTCACACGCTATCCTATCTCTACGAAAGCCAGCTCGCCCAACTCGGCCGGGAAGGGGGCATGGGCGGCGAATTCTACACGCCGCGCCCGGTCATTGAGTTCATCGTTAACATGATTGACCCGCAACCCGGCCAGACCGTCTATGACCCGGCCATGGGTTCAGCGGGCTTTCTCGTTGAGGCGTTCAAACACATGCGCGCCGCGCTGGGCGATCGGATTCTTGCCCGCGACGAAGACCGGCTCCAGCACAAGACCTTCTACGGTCAGGAAAAGAAACCGCTGCCGTACCTGCTCGGCTGCATGAACATGATCCTGCACGGCGTCTTTTCCTCCAATCTCACCCGCCGCAACACCCTCGCCGACGACGTGCGCAAGTTCACCGAGAAAGACCGCTTCGACGTGATTCTCACCAACCCGCCCTTCGGCGGCACGGAACACGAAAGCGTCACCGCCAATTTCCGTTACCCGTCCAAGCAGACCTCCATCACGTTCCTGCAACACATCATGGCCAAGGTCAAACGCGGCGGGCGCGTTGGCATGGTCATTGACGAAGGCGTCCTCTTCAAGACCAACGAAGGCGCTTACGTCCAGACAAAGAAAGACCTACTGGAGCAGTTCAACCTTCACACTATTGTCAGTCTGCCTACTGGTGTCTTTGCCAACGCCGTCGCCACCGGCACAGGGCCGAAGACGAGCCTGCTGTTCTTCGACCGTGACATGGACAAAGCCGGCAACCCCGTCGGCACGAAACAAATCTGGTACTACGAAGTCGAGGCCGTCGGTTTCACCCTGACCAAGACGCAACGCCCCATCGCCGAGAACGACTTGCCGGACTGCCTCGCCAAAGCCAGGAAACGCGTGCTGTCCGACCGCTCGTGGATCGTGCCCGTCGCCGACATCATCGCCCGCAACTACGACCTCTCCGCCACCAACCCGAACGCGGCCAAGGCCATCAAACACCGTTCCCCCACCGCCATTGCCGCCGGCATCGCCAGCAAACAAGCCCGCCTCTTGGAAATCATGGAAGAAGTCCAGGAGATGCTTGAAGGATAGCGTGTCATTACCGCTTAGACCGTTATCCGAATTGGTCACGCCGGCAGATCGCCCGGTATCCGTTCTACCGGGCAAGCAGTACCGGCAACTCGGTGTTCGCTTGTGGGGCAAGGGCGCTTACGAGCGCGAACCCATACAAGGTGAGCACACCAAGTACAAAGTCCTTTACCGCCTTGCCGGTGGCGACATTGTCGTGAACAAAATTTGGGCGCGCAACGGAAGCGTTGCCGTCGTACCGCCTGAACTCGATAGCACGTTCGGGTCGCAAGAGTTTCCCGCGTTCGCGCCCAACCAAGAGCTTCTGCGCCCGGCATGGTTTCACTGGATCACGAAATGGCCGTCGTTCTGGACGCAATGCGATGCCTTATCTCGCGGCTCAAGTGGGAAGAACCGGATTCGTCCCGAACGCTTTCTTCTCGTCCAAGTGCCATGCCCATCGGTGGACGAGCAAGACCGCATTGCCGGCGTCCTTCATCGTTTAACCACCCGCATCGCCGAAGCGCGGCGGTTGCGCGACGAACTCCAAGATGAGCAGCACGAGTTTCTTCTCAGCCTCGCCCGCGAGTTGGCCGCGAACGCGCCCCGTGAACCCATGCAGCAAGTCGCCCCGTTGGTCCGCCGCTCGATCGAAGTCCGCCGCGACGGCAACTACCCGGAGCTTGGCATCCGTTCCTTCGGAAAAGGCACGTTTCACAAGCCCGCTCTCACCGGCGAGGAAGTTGGCGGCAAACGCCTCTACCGGATCGAACCCGGTGACCTGCTGTTCAGCAACGTCTTTTCATGGGAAGGCGCGATTGCCGTCGTTCAACCCGAAGATGCCGGGCGTTACGGCTCACACCGCTTCATCACGTGCGTTCCCGATCCCGCGAAAGCCACTGCTGATTTCCTCTGCCACTGGTTTCTGACCGAAGAAGGCATGAGCCACATACGCGCCGCCTCACCCGGTGCCGCTGGACGCAATCGCACGCTCGGAATCAAGAAGCTCATGGCCATTCCCATTCCCGTGCCACCCTTGCCGGCCCAGCAGCGTTTCTCCGAATTCCGCCACCGCATCACCCAAACCCGCGCCCTACACAAAGATCTCCCCGCCGAACTCGACGCCTTCGAGAAAGCCTTGCTCGACCGCGCCTTTCGTGGTCAGTTATAATTAGAATGTCTACGGAAGGCGCAGACCAGACGGTCGGCCAAGCCTGCGCCCTCCTTAGCGTTTTGTGCGGGGTTTCTACAATCCCCACTACAACTTCACCTTGCATGACCAATTGGGGTAATCGTCGCTTTTATGGCGATTGTTCTCCCACTGCAACGGCTGGAGATTGGCGAGGTCATCTGTCCCGCCCTTTGCTACGGGCTTGATGTGGTCAATCTCCCATCCCCACTGCTCAGTTTTACCGTACTTCGTTCTCTGCATGCTAGCTCCACAGGTATCCTTGCGGAACCCCGTGTAATTGGGCTCTGGTGTTCCCTTTGCCCATACAGCTTCGACTGTCTTCTCGTCGAAGGATTCTCCTCGACTGTTTGTTCCTGGTTTGCGTGCCATGTTGATGGCTCCTTTGTGATGTTGTTTAATGTTTCGTATCCTTTGGCGGGCAGTTATCCGGTCCGTAGCTATCCTTGTCGCGAATCTTGCCATCGCGACCGTGGATCACGACTTCCGACCGTTCACGACGAGCGATTCTAGTTGCATCCCGAATTGCCTGCGCTTGAGTGGGACGGATTGAAGAGGCCCTTTCGTTCCCTGCTCCTTTCACCGCCCAACTTCCATCGGGTCGTTTCACGACATGCTGATTCGTTCTCATTTTGACTCACCTCCTTTCGTGGTAGTGGTTTGCAATACAGTGTTGTTATTCCTGATTGGTTTTATATACAAAACCATTAAGGTTGTCAAGTATACCAAACTTTCATCAGTGATAGTTTGACATACAGAACTTTCCCTTATACTTTTTCACGTATGAATTTCGGCCAAAGACTCCGCAACCCCCGCACCGAAAAGGGGATGACGTTGCCGGAGTTGGCGGACAAGACCGGTCTATCGAAGGGCTTCTTGTCACAACTCGAAAATGAGCAGCAAACGAATCCGTCCTTAGACACCCTAAAGAAGATTGCTGACGTGTTCGGAATCACTTTGGCTGAACTCCTTCAGAAGGATTCCGTGAAGGCAAAGCGGATTGTGCCAGACACAATCGATCCCTCGTTGAAGGAGTGTTTGGACGAGATGCGCCATGAGGGACTCACTCCCAATGAAGACGTGCTTCAGGCAATTTTCGCCGTTCAACACCGGAAGGGAACCCAGCCGAAAACCAAGTCCGACTGGCGATACCTCTACGATTCCATTGAACGCTGGATGAAGAACCGGTGAACTCTCGCAATCCGCCCACTTACTACAAAGGACGTAATCGCACTTGGTCTCATCCATCAGTCATCGCGCTGATGTCTCAGGCCCAATCGGGGGAAGAGCCGGAAGACGTAATTGTCCGCCTTGCCGGCAATCTGGTGAATCAGGCGCTTTCTCAGGGTTGGAACGGACCGCCATTCAACCCTGAAATCCTCGCCAGCCTGCAGGGAATCAAAGTTGAAGATGCCGATTCAACAATCGATGCCGATGCGCGACTGTTGCCCTTGCCTGATGGCCGATTGGGGATCCAATATGACTCATCGAAACCTCGCACCCGAGTCAATTTCTCCATCTGTCACGAGCTTGCCCACACCTTTTTCCCTGACGCATACGAAACTACCCGGTACCGCCGCCAAAAGTCGTCAGCCGACCATGAATACATGCAACTTGAGTGGCTTTGCGACCTTGCCGCAGCTGAATTGCTGATGCCGCGCGCGTCGTTCACAACGCACTTGGCCGAAAATGATGTGTCCTTGCAAACAGTTCGCCGGCTATCCGCCCTTTACGAAGCATCTGGCGAGGCTGTTCTCATTCGCATTTCCCAACTATCGCAGCGACCATGCGCGATCGTGTTTCTCTCAGAGAAGTTCAAGCCCGCCGAGAAGAAGGCCATGCAGACACCCGAATTCGATCTTGGCTTCCGGCCATCGCCGCCCAAGCTCCGTGTAGACTACGTGCGCGCCTCCGCCGGCTTTCCCATCTTTATCCCTCAAGATAAATCAGTACCAAACGATTCAGTTGCGTATTCCGCCTTGCGAACCCCTGACGCTGTTGCAGCAACCGAGCAATGGGCGATTTCTGGATTTGGCCAATGGCAGGTTCAGGCGATACGAATTCCCCAATACCCAACAGCTCCCAGTTCTCGCGTTGCTGCGCTTATTCTGCCCACCGTAGATACCTAAATTTATTTGGCCACTTCAACTTGTTCGGCCTATCCGTGGCAATATCTCGGGCTCAACTTTTACGATTTGCAACAACCGCAGCGCAGCCCCTGAAGGTTTGCGCCGACCTGTTTCCCAACTGATAGCCGTATCTCGTGACACGTTCAGCCAGCGTGCGAATACACCTTGGCTGGCATTCAGGCGCCGGCGCAGCCGGGCAATTTCGCGTGGGCTAATCGATTCCACTGTCGGCGGCAGCGGGACATCCTTTGTCTTGAGCGTTACCTTGCCCCGCGCATGCTCCAACGCCTCGTTCAGTCCGGATTTCAGTTCGGCAAAATCTTTTTTCTTCATGCTCGATATTCCGCTTTGATCGCCTCCGCGATGGCTTTCAATTCTTTCCTTTGCGCCGGGCTCAGGTCGTCGGCCTCGCCCTTGTCATACACGTACACGAGGTAAATCACCCGGTGTTGCGCCAGATCCAGATAGATGACGCGCGCCCCGCCGGACTTCCCTTTACCCCGCGCCGGCATCCGCACCTTGCGCAGTCCGCCGGTGCCCTGAATGACCGGGCCTTTTTCCGGGTTCGCCGCCAGTTCCAACTGCAACCGGCGATACGCTTCATCATCCGCAATTTTCAACAAGCGTTTCGTGAAGACCGTTGTTTCCACGAACCGCATATAACGCGCGATTACCATCTGTATGACTCCGTACAATAGGTGACTTCCGTCACCGGTTCAAGTGTTTCCATCAGGATTAGGGCTTCGCCAGCCCCACCCCCGTCAGCAGAGGTTCCCCAGCAGGGGGAGGCAGAGCATTGCCAGCCTTTGCTGCAAGCCGCTTGCGCTGATTTTTCCGCTGCCAGTGACCATTGATGGCGCTGGTCACCTTCGCCAGCCAGGTCCGGTCGTTCAGCAATTCCAACACATCCGCTGCAGCGAAGTATTTCACGGAATTGGCGAGCGGGTTGCCGAGCGGCTTCAACAACCGAGCCGCCACGAGTACCGGTACGTCGTGCGGCTGACAGTTGACCACCCAAGCCACCTGCTCCGCGGGCAGGCGTCCTGGCAACCGCCCCAGCAACGACATGAATTGACGTTGGTCCTCCCGCATCTCAATCGCCTGTCAGTTTGAACTCCGTTGAATCCTGTGCCCGCCGATGGCTGAACAGCTTCACATTCCACCACGAACCTTCCTTGGTGACGTACTTGGCGCAGTAATCCGCAACATCGTCACGGCTGTTGATCGGCTCAATTCGGGCCCGACCGTATCGTCCGAACCACTCTCGCCAAATGTCCCGCCGCGACCGCCCTTGGCAATCACACCACAACGCATGGACGTGATAACCGTCCCGACTCGGATTTTGTTCCAAAGCGTAGAAATACGACACGCCCCACAACTCCTGCTTCATGAACTTTTCGTAACATCGTTGCGCCGACCAGACCGACGCTTCCCAAGCGAATGTCATGTGCGCGATGACTTGCCACGGGGCCAATCCATGCACCCAATCACCCATCTCGATGTGCAGCACCGCCTGCTGGACACGTTGTTGTGGTTCAATCTTTCGAGCTTTGTTCATGTTTTCCTTTCACAACCTCAAGACACACCTCTCGGACAAGGATGGGGGCGGGGCGCGGGCTGAAGCCCGCGCTCCCGCCTCCCATTCCTCGGGGCCGTCAGTGTGGCCACGATACGACTACTCCAAGGGCAAGGCCGACATGGCGCGAATGATGACTCCATTCTTCGCGTCGAACGTGTTCGGCTCCATCAGATCGAACTCGATGACCAACCGTTGCCCCTCTTTGAACGTGCAGGGACATTGACTGGCAGCCTGTTCCATCGTCTGGACGGTTCGCGGGCACCACACCTGAACGGTCGGTGCCTTCCCGTCGGCACATTGAACTTCGTAAAGGTTCACGATGCCGACCGTGTTCTTGCTCTTGTTTTTGACTTCTTTGTGGCGATGCGCCACAAACTTGGCGACGATCACACGACGACCCGCCAAGAACGCTTCCACTGCTTGAGCTTGTTTCATTGTTTCCTTTCGGCTTTCCGCGCGACAGGGGCGCCACTTCCTTCGCCGTCGGTGATTACGACGATTAGTCCGGTAAATACTCCAACCCCGATGGACAGGCGGGCAGAGTGCTTAGGAGCACAAGAACACGTCGTCTTAGTCAGTGACTTCCCGTCTAGTACCCTTTGCATGCTATTGTATTAAGCTCGTATAAATACAATAGCAATAGCCAGCCGTTAGATGTTGTATTTAAAGTCGTATTATACAATAGTTCCGCCAACCCTATGAGAATCCGCAAGCACCAAGGTCAGTCCATCGCCCAACTCCGCAAAATCATCGGTAAATCACAATCGCAGTTCGCCGCTATGATCGGTGTCTCCAAGCACACCATCATCAGTGTCGAAAATGGCCGCAATCAGCTGAGTGAGAAACTGAAACGGCGCATTTACGAAGCAACGGGGGCCGACTTGGACTCAAATTCCCCCAATGACCGCGCTCAGATTGAACACTATGACATCGAAAGGTTTAGACGGTGGCGACAAGGCTTCCACGAGACTAGCGAGAAGTCAGCCCGCAAACAGTTTGATGAGATGAAAACGTGGCTGAGGGTCATTTTCCTGGCTGCCGGGAAGTCCGGTCGAGCCGGCAACCGGGATCGCTTGCCTGCACTTCGCTTGTCGTTAATCGAGTGGATGGAAGAAGCGCGTAAGAATTTCAAGCTGGATCATCAGATTGACGAGCTTCTCCCTGAGGAAAGCCGCCACATAAATCGCTCGGCTCTTGTCATCAGCTCCCTCCTCAAGGATCCAATTAAAGCCGAAGCGAACCTTGCCGAGCACGACATCAGTTTCAAAAAGCTGAAACCGCAACTTCAACCCTATGCCCAAAACGGTCTCCTCATCGTCGAAGATGAGTTCGCGCATACTTGGGGTCCGTTGGGGTTTGATATCTACGTCGCCAAACCACGTAGACTCATCCCCGCGGCAAGGTGTTGGATTCGAATGGTCGACCCTAACAAGTCAGGATTTACGCAATTATACGATTCATTGAGACCTCATGAAGCCGAGCCACTTCTAGCATACTCGACACCCACTAAGTCTGCGGCTTGACCGCTACTCACAAAAGGCACCACTTTTTGCCGGTGTTCGCGCTCGTAATCCTCTAACGAAGGCAACAACACGTGCGCTCTTGACGCGTACGCCCGATGCACGGCTTTGCTGTTGTGGCCGAGCGCTTCCTGGGCAAAACGCTCCGGGTACCCCGCCGTCTTCGCGCGCTCCGCCCAGGCATACCGGTAG
Organism: uncultured Verrucomicrobiota bacterium; assembly: GCA_964544425.1. Classification (GTDB taxonomy): domain Bacteria; phylum Verrucomicrobiota; class Verrucomicrobiia; order Palsa-1439; family Palsa-1439; genus OMJI01. Next base: position 32,110 of record CAZJCX010000003.1, read on the forward strand.
GAGTGCAGCGTCACTCCCTTGATTCCGAGAATCCCACACCGCCGCCGAAACTCATGCGCCCGGTCCGTATCACGGCACGAGCTCCAATACGGGAACAGCGGCCCGACTGCCGGTAGCTGCCGAAGCAGTTTCTCCAGTCGCGCCCCGATCGACAACCGCGCCAGTTGGCCGGTCTTGTGCCGGTGATACGCCACCACACGCGATTCCCAATCAATGTTAGCCGCCGTCAGGTCTGCTGCGTCACTTTGCGCGGCGCCAGTCTCCCACAACAACTCGTAGTACAGCCGCCGCTCCGTATTGCATTCCGTCGAGGCGATTTGCTGATGCTCTTCCCACGTGATCGCCCGCCGCGGCTTCGGCTCCGTGCGCGGCCACAGCTTGGGCGCCAGCAATGGCCACGGCAACCACCCCATGCCAATCGCCAGGTTGTGCAGCCGCCGCAAGTAGTGGTTCGTGGAAACGCCGCCGGCGCGCATCACTGCCAACAAATCTTCGCCGGTGGTTTCGAGCAAGCAACGGTCGCGGATCAGGTTGAACGGCTTGCTTTGCATTTCTCGCCCGCACCGCCGTTGGCTCGGTTCGCGCCCGTGCGTGGACAATTCGTCCATCACGGCTTGCCACGTGCGCTTGCTCATGCGGGGATCGTGCGCGGTCAGATATGCTCGCGCCAGTGCCAGGCTCAGCGACCGATTCTGCGTCGCTTCATTCTTGGCGAGGTGCAGCCGTTCAGCTTCCTTCGGATCACGCGTCCGCAAACTTTCCTGTTTGCCGGTGGTACTGTCCTGCACGTAATACATGCCGCCGCGCTTAAACAGCCAATACCGATTCTTCATCATGTCTCCTGCGAGGATAGGAGACGCGCGCCCATACCGTTAGCGGGTTGCAGAGAGGCACGGTCGGAGTTGTTGCGAGTTTTGCAGGGGTGCTGGTTGCTCGCCGCTTCTCTGACAGTTTCTCTGACAGTTGGCCGCTTTTCGCGCCTATCGGTGAGCAATCCCCGTTGCGGTGCAACGGGTTGGAAATT
>CAZJCX010000003.1:33143-35956 GCA_964544425.1 uncultured Verrucomicrobiota bacterium
ACAGACATCCACCGTCCCACGGAGGTTCAAACCAAGGGAATTGGCTCCCCAGGTAGGACTCGAACCTACAACCTAGTGATTAACAGTCACTCGCTCCACCATTGAGCTACTGGGGATCCGAAAAATGGTGCGCTTTATATATGCGGGACACCGAGTTTCGTCAACTCCCGGTGCGTCTCCACCGAGTCGCGATGATGGACGGCGTGCAAGCCGGCGGCGCGGGCACCCGCCACGTTCTCGATTAGGTCATCCACGAACACCGTCCGCACCGGATCGAGCCGGTACCGCCGCACGGCCCAATCATAAATCCGCCGGTCGGGTTTTTCCGCGCCGATCTCGTGCGAGAGGATGTAGCCGTCAAACCCATGCACGCACGGGAACCGCTCGAAGATGAAGCGCATGTGGATCGCGTTGGTATTTGACAGGACAAACCGCGGAAGCTTGCCCTTGAGCCGGTGCGCCAAGGCGAGGATCGGCTCGTTTGGGGAAAACATGTCCGACCATGCCGCCGCAAATTCGTCGTACGAACCGGCGAACTCCAGTTCGGCGCGGACCGCCTCGTAGTAGTCCCACTGCGAGATTTCGCCGGTCGCCAACTGCTGGCCCCACGGGGTGGCGGCATGGTACCGTTCCAAATCTGCCTGCGACTTGCCGGTGTGCCGCGTGAAATGGGCGTACATCCGCTCCCAATGCAGCGTCAGCAACACATTGCCGAGATCGAAGATTACCGCGTCCATAGTCGCCGCAGTTGCGTTGGCTTCAAGATGCCGCGCTCGGTGATGATGCCGGTGATGTAACGGGCCGGGGTGACATCAAAAGCCGGGTTCGCCGCCCGCGCGCCGCGCGGGGAAATGCGGTGGCTCCCGACGAAATGCACCTCGTCCTCATCCCGCTCCTCAATGGGAATCGCGTCCCCATGCCGGCAGTGTGGATCAATCGTCGAAGTCGGCGCGGCGACATAGAACGGGACCCCATTCTCTTGCGCGAGCACCGCTTTCGTGTACGTGCCGATTTTGTTGGCGGTGTCGCCGTTGATCGCAATCCGGTCGGCCCCGACGATGCACAGATCCACCTCGCCCCGCCGCATGTAAAACCCGGCGGCGTTGTCGGCGATGATTTTGTGCGGCACGCCTTCCTGCATGAATTCCCAACTCGTCAAACTCGCCCCCTGACACCGAGGCCGGGTTTCATCCACCCATACCAACACCTTCCGGCCTTTGCGATGCGCCAGATAAATCGGCGCGGGCGCGCTGCCCCACTCCACCAACGCCAGCCACCCGGCGTTGCAATGCGTCAGCACCCGCGTCCCGGACTCGACCAGCGGCAGACCTACCCGCGCGATCTTCGCCCCGCGCTCGACGTACTCATCCGCAATCCGTTCCGCCTCCGCCACCGCGCTCCGGGCATCCCGGCAAGCGCGCACCCGGTCAATCGCATGTTTCAAATCCACCGCCGTCGGCCGCGTTTCCAACAACAGCCGGTACGCCGCATCCAAATCCGCCCTCTCCCAAAACGCCTGCGCCATCCCGTACCCCGCCGTCGCCCCAATCGTCCCCGCCCCACGAACGATCATTGTCCGAATCGCCTCCGCCGTCTGCCGATGATTCTTGAGGCGCAACAGAGCAAAACGATGCGGCAACAAAGGCTGATTAATCACCACCACCTCCCGCCTACTCATCCAAACGGCCCGATATTGTTTTCCGCGCACGCGCATGGCGAAGACCCTACGCGAACCGCCCTTTTCTCACAATTGCCAAAAACAGTGTTGACAAAGTAAACCGTTCTAGTGTATCCACTAACTATACGTATTCCGAAGGTATAGGCGAAACCACCAATCTGAATGGGAGAAGTCATGAAAACCGTAAGAAGTCTTTTAGCTCTGATTGTCGCGACCCTGATTTCCACAAACGCAAGCAACGCCGCCATCATCGCGACCGACACAGCCAGTGATACCAGTGGGGTGTATGACAACGGCTGGCAAACCGGCGATAACGGTGGCACGGGTTTTGGAGCATGGACCCTCCAAAACGGTCATTCGTTCTTCATTTCGAGTTCAACTGTAAATGCTGATGGCTCTGACAACGGGACAGTCGGCGGTGTGGCAAGTGACGGCGATATCAACACTCCTGACCGCCCACTCGATGAGGATGGCATCAACAACGCCTGGGGATTCAAGGATAATGGCGGTTCGGCGGCGGATGCCCTGCGAAACTTCAACGCCGCGCTCCAGATTGGTGACACATTCCGAATCGACATGGACAATGGGTACATTGACACGGGAGCCACGGTCGGTTTCGGCCTGCAAAACTCCACCAGTGGCCAAAACAAATTCGAGTTCTTCTTTGTCGGCGGCAATTCCACTTACACGTATGTTGATGAAGGCGGCTCGCACTCCTCCACTATCGGCTATACGGATGAGGGTCTGACCATCGAGTTCACGCTCACCGGGGCGGACAGCTATTCGGCCACCTTCACCACCCGTGGCGGCGCGGTGCAGACGGTTAGCGGCGACTTGGGAGGTGCCACCGACGGCGAAGACGTCGATCGGTTCCGCGGCTTCATCGTTCAGAATAACACGGCCGACTCTCACATCTTATTCTTCAATTCGATGGAGATTGATTCACTGGATGCTGTTCCTGAACCGACGATTGCATTGCTGCTGGTTGCGGGCGGCGGGCTGATCTACAGCCGCCGTCGTCACCTCACGCGGAACTGATCGAGTCAGTTTTCATCTTTAGCCCCGCCGGGTGACTGGCGGGGCTAAATTTCTTTGCGGCCATCCAGTGCGCGGGCGAGCGTGACTTCGTCGGCGG
>CAZJCX010000003.1:36015-38049 GCA_964544425.1 uncultured Verrucomicrobiota bacterium
CGGTCGACTTCAATTGCCCACCCACGTAGGTCGCCGTCGCTTCGCTTTCCACGTCAGCACCAAGCGCGAGTATCACCTCGGCGGGCTTGTCACATTTGACCCGCTCAACCAGCGCCGCAATCCGCAGTTGATCGGGGCCGACGCCGTTCAATGGCGAAATCCGCCCCATCAAAGCGTGGTAATGGCCGGCGAACGTCCCGGCGCGTTCCATCGTGAGGATGTCGTTCGGCCCCTCGACGACGCAGAGCAACCGGGTATCCCGCCGGGGACTCGCGCAGATGGCGCACGGGTCTTGCTCGGTGTAGCTGCCGCAGCGACTGCAATTTCGCATCCGGGCCTTCGCGTCGAGAATCGCCTGCGCCAATTGCTGGTTGGTTTCGCCGTCACACTTGAGCAGGTGCAGGGCGATCCGTTCGGCGCTGCGTTTGCCAATGCCGGGCAGACGCGCGATCTGGGCGATCAAAGTTTGGATCGGACGCGGGTAGTCCATGTGAAGACGCGTGCGCAGGCCGCGTTTGGCAAGCGCGGCTACATGCCCAGGTTGAGGCCGGGGACGTTCAAGCCTTGCGTGACTTTGCCCATTTCCTCGGTCTGTGTTTTCTTGGCGACTTCGAGCGCGTTGGTGACGGCGCCGAGGATGAGATCTTCGAGCATCTCGACATCGTTCGGGTCAACCACCTTGGGATCAATCTTGATGCCGGCAATCGTGCCGTCGCACTTGGCGATGGCTTTAACGGCGCCGCCGCCCGCCGTGCCTTCCACCTCGCGTTGGGCGAGTTGCTCCTGCACCTGCTGCATCTGCTCCTGCATCTTCTGCGCTTGTTTCAAAAACTTGCCGAGACCGGCCATAGTTCCTCACTTTCTGACTTCAACGATGGTTCCTTTAAAAATTTCCAACGCCTTTTTGATGAGCGGGTCGTCCCGAAACTCATCGAGGTTTTTTTTTACGGGCTTGGAGGGCGGCGGCGGGACAGACGCCACCGGCTTTTCACGAACGACTGGTGGCGGCGCAACGGGCGCCGCGCCTTCGAGCGGCTCAAACTTGATGGCCACGTCGCGGCGCAATTTCTCCTTCACTTTGGCGATCAGCACTTCGAGATTCCGGGCGTGCGTCACGAATTCCATCCGATCGGCAAACTCCGGGTCGAAGCCGATGCGCAACACGTTGCCCCGGATTTCCAGCGGCTTTGTTCCCACCAAGCAACTGCGCGCCAGCGGCGTGACTTTGCCGAGATGCTCCACCGCGTAAGCCCACGCCTCGTCGAGGGAAGCCGGTGTGGCGGCCGCCGTCCCGGCGGCTACCGTGCTTGGCACTACTGCGGGCGCAACGACACCCACAGCCGCCGGGACGGCGGTCGCGACACCTTTCAATTCGGTCAGCCGTTTGATGACGGCATCAATTCCGATGGCTTGCCGGGCTTTGATGGCTTTGACGAGGGCGATCTCAAAGAAGATGCGTTTGGAGAGCGCGTACCGGAGTTTGCTCTCGGCACCCGCGAGGGCATCGATGATGCGCAGCACCGCATCCGAATCAATCCGCTGCGCCTGCGCGCGCAGCAAGTCGAGCTGGGTGTCCGGCAAGTCGAGCTGGGCGGTGTCCGCTCCGGCAATGGTCAGCACGAGGAGGTTGCGGTAGTGCTCCAATAAGTCTGCCAGCAACCGCTGCAAGTCTTTACCCAGTTCATCGAGTTCTTTTAGCGTGCGCAAGGCGACCGGCGGGTTACCATCCACGATGGCGTCGGTCAGTTGCGTGAGTTGGTCTTGGGCGACGAACCCGAACACGCCGAGCACGTCGTTTTCCGCAATCTTGTCGCCGCAGAACGCGATGAGCTGGTCGAGTGCGCTCTCGGCGTCGCGCAGGCCGCCTTCCGCCCCGCGCGCGATCGCGGCGAGCGCGGCGTCATCGATCGTGATCTTTTCGCTCTTCGCAATTTTCTTGAGGTGCTGGACGATCAGACCAGCCGGGATGCGGCGCAGGTCGAAGCGTTGGCAGCGTGACAAGATGGTGGGCAGCACCTTCTGCGGTTCGGTGGT
>CAZJCX010000004.1:0-1845 GCA_964544425.1 uncultured Verrucomicrobiota bacterium
GATGTTCGCAGGAGCCGGCAGGCCCTTGGTCTTGGACTCGTCCTTGTCGCAAACCCATTTCAAGTTCAGGCGAATCCCGAGTCGCTCGGCGATCAGGTCGGCATTGCGCGTGAGGTTTTTTACCACGCCGCCGCCGACGATCCCGGCGCCGATCAGGCCGATGTTGATGTGTTTGGGTTGGCTCACAAGGGCGGCGATACTACCGGCAGGCTTGTAGTTTGTCGAGTGCCCCGGTACGATGCGCCTCAACGGAGGTAACCCATGAAACGTCTCGGATTGCTTGTCTGCGTTGTCGCACTCGTCGGCTGTTCCACCCGCGTCGGCGTCGTCTCGACCCGCCGCGAAGACATGAACGCCCAAGTCAAAGTTCTCACGATGGCCGCGCGCAATCTGGAGGATTCCGTCCATCGCAATCCGCAAACGGCCGCGCAGGAAAAGGCCGCCCAGACCGTCGCGGATTTTCACGCCGAAACCAGCCGGTTCGCCAGCATCGTCGGCGCGTGGCGGGATGAGCATCAAGTCAATACGCAATACGAAGCGCTCCTTCGCGCGTGGGTGCGTTTGGCGCACCACTTCCCGCAGTTGCAGGCGGACAAACTCACGCAGACCGCCTACCAACGTGTCGAGTACGAGTGGGGCAAAATGCACCGCGCCAGCGGTTATCACGGGCGCAAGTACGAGAAGGAATACGCCGACAAATACCGGCAAGAACAGCCGCAACCGTGACCCGCGACCTTAAGGCGCTCGCGAATCAGACGTTCGACCTGCTCGTCATCGGCGGCGGAATCCTCGGCGCGGGCGTAGCGCGGGATGCGGCGTTGCGGGGGCTGAAAGTGGCGCTGGTGGACCAGGCGGACTTCGCCAGCGGCACATCGAGCCGTTCGACGAAACTCATCCACGGCGGCTTCCGGTATCTTGAACAAGGCGCGTTCGGTCTCGTCGCTGAATCCTGCCGCGAACGCGCGATCCTGCAACGCATCGCGCCGCACTTGGTCAAGCCGGTGCCGTTTCTCTTCGCCGTCTATGGCGGCGACGCCCGGCCGCTCTGGAAAATGCGACTCGGCATGACCCTTTACGATTGGCTTGCGCTCTATCGCAACACCGCGCCGCACCAGACATTGTCCGCCGCCGCGACTCTGCGGCAGGAACCGCAGCTGCGCCGGGAAGGATTGCGGGGTGCCGTGAGGTTTTATGATTGCCAGGAGGACGACGCGCGATTCTGTCTCGACAACATTCTCCACGCCGCGCAGCTCGGCGCGGTGTGCGTGAATTATTGCGGCGTCACCGGCTTCGCGAAAGAAGGCGACCGGATCCTCGCCGCGAAAACAGCCGAGTTCGACATTCGCGCCCGCTGGTTCGTGAACGCCACCGGCCCGTGGATCGACCGGCTATCCTCCCACATCCAATTGAGTCCCACGAAAGGTGTGCATCTGCTCCTCGCCCACCAGCTCGACCAGGGGATTTTCTGGCAAGTGCGCGATGGCCGGTTGGTGTTCGTGATCCCGTGGCTCGATTGCATGATCCTCGGCGCGACCGACACCGACTTTACCGGCGATCCCGCCGCCGCGCACGCGGACGAGCGCGATCAAGAGTACTTGCTCGGCGAACTCCAACGCACCCTGCCGGGAATTCAAGCCGCCGTGATCGCGACCTTTGCCGGCATCCGACCGCTGCTGCGCTCCGCCGCGAAACCGTCGGCCCGGTCCCGCGAACATCGCATTATCCGGGAGGCAACCAATTTCATCAGCATCGCCGGTGGGAAATACACGACGTACCGGGCCATCGCCGCCGAAGTGCTTGACCACATCCGCCCCGGCAAGTCACGGACGGCCAGCACGCTGCTGC
>CAZJCX010000004.1:1855-2310 GCA_964544425.1 uncultured Verrucomicrobiota bacterium
AGTCTGCGGGCGAACAGATCGCCGCTCTACCGGAAGTGTTTGAAAGCGACATCCGGCACGCCCGCGACTACGAAATGGCGCAGACTCTCACCGACGTGATGCGGCGGCGGACGAGTCTGGCGTTGTCGCGCCACGGCGGCCGGGAAGTCGCGGAGCGCGTGGCGGCGCTGCTGTTCGCCGATCCTGCCGAACGCGTCGCGCAGGTTTCCCGGTATCTCGCCGAGCGCGACCGAGGCACGCTATGAAACCACAAATCGTGGCTCATCGCGGGTGGAGCGCCCGGTATCCGGAAAATACAATGGCCGCGATCCGCGCCGCGATCCGACTAGGGGTGGGCATGGTGGAGATTGATGTGCAGGAGACGCACGACGGCGAGTTGGTGGTCTTCCACGATTACCGGCTCGACCGGATTTACCGGAAGCGAAAACGGGTGCGGGACGCGCGGCGGCGCGAAT
>CAZJCX010000004.1:2342-3186 GCA_964544425.1 uncultured Verrucomicrobiota bacterium
CTGCGTTTTCCATTGCTCATCGAAATCAAAGGCGCCGACGGTGCGAAAGTCGCCCGCGAAATCCAACGTCACCGGATGACGCGCCGCGTGATTGTGTTCTCCATCAAACCGCAGCGGATGGTGGAACTGTCCCGCGTCAACTCGCGGATCCCGCGATTCGGGTTGGCTGTGCATGAGCCGACCACGCGTGTGCCCGTGGCCGGTTGGGGCGTGTGCCGTCGGTTGATTCGGTCGGCGGCGGACGTGCGACGCTGGAAACGGCGCGGCCGGTTGTTCGTCTGGACGGTGAACAACGCGGCCGAAATGCGACGTCTCGCGAATTGGGGCGTGGACGGTCTGATCACCAATCATCCCGACCGGGCGCAGTCAATTCGCGGATGATGAGTTGGACGGTGGGGTCGGCGGGCGCGAGGGCGCGGGCGCGGTCGAGGGTGGCGCGAGCGGCGTCGCGGTCGCCCTGTTGCCACTGGCACCACGCCAATTTGGCCTGCGCCACGGCGTTGGTGGGCATCGTTTCGAGGAGCGGCCGGGCGGCGGCGTAATGCTTTGCGGCGAGAGGGGCGCTGGCGAGATTGAGCCGGTTGCGGTCGTCGGTGGCGAGGGGAGTGAGCAGCCGGATGCATTCGCGGTGGTTGCCGAGTTGGAGTTCGGCGAAGGCGAGGTTGCTGCGGGCGGCGAAGTCTTTGGGATCGGCAGCGAGCGCGGTTGTGAAGAACGTCCGCGCGGCGTCGGGTTTGTTTTGGGCAAGGGCGATCAGACCGAGGTGGTAGGGGGCATGGAACTGCCGGGGGCGCTCGCGGAGCGCCGCAAGAAATTCCGGAATGGCCTCGTCGTGGCGACCCAG
>CAZJCX010000004.1:3210-7245 GCA_964544425.1 uncultured Verrucomicrobiota bacterium
GCGACGAGCGGCGAGTAGTACGAGTAGTGCGTCGCCGCGGCCTGCCGGGCAAAAACTTCCCGGTATCGGTTCGCCGCTTCCGCGAAGTCGCCACGCGCCAGTGCGAGATTACCGAGCGCCACACGGCCTTCGCGGAACTCCGGGTCGCGCCGGACGGCGTCGGTAAAAAGCCGGTCATCGTTCCACCAAAGCGTGTTGCCGTACAGCAGACAAGCCGCGAACAAAGCACCGGCCGCGGGTTGCCAGCGGTAGTTGCGCAGCCAATAACAGACGGCCACCAGCACACCCCACATGGCCGGGTACAGGTACCGTTCCGCGCGCCAGTGCCGCAACGGCAACAGTCCGCTCACCGGCAAGAGCCAGATGACACACCACCACAACAACGGCGCGCCCGGCCAGCGACGACGCGTCAGCACCACCAATCCCGCCAGCCCGGCCAGAACGAGCGCCAGGTGAATCACCGACCACGGCGAAGCCAACCGAACGGCGTCCGACACGGACGCCACGTGCGGCACGAGGATGTCCACTGCATACGATGTCGCGATGCGCGCCATCATCCCAACGCGCTCCCACCATCCCGCGACTGGCCAAGTCGCGTCGAGGCCGATGTTCCCCAAAAAGAAAAGCCGGTGGGTCATCGCCAATCCCGCGATCAGCCACAACCCGACCAACGTCCCGCCGGCCACGAGACGCGGGCGCGATCCGGCGCGTTGTGAGGGTGGCAGCGTCGGCCAGATCAGCGCGGTCGCGAGCAGCGGGATGATCAGGCCGGTCTCTTTGCTGCCGATGGCCAAAGCCGTCGCCGCAAGCGCCGCCAATCCCCAACTCAACTGCCCGGTCAGCTTATGCCGCGTCCCCGTCTCTCGCAACGCCAGCAGCGCGGCGACGCCGAAAGCGGCGCACAGCAGGTCTTTCCGTCCGCTGATCCACGACACGCTGTGCGCGCCCACCGGATGTACCGCGAATAACAAGGTGCCCCAAAACACCGACCGCCGGTCGGGCAGCCAGTGAGAGCCGAGCCGGTAGAGGCCGAGGATGATGGCGAGGTGCCAGCAGATGTTTTCCAAGTGATGCAACCACGGTCGCGCGCCGAAGATGAGCCAGTCGAGCGTGATGCTCCACGCTTGGACGGGTCGCCAATAGCCACCGGCCGGCTCGGTGATGCCCGTTTTACCCGCGCTGAACTGCTCAAGCGTCTGCGTCCAAACCAATCGGCCCTGCGCCGCCGATTCAATCCGATAGCCACCGCCGACGATTTCCGTGTGGTCCAGCCAGACAAAACCAGCGGGCAACACCGTAGCGTAGGCGACCAGCGTCGCCACGATGAGAAGGAGGGACGGGCGAAAAATCTCGTTCGGCACGCAGTTTCGGCTTGTCTTTTCCACGTCAGTCGGAGACTATAACGCCCATTGACACTTTCGTGAACCGCCGAGTGTGAGTGAGGGAACTATGACGAGTCGCAGTATTCTTGCCGGGCTTTTGATCTCCGCCATAGGTGTCAGCATTTCCGCCCAAGCCGCCTTGAACGTCTGGGTGGACTTCAACGCGTCGTGGTCAACGGAGTTGGATGATGCGGCGACGGGTGCCGGGGCGCCCGCGTTCAGCGTCGCCGAAGAAGCCACCATCGAAGCCAACATTCTTACCGAGTTGAACCGGATCTACAACGACTACCAGATTACGTTTGTCACCTCCAATCCCGGTGGCAGCTATGACTGGATTGACATGGGCTCGACGGGTGGCGGGGGCGGCGTGCTGGGGGATTCGCCTCTTTTTTTTGCGGCACGCGCCTATCACACCGATGGCGGCAGCAAAGTCAACATGTACGCCCAAGAGTTTGCGTTCATCATCGAATCTGGTAGTCCGCGCGCCACTCAGATTACGGAACTGAGCGTTGCAATCGCGGGCACAGCCGCCCACGAACTCGGTCATTCGCTCGGACTTCATCACCATCACGCCTATGGCAACGCCGGGATCACTCCGGCGAATTATGCGAACACCGCCGGGATTCAGAATACTGCCATCATTGCCAGCGGCTCGACGGGCTTGACCGAGGCAGGGCGCGAAAGCCTCCGCGTTCTCGGCAGGTGGGAGCGCGCGTTACTCGACATCACCGGCGGCAGCCTCTTCGGTGGCCCAACCGTTGTTAATTTTCCGGTGGCGACCGAACTCGAGTCCGCTGATGCCGGTGCCACGGCGGCCACCTCCCAAGCGCTTATCCCGCAGACCGGTGAGACGTCGGGATTGACGATGGGCTTCGTGACCGGCGACCTCGACGGCAGCGGAGCGGACGTGGATTGGTACAATATGACCATTACGACACCCGGCACGCTGACGCTCGATTTGTGGAGCGCCAATGTATATGGAGACTCATTCAACACCCGAATCCGGTTGATTGATCTCGACGGTAGCACTGTCCTCTACACCAACACTGATTCACTCTACGGGGGTAACGTCTATGGGTCCGGCGGCTCCGGCACAACCGACTCGTTCCTGCCTAATTACGTCATCACTACGCCCGGCACATACTACTTTGCCGTTGACGCCACGGCCGGGGGCGCAGTCGGGGATGATTACTCCCTGATCATCGGCTTCGATTCCTCAGTGGTACCGGAACCCTCTGTGATCCTGCTCGGACTCGTCGGCGGATTCGCCTTGTACTGGAAACGCCACCAGCGCGCCTGAGTTCGGGCTTGCGCGTTCCGCACCGCGACGGCATTCTGCCGGGATGCTTCAGATTATCTTCAGCGAAGTCGGTGCGAAAGAATTGGCGGCGATGCCGCGCAAGGTTCAACTCGAAGTGGTGGACGGATTTCAGGTGTTGCCGTCTGACTTCGAGAAGGCCGATGAGAAATTCGGCCAACTGACCCGCGGCGGCAAGCAGATCTATCGCTACCGGGTCAAAGACTACCGGATATACTTCGAGAAACAGGGCGACATCATCTACATCCGCTGCATCCTCGACAAGAATTCGCTCAAAGACTTCTTTTTCCGCTCCAAACTTCCCATTTCGGAAGATCAACTCCTGCAAGAGAACCCGAAGTTTTGGGAGCTGCTCGAATCAAAGGCGTAACGCCGCGGTCAATTGCGGCACGGTCTCGTACAAATCACCAACGACCGGCACTACTTTCGGACGCGCCCGGCGCTGGTTCAATGTCATCAACGGCGCGGCGGCGTCTTTGTTGAACGCGATGATCGTGGCCCGGTCGCCGATGTAATCCACATGCTGCGGCGCGCCACTCACGCCGATGGAGAGGATGATCTGCGGGTTCACGGCCGTACCGGTCTGGCCGATCTGCTGGCTCGGCTCCAGCAGATGCAACTCTTCGACGACCTTGCGCGTGCCGCCGATGGTGACGTGCTTCACACCGATCTCTTCGAGCCGCTTCTTCAATGGCAGAATGACCGCGTCAAAATTCTCCCGGTTCCGAATCGCATAACCAACGTCAATGATGAAATCCGCATCGGCGATGCCGCGATGAATAATCGAAGCCGCCTCCCGCACTCGTACCGGTAGCTCGACATCGAGCGGCACATGAAACACCCGCCGCGCCTCAGCCCTCATCCCTCCGCCCTCATCCTTTCCGAACGTCGCCACCAACGGATGCTCCCGCAGATTCGCCGTCCGGTACGCCCGCTGCACCTTTCCGCCAAACACCGGCACGAACAACTCGCCCTTCGCCACCGCTGCCACACCGTACCGGGCTTGCACGCGCGGGAATGTCTTGGCGAACTCCGCCAGCAACCCATTCGCCCACTCACCCGCCAGTACCGCTGGCGGCAGCGTGTCTTTCCACAAGCGCTGCAACGCGAGCAGTTCGTTGCCCGGCAAGTTGGGATTCGAGACGAACCAGACAGCTTCGACCGGTAACTGGGCGGCGACCGCGCGCATCGCGGCCTCCGGTAACGAACCGAGAATCAGCGCGTGCAACGGCAGCAGCAACTCCTTGGCGCACTGCGCGGCCAGACCAACGCCTTCCAAGTGTTCGGGCGTGCCCACAAAAACCGCGATGTTCTTTAGCGGCAACCGGGAAAGCT
>CAZJCX010000004.1:7278-8131 GCA_964544425.1 uncultured Verrucomicrobiota bacterium
CCACCACCACCGCTGACGCCGGTCGTCTGGCGGATAAAACTGGCCGCCGCAGTTGGTGTGGGTTCGATCTCTGCCCCCGACGAAGTGGATTGGGGAAGGGTGTAGCGTGAGCTGCCGGCTGACGCGGCTTCGATCTGGTGCGCCGGCACGGTCGTCAGTGGTTTGGTGAATGCTGCGCCAAACTCATTGATCGTGAATTTCGGTTGTTCCTCACCGGCTGCCACAATCTCCACGGCCGGAGCGCCACCGAGATTGCCGGTCAGCACCGCTGCCAGCGTCGGGTCGCCGCAGCGTACGCGGTCGCACGACGAGTGTTTCAACGCAATCCGGTCCGCCACGAGCCGACCCACGACGTGGATGTCATCCGGTAGGTCTTCCGTTTCCAGCAAGACCGCTTCGCTGGCGCCGCAGGCCAGGGCCTTCCGCAATAGGTCCGCAGCGTACCGGGGCGCGACTGCGATCACGGTCGGGTTGGTTGATTGAGCCAGTGCCGTCCAACTCGCGGCATCGAAATCAAAGTGCGTCTCAAGCAACTGGCCGTCCGCCACGCGCGGGCGCGGCGAGAGGACCGGCACGACGTTCATCACGACTACGGAGCGTCCGGTAACTGTTTCGGTCGGGCTGGCTGGCTCCGGTTTCTCCCACAGGGACAATTGGGCCACGCGAATTTCGGGTGGGTACATACCCTGTTTGAGCAGGGCAAAGTCAGCTTCAAATTCAGCGTGCAGGTTTTCGATCTCAAGGTAGGCGTGTTCTGAATACCGGGCGCACGACTCTTCGGCAATCTGCCGGTGGGCGCTGTCGGCCGGTGTGACTGACTTGAGCCACTCGGTGCGCCAGACGGTGGCGTCGA
>CAZJCX010000004.1:8190-9672 GCA_964544425.1 uncultured Verrucomicrobiota bacterium
GACCAGCGCGCCGAACGCGTCCACGGCGCGTTTCAACGCGCGCATCAAGAGGTTCTTCGCATCGGCCAGCTTGGCGGGTTCGTCGCCGGTGGATTCCTTCCATTTCGGCAGGGCGCTGTCCACGAGGTCGCGCAGGATGAGGAAGCGTTGGACTTCGTTCGTGCCCTCGTAAATATTCAGCACCCGGGCATCGCGCCGGTGTTTCTCCAACTCGTGCCACTGCGTTGCGCCCTCGATCCCAAACACGCGCTCGGCGTTGCGAATGCACCGGTGCAACGCTTCGCTCGCGTAGTATTTCCCGATAGCGGACTCGGTGCGCACCGATTTTGTGCCGTGATGGTCGGCCCGCCCAATCAACTCATAGGCGAGCGACTCGATGCCGTACAACTCCGCCGCCATGCCGCCGAGGATGCCGGTTGCGTCGAGGTTGCGTTCCTTGGCGAACGCGCGGGTCTGTTCGATGATCTTCGCCATCATCGCCACGGCGCTCACGCACAAGCCCATCCGACCGACGTTCAATGTTTCGAGCGCGTTGACCTGACCGCGTCCCTCGATGCCGATGACGTTCTCGCGCGGGACGCGGACGCCATTCAGGCTCAGCTCGTTGGTGGGGGAGCCGCGTTGGCCCATCTTCTCTTCGTCACGCCCGACGACCAATCCTTCCGCGTGCCGGTTGACGAGGAACCCGGTCGGGCCTTCCTTCGTGCGGGCGTACAGGCAGAACACCCCGGCCACATGGCCGTTGGTGATCCACATCTTGGCGCCGTTGAGCTCGTAGTACTCGTAAAATTCCGTGCCGTTCTCCTGGCGGATTTGAGCGACGTCGAAGCTGGTCGTCTTCGTCACGTCGAACGTCGCCGCGTCGAGCAACGGTTTGCGTTCCTTGCCGAGGAAGAAATATTTGGAGCCGTCCGCATCCGTGAACACCTCCACGCGCTTCAACTCCGCGCGGGTCTGAATCCCGCCGGAATCGCTACCGGCGCTCGGTTCGGTCAGCGCAAACGCGCTGATCTGGCCGGCACTGATCCAGCGGAGATAAAGTTTCGCTGCCTCGGCGCGCCGGTCGAGATCCGCCACGACAGCTTCGGCATTCGGGCGAATTCGGTCGAGCGCGGTGAGAGCGGCCTGCGATTCAGAACGGAATTTATCCAAGTCCATCCGCAACCCGGCGCGCCCGGCGTCCATGAAGTGTTGCAGAAATTCAGCGGCAACTGCGCGGAGCATGGGTTTCTTGCCGATGTCGTCGCGGACACGGTCGCCCAGCGCGCGGAACGCGTCCTTCACCTTCAACACCGCCGGTGAGTCGAGCATCGCGATGATTTTCGCGAGGTGGGTTTTAAGATTGGGGATCAGCACCGGATCGGCCAGAAACTCTTCGAGGTCTTTCTTGGCGCGCGGCAAATCCTGTTTCAGTCCGAGCAGGATCGGCGTGGTGCCGATGCTCGAATGCGCCATAATGGTCAGCGCATACGATGGGTCGGC
>CAZJCX010000004.1:9682-11803 GCA_964544425.1 uncultured Verrucomicrobiota bacterium
GTACCGCATCGAGAGGGGACAGAGAATGTAGTAGTGTGCCTTGAGAAGACCTTCGCCGCCAAACTCGGTCGGGATGTACATCCGCGTGAAACCCTGCGCGACCATGTCCTGCACGTCATCGAGTGGGACCATGTGGAGGCGTTCCACGAGCCGGTAATATTTCTCGCCCGGCCGGTTCCAGAAGCGGTCGTTAAAATACTGGTGGAGCTTTGTGTGGTATGCGTGGAGTTCCGCGTCGGCGTGCAACATCTCCGGGGTGAAGCGCCATTCCGTCGCGGCGAACGGCTTCACCAGGAAATCGCCGTAGTCGTACTGCTGCTTGGAGTCCAGCGCCTGCCGGTAATTGAACGGGGGCGGGTTGGCGAGCGGACGTTCGATGTAACCGTGCTCGAGAATCAACTTGCCGAGGGCATCGCAAAATTCGGGTCGGGGCAGGGCGAGTTTGAATTTGGCAAGTTCCTGATCAAGTTCCGACTCTGACTGCTTCGGCGTTACCGGGCTGTTCTGCGCTGTGAAGTGCGACAGGCAGGTGGCATCCCGGTAGAACTTCGAGAAGATGTCATCTTCGCTGTACGCGCTACCGCCGATAATCTGACCGGCGTTGTACGTAACGAGCCGCAATAACTCGGCCGCGTCCGCGTCGGCCTGCGTCTCCAAGGTATGCCGGGCCGCTTCCATTTCGCTGAGGAGCTTTTTGACACCGCCGAACTTGATGATGCCGTCGTGCGCGTCCTCGTCCTTGAACAGACCGGGGAACTGCACGCGAGTGGTGGAATGTTGCCGGCACCGCTCCAACAGCATTTCTGTGGCGCCGAGGGCGATGGATCGCAGGTCACAAACCACGGGGCGACCGGCAAAATCCTTCCAGTGCGTCCGTGCTGTGTTTAATCCGATCCACGGAATCTCGGCCAGTTCCGGTCGGCTGTTGATGAGCGCGGAATATGCGCCGCTCACGAACAGCGCCAGTGAAAGGTCAAGGCCGGCCACCTCGCGAAGCGTGGCGGGGTCGGCCCTGAGCGATTGGAGATACGCGAGCTGTTCCGCGGACATCCGCTCGCCGTGGTCGAGGGCTTTGAGGGATTGCTTGGGAAAGAGTTCTGTAGCCGGGCTTGCCAAGCGCGGTTCGCCGGTGCCGCGCTCAGCGAGCGCGGCTACAGGGGAAAGCTCCGCCGCCGCCCAGAAGAACTTGTTCTGTTTGGCATACGCGATAGCGCGGAGATTACCGGTCTGCTCGACCAGCGACACGAGCCACCGGCGGCGCTGCGCATCCAGATAACGCGGGCCGGTCTGGAGTTCGTGGAGGAAGAGAGTGGATCGAGCGTCCCGCATGTTCGATTCATCGTGATGAACAGGCGGGACGCCCGTTCCACTGTGATTCATTGCTTCCAACAATTTCTTATTGGCCGGAGTGGGCGCGCTGAAGATGAGACGTTGCTCGTGGTTGCGCGTCCAATCGACATCGGCCGGCGCGGCGCGCCAGCAGGATTCGCATTTGATGCAATTCTCGTAATTCACGACGAGCTGCGACTGACCGAGGTCGTCGGTGTGACACTCATACACGTGGGCGGGACAGACGTGCCAAAGCGGGGAGCCGGTAATTCTGCCGCGCTCCTCGAAGTGCTCGGGGCGGATGACTTTGATATGGCTGGTCTTTTCGGAGAAGTACCGGATGAGCGAAAGCTTTTCTTCCCATGGTTGCCCAACGGTCACGGTGTCGAGGTTGGTGCGTTGCCGGACGAGGGCTTTGTTTTTCTGGAAGAACGAGGAAAGGAACTTGGCCGGTGACGGTCGGGATAGGGCGAGCCAAGCCAGTTCGCAGACCCATTGCACCGGCGCGAGCAGCCCGGCCAGCATCGGAAAGAACGCGTTTGGCAGGAGGGGCAGAATGCGCACACTGCCGATGGCGGTTTTCAGTTTGGCAGGGAGAGGGGTGTTGTCGTTCCGGTAAAGGTGGTCGCTGGCGGAGCGGAGTCCGGGGCCGAGTTTCTCAAACAGCCGGTAGAAGCGCGGTTGACCTTCGACGGAGAAAGTGAGGCTGACCGTGCCAGCAGGCTGAGTCGGCGCGGCGGTCGGCTTGACCTTGCGACCGATGCCCAACGCGGCGCGTTGGGTTTGGAGGTC
>CAZJCX010000004.1:11826-12095 GCA_964544425.1 uncultured Verrucomicrobiota bacterium
TGACCACGCCTTGATCGGCAAAGTTTCGCGCAGGTGTTTGGCGAGTTGCCAGAGTTTCTGACCGGCGTGCAGGTCCGGATGGGTGAGAATGTTGAGGCCACCGCAATTCAGGTCGACAAACCGACTGAAGAACACGCGCGTGTGCTCGACGTAGTGCGGCCACTTTTCAAGGTGCTCAACGTTCTTGAAGTAATGCGTATCGCGCAGGGGGCGTTCGTAGAGTTCGGCGAGTCGGAGCCGCGAGTAGTTGCGGTCGGTCGCGCGGATTT
>CAZJCX010000004.1:12148-12355 GCA_964544425.1 uncultured Verrucomicrobiota bacterium
TGGGGAAGGGGAAATCAATCCCGATGCCGGTACATGCGCCGCCGAGGGCGAGGCCGTCGTCAATGAGTTGGGGGAGTTCCCGGTAACCGCCGCCGCGGATGATTTTGGTGCCGTACGCGGAGGAACGTCCGTCGCCAATAAGTTGGCGGATTTCGGGCAGACCCTTGAACCATTCCATCAACCGGTTGTGGTCACCGTTGAATTCCT
>CAZJCX010000004.1:12365-15014 GCA_964544425.1 uncultured Verrucomicrobiota bacterium
GATTGTCGAGCGGTAACACAAGTCCGAGTGAGAGGCTCGAGTGGTTCGTGTAGATGAAACCGCCCATGTTGAGGTGGGCGGTGCGATTGCGGAGGGACGGGTTGCGGAGAACGATTTCGTAGGCGGCGCCTTCCCCCCGCGGGAGATGGAAGCGGCGTTCGATCTCGCCGGGATCCATCTCGATGACTTCCTTGATGCCCTGCAGGAAGTGCGGACTGCCGGGAGTCTTTGCGCGTTCGTAGCCTTCTTTGCTGACGAGATGCGACGCATCGCCCTCAGCCAGAAAGACAACATCGGCATCAATTGGACCGCGCGTGGTCTGGACGCCGGTAATTTTGCCGGTGTTGTCGCGGAGCAGGCCGGTCGCGGTGGTCTCGGTGAGAATGGTCGCGCCGAATGACTTGGCGAGTTCGCCGAGGTAATGGTCGAACGTCGGGCGCAGGACGGTGTAGCAATTCTGAAAGGTGGCCGGGTTGTGATACGTCAGGCCGATCCGGGAATGTCCGTTGTAAATCTGAACCCCGCGCTGGGTGACAGGCCGTTCCCATGCGGCGTTGTGGACTGTTTCCTCGCCGAGAACGTCCGGCTGCGCGAGGTTCTCGGTGAAGTAAACGGCTCCCGACCAGTTCTCGGCACCGGGGAAGACACCCGCTTCAAGGACGAGGACGGGGATGTTGGCTTTGGCGAGGGCGATGGCGGCCGTAATGCCGGCCGGACCCGCGCCCACGATGACGACATCGTATTTCCAGTCGGACATCACGCGCATTATAGGCGTGACGGAGCATTTGGGAAGCCTGCCGCGTCAAACAGTGACCGGCTCGCGGACGGGCTGGGCGCGTTCCTCCAGCCACCGCAACGCGGCCGGCAGGAGGGGCGAATGGCGGCGGGTGAAACGCAAGCGCACCTGTTCGCCGTCGGCGGGCTTCACGATGAGCCGGTGGAACAGCGTGCCGGGGTCGTCGGTGAACTTCGCTTCCGCCAGCGGTGCGGCAAGATAACGGACGCGGAAATTCTTTTTGCCGATGAATACCAACCGGCCCTCCGTGGTGCCGATGGCAACACCGCGCACGTTGCGGCCGATGGACTTCATCTTGCCCGTGTAACACGGCAACACCCACGCCGCGTCTTCATCGTCGCGCTGGATCGCGAGCCACGATTCGAGAGCGAAGCCGGGCACCTTCGTCGGCAACGGATCGCCGGCGGCGGGCTTGCGGGTGAAGCGGTGCCAGATGGCGGTCCAGTAGGCCTTGATCATGCGGAATAGCTTCGGCGCGAAATACCAGAACGCCACGAAGAACGTGACCACAATCACCAGTGAGATGATCGGGTGTTGGAACACAAACCACAGTCCGCCCAACACCACCACGTCTTCGCCGATGCTGACGACGATGTTGCTGGCCGGTTCCGGCGAGGTGTTCACCATCAAGCGCGTGCCGGCCTTCGCCGAGTGCGTTGTGAACGCCACCGCGCCGCCGAGCAATGCGCCGACCACGTCGAGTTGCGGGCTGAGTTCACCCAGCGCGCTCAAGCTGAGGATCGCGCCGCCAATCGGGCGAATCGCGGTGTGAATCGTATCCCACCCGCTGTCGGCGTACGGCACCTTGTCCACGATGGTCTCCAACACCAGCATCACGCCGGCAACCACCAGCACGATCGGGTCGCCGAGCACGGCAAGTTTGTCGAGGCCAGGCGCGAGTTGAAGCCAGCCGAGGTTGATGGCCAGTCCGGTCACGAAGACCGTCAGGTACAAATTGATGCCCGCCAACGCGGACAATCCCATCGCGGTGCCGAGCAAATGCAGTGTTTCCATAATGTCACCTCAGACGATGCTAGCCCGGTTTCATTCAGCGGGCAAGAGTCGCAACCTGTGGCCGCGCTTGGCAAGCGCGGCCACTACACCGGCTTTGGCCGGTAGAGTACCGCGACGTGGCCGACTACCATGATCACCTCGCTGCCAGTTTGCGCGGCGATCTGGGCGGCCAGTTCGCGGCGCTCGTCCTTGAACGCGCCGAACTTCAATTTGATCAATTCACGGCTGGCGAGGGCGGTGTCCACGCTTTTCACGAAGTCGGACGTGACGCCTTGTTTGCCGAGGAAGACGACCGGCTCCAGTTGTTGTGCGGCGGCTTTCAGTCGTCTAATCTCGGCGTTGGAAAGGTCCATTGCGCGCGACGCTACCAAAAATCGAAGTGTTGTACGAGGACGCCGACGTGCTGGCCGTGAACAAACCTGCCGGCTTGCTCTGCGTGCCGGGCCGGTACGACAAGGAAGAGGCGAACCTGTGGGACTTGATCCGCACGAGACGCGGAATGCCCGACCTCACAAATCCCCACCGGCTCGACCGGCACACAAGTGGGGTGATGATTTTCACGAAGACGATTGAAGCGTACCGGTGGGTGACGGAACAGTTCCGCGAGCGGCAGACACGCAAAGTGTACACCGCGATTGCCCACGGTGACGTGGCGGCGGGAGCAAGCGGGACGACCGTCCCGGTTGTCCAAGTTCACGACGGTCACGCGAGACGCGAGTCCCACGAGTTGGTGATTGATTTGCCCATCGCCGAACGGCCGGACGCGCCGGGGTTGTCGCGAATTGATCACAAGCACGGCAAACCTTCGCGGACAACCGTGCGCGTCGCCGAGCAGTACC
>CAZJCX010000004.1:15029-17492 GCA_964544425.1 uncultured Verrucomicrobiota bacterium
TTTTACGTTGCTGGACGTGGAAATTGAGACCGGTCGGCAACATCAGATTCGCGTCCACTTGCAGGCGGTCGGTCATCCGCTCGTCGGCGATGCGGACTACGGCGGCGCACCGTTGTTGCTCTCGCAACTAAAGCGGAACTACCGGGCGAAAGCCGGTGAGGGGGAGCGACCGTTGTTGGCGCGCCCGGCCTTGCACGCTGCCGAAATCACGCTAGTCCATCCCGCCGTCACCATCCGCGCCCCGCTGCCAAAAGACATGGAAGTCGCGCTGAAATACCTGCGGAAGTTTGGCCACTGACGTTATTCCGCTTTGACGACCCAGCCCTTTTTGGGCGCGCCCGCTTCTGGCAATGGCCGGTTTTCTCGTTGTGGTCGCGCCGATCACCCAAACGATGGGCGTCAGTGAGCAGACGTTCTACACGTGGAAACGGAAGTATGCCGGGCTGGGGGTCAGCGAGCTGCGGGAGATGAAAGTGCTCCAAGCGGAGAACCACAAGTTGAAGCAACTGGTGGCGGATTTGAGTTTGGACAAGCACATTCTCCAGGAGGTGCTCGCAAAAAAAGGCACTGAAGCCCGCGCGCAAGCGGGCGTTGGTGGACGAATGCATAATAACTAGAGCTGACACTTAACCGTTCTTTGGTGGTCTCGATTCATTCTGTGAATTGTGGATTCCGCTGAAAAACCTCCTCCAAACACTTCTGGTCAAAAATATGGCCGCTGACTTGGCGCAGGATCAACGATCTCAATGCGGTCAGATAGATTCGATGGTCGAAAGTTATCATGAAACGAAATTCAGAGGGTTTTTCAGCGGAATCCACAATTCACAGGACGAATTGAGACGGGCAGACAACAGAAAGAACTGAGCGGGCCATCGCCGCGCAGTCGTGCCGGGGCGCGACCGCGGCGGCTTTGTCGCGCCTCACTCCGTGGGTAAAGGCGGGGGAGCGTCAGCCGGTCGGTCTGGGTCGCAGCGCGTAGAACGCTGCGCCCAGCAGCACGGTGAGGATTCCCAGCATGAGCGTGAACGCGAAGAACTGGAACATGCCGCCCAGCGCCACGAGCCGGGGATGCAGCACGTACGAAATCGCGGCCGTCAACGCCACGCAGCCCAGCACGGCGCCGATCGCGCGCCAGCGTGAACATTCGAGTCGGAAGAAGATGGTCGGGAGCGCGAAAAGACCGGCCGCTCCGATGAACGACAGCCAGAAGCCTTGGCCGGCCGCGAGCAGCACGACCAGCCCGATGGCCAACGCGATGAGCACCGCATTCCAATCAAACGGCTCCAATTTCTCGCCGGCCGTGCTGATGACGGTGTCAATCTTGTGATCTTTTGTTTCCTTGATGAACAATCCGCCGACGACCAACGTGATCAGCGCCACCCCGATCGGATAAATCAGACCGGCATAAATGGCATTTTCGCCAAATGCCTTGTGCGTGATGTCCGACGCCGCGACCGCCGTGGCGATGAGGGGCAGGAATCCTCCGAACCAGCCATTGCCGAGGTGATAGGGCAGGGACATCGAGGTGTACCGGATCTTCGTCGGGAAAAGTTCGACGAGGAACGCCGCGATGGGGCCGTACACCATGGTGACGTATACGAGTTGCAAAAATACGAGCGCGGCCAGCATCAGGAAATTCTGTGTGGGGAAGTCCGCCCACATCACTGCTTTCTGGCCTTCCGCCAAAGCGGGGGTCAGATGACGCATCGCCATGTAAATCGGCACGTACGTGGCCGCGGCGAGCAAACAGCCGGCAAGCATGACTTTCTTTCGGCCGATTTTGTCAGACAGGTGACCGAAATACAGGAACAGCGGCGTACCGAGCGCGAGCGCGATCGAAATGATGGCGTAAGCCGGTAGCCAGTGAATCTTGAGGGTGGCTTGCAGGAAGGTCAGCGCATAGAACTGACCCGTGTACCAGACGACGCCTTGACCGGCCGTCGCGCCAAAGAGCGCCAGCAGGACGTACCGGAGGTTGATCGGGTTGGTGAAACTTTCCTTGAGCGGGTTGGCGGACACCTTGCCGCCGCTCTTCAGCTTCGTGAACAGGGGGCTCTCGTGCATCTTCAGCCGGATGTAGAGGCTCACTCCCAACAGGGCAAATGACAACAGGAACGGAATGCGCCAGCCGTACTCCTTGAAGCCTTCCTCACCTGAAACGAGCCGGGTGGTACCAATCACACCCATGCTCACGAAGAATCCGAGTGTGGCGGTCGTCTGGATGAAACTCGTGTAGTACCCGCGCCGGTCATCCGGCACGTGTTCCGCCACGTACGTTGCCGCGCCGCCGTACTCACCGCCGAGCGCCAAGCCCTGCAACAACCGTAGGATCACCAGAATGATAGTCGCCGCGATGCCCCACTGTTCGTAGGTCGGTAAAAATCCAACGAGCGCCGTCGAAATGCCCATCGTCGCCATCGTCACGAGGAACGTGTATTTCCGGCCGATCAAATCGCCGATATG
>CAZJCX010000004.1:17502-32190 GCA_964544425.1 uncultured Verrucomicrobiota bacterium
AGCGCCCCCAGCGGACGCACCCCGAACCCTGCGCCGAATGTCGCCAAGCTGGCGAGCAGTTGGGCTGTCTCATTTCCCGGCGGGAAGAACTTGGCGCCAAAGAAGATCGCGAGGCTACCGTACAGATAGAAATCGTACCACTCGAACAACGTCCCGAGTGATGAGGCGAAGATAACCCGTCGCAGAGTCGACTTGTCTGTGACGCCGGTTTGACCAGTTCCGTCGGTATTCATCTCGTCAGCGGCACACCTTATGGCGGCAACCCTGCCGGAATGCAAGCTCTAGCAAAGTTCTTGCAAGTGCCGCAGCCAATTCGCATCATGCGCGTTTTCCGAATGAAAAGTGCCGAAATCATTTCGCTGTTCGACCAGTACGTCATGCCCACCTATGGCCGGTATCCGCTGGTCTTCGTGCGCGGTCAAGGTTCGCGCGTCTGGGATGCGGCGGGGAAGGAATACCTCGATTTCGGCGGCGGCATCGCAGTGAATGTGCTGGGACATTCGCATCCGGCCATTACCGAGGCGCTGACCCGGCAGTCGCAGGTGCTGATTCACACCTCGAACCTCTACCTCACCGAGCCGCAGGGCGTGTTGGCGAAGAAGCTCGTCGAGTTGGTCGGGATACCGGGCAAGTGTTTCTTCTGCAACTCCGGTGGGGAAGCGAACGAGGCGCAATACAAACTCGCGCGGAAATTCGGTCACGACTCGGGCCGGTATGAGATTTTGACGTTCACGAATTCTTTCCATGGCCGGACGCTCGGCGGGATCGCGGCGACCGGACAGGAAAAAGTAAAGAAAGGCTTCGAGCCGATAGTGGATGGGTTCCGGCATGTTCCCTTCAACGACCTCGACGCCGTGGCCAAGGCGATTGGGCCGAAGACCGCCGCGATTCTCCTGGAGCCGATCCAAGGCGAAGGCGGCATCGAGCCGGCCAAGCCGGAATTTTTGCGGGGCTTGCGGAAACTTTGTGATGAACGGGGATTGCTGCTGATGCTCGACGAAGTGCAATGCGGAATCGGTCGGACCGGTGACTTCTGCGGATTCAAGTCCATCGCGCCCGACGTGCAGCCGGATTCGATGTCGTGGGCCAAAGGATTGGCCGGTGGCTTCCCGATTGGCGCGATCTGGGCACGGGCGCCATACGCGGATCTGCTTGGGCCGGGGACCCATGCTTCGACGTTTGGCGGGACGCCGCTCGCGTGCGCGGTGGCGTTGGCGGTGATTGAAGTCATCGAACGCGAGAAGCTGATGGCCAACGCCCGGGCGATGGGCGAATATTTTGTGGCGAAGGCGCGGACGTTGCCGGGCGTGACGCAGGTGCGGGGGATGGGATTGATGCTCGGCGTTGAGCTAGCGCAAGAAAACAAGCCGGTCATCGCGAAGATGGCGGAGCGCGGGTTGCTCGGCGTACCGGCGGGTGCGAAGGTGATCAGATTTTTGCCGCCGTTGAATGTGACGCGGGCGGAAGTAGATGAGGCGATTGAAATCATGCGCAAAGTTTTGGAGAACTCGTAGCCGCAGCCTTTAGGCTGCGCAGAAACGGACGCAGGCTAAAGCCTGCGGCTACAAGGGAGAATGACAATGGCAAAAGTCGGTAAATGTTTGGATACGACGAACGTGGAAGCGGTCTTGCCAGTGCAGACCTGGCAGGAGAAACGGCTCCAGTTTGAATGGGCTGAGAAGCCGTCGGCGGAGTTTCTGATGAACTGGAATTTCCACGAGGCGCCCAACCAGATGTTCGTCGAGGACATCACCGACACCGGCATCGCCGTGACCGTCCGGTGGGCCTTGATGGAAAAACCGCCCGAAAAGATTGCCGAGTACCTCAACAACTGGCTCGCCAAGTGTGAAACCGCCTCGTGGAAGCAGAGCGGCGGCGGCGGACGACGATTGCAGACGAAGTAATGAAACATCTATTATCCATCGAAGAACTCAACGCCGCGCAGATCAATGAGATCCTCGCGCTGACGTCGAAGGTCAAAGCCAACCGGGGTCGTGAGGCCGACCGGCCGCTGGCTGGCCAAACATGGGCGCTCATCTTCACCAAGGCCAGCACTCGGACACGCGTCAGTTTTGAGGTTGGCGTGCGCGAACTCGGCGGTCAGTCCGTTTATCTGGCCGGTAACGAGATTCAGATGGGACGGGGCGAAACGGTCGCCGACACCGCCCGGGTTCTGTCCCGGTACTGTCACGGGGCGGTCATCCGGACGTTCGCCCAGGCCGACCTCGTCGAGTTTGCCAAATGGGGATCCATCCCGGTCGTAAATGCGCTGACCGATGACGAGCATCCGTGCCAGATCTTGGCCGACATGTTCACGATCACCGAGAAACTCGGCAGCGTGGCCGGCAAGAAAGTCTGTTTCATCGGCGACGGCGCCTGCAACGTCTCGCGTTCGTGGATTTTTGCGGCGCAGAAACTCGGGATCGAGCTCTGGATCGCCGCGCCGAAGGAATTCCAACCCGCTGAGACAGCCGGGATCCATGTGACCGCGGACATACCGGCCGCTGCGCGGAATGCGGATGTGATTTACACCGATGTTTGGGTCTCGATGGGCAAGGAAGCCGAGGCCGCCGAGCGCATCAAGATTCTCCAGCCCTATCAGATCAACGCCGCAGTCGTGAAACACGCCAAGCCCGGCGCGCTCGTGATGCATTGCCTGCCGGCGTATCGCGGCAAAGAGATTACCCACGAGATTCTCGAAGCGCACCAGCAAACCATTTTCGATCAGGCTGAAAATCGCCTCCACGTGCAGAAGGCGATCCTGACGTTGCTGGCAAGTCGTAGCCGCGCCCTTTAGGGTGCGAGCCGTGAGCGCGCTGGCTGAAGTCTGCGGCTACATGTCAACAACAGCGACATGACAACGCGTCTTAAACGCAGCGTTCGAGCAACAGCTACCGGGCTAGCCATCAATGGCGTGCTCGCGATCATCAAGTTGCTCACCGGCATCTTTGGACATTCCGCGGCGTTGGTGGCCGATGCAATCGAGTCCTTCGCGGACATCGCCAGTTCGATCATTGTTTGGCGCGGGGTCGCCATTGCGGCCAAACCGGCTGATGCCAACCACCCCTATGGCCATGGCCGGGCGGAAACCCTCGCCGCCGCCGCCGTGGCGATCATGCTTTTGGGCGCGGCGGTGTTGATTGCCGTGGGTGCGGTCATGGAAATCTTTCATCCTCATCACGCGCCGGCGGGATACACGTTGCTCGTCCTGCTGGGTGTGATTGCCGTGAAGGAATTGCTCTACCGGATCGTGAACCGCGTGGGAGAGGAAGTCGACAACGCCGCCGTGCGCGCGGACGCGTGGCATCATCGCAGCGACGCCATCACGTCGGCCGCCGCGGCGTTGGGGATTAGCGTCGCGTTGGTCGGTGGCAAGGGATATGAGGCGGCGGATGACTGGGCGGCCTTGTTCGCCGCGGCCATCATCGCGGGAAATGCGTGGCGATTGCTGCGTCCAGCAGCGGCGGAACTAATGGATGAATCCCCGGCCGACGAAGTGACGCGCGCCGCCAGCGTGGCGGCGTTGCACGTACGCGGGGTTGAGGCCGTCGAAAAATGCTACGGCCGCAAACTCGGCCACGGCTACGTGCTCGACATGCACATCGAGGTGGACGGCGCGATGTCGGTGACCGCCGCGCACGAATTGGCCCACGCCGTCGAAGACGCCGTCCGCGCCCAACTCCCCCGCGTGAACGAAGTCACGATTCACGTCGAGCCGCACCGACACGCCGGCCCGTGACGTGCCCCGCGCTTCTGACTTTTTTCACAGCTCTGTAACAATTGTTACGGAGTTGTGCAAAAGGAGGCCCGCGGGTGCGGCGGCGGACGGCTGGGACGGCCGTCCCTACCAGCGGCTTCCTTCAGGCCGGTATGCTTCAGGTTCTGTCTCTCGGCGGACCTTGCGGCGTGGGGTGAGACTGTGCCGTTGGGCTTCCCTACCAGACGTTCTTTTGGAATACTCCGCGCCGATGAGCGTTTCGGTGGAGGAATCTTACCGGCTTTGTCAGGACATTGCGAAGCGGACGGGTAAGAATTTTTATTATTCCTTTCTGGTGATGCCCCGCGAGAAGCGGCGGGCGATGTCGGCGATTTATGCGTTCATGCGGCGGAGCGATGACATTGCGGATGGGGCGGCGAACCCAGCGGTGGCGATGGCGGGGTTGAAGGAGTGGCGGGCGACGGTGGCGGCGGCGTTGGCCGGTCAGCCGACGAGCGAGCCGACGTTGACGGCATTGGCGGATACGGTGCGGAAGTACCGGATTCCCGAGAAACATTTCCACGAATTGCTCGACGGGACGGAGATGGATCAGGCGAAGACCCGGTATGCGACTTTCGCGGAGTTGTACCGGTACTGTTACCATGTGGCGTCGTGCGTGGGGTTGGTGGTGTTGCCGATCTTCGGGTACAAGGACAAGGCGGCGTTGCAGCCGGCCGAGGCGTGCGGGATTGCGTTTCAGCTGACGAATATCCTGCGCGATGTGAAGGAGGATGCGGGGTTGGGGCGGATTTATCTGCCCGGTGAAGATTTGCAGCGGTTCGGCGTCTCAGAGGACGACATTATGAGCGGTCGGACAACGTCACAGTTCAAGGAGTTGATGAAGTTCGAGGCCGACCGGGCGCGGGAGTATTACCGGCAGGCGGCGCCGTTGATCGGGATGATCAGCCCGGACAGCCGGGGGACGTTGGCGGTGATGATCGGGATTTACGGCGGTATTTTGGACAAGATCGTGGCGCAGGAGTACCGGGTGTTTGACGGGAAGATTCGGTTGTCGAAGTGGGAGAAATGGCGCGTGGTGTTGCGCAATTGGAGGAAACGCTGACATGGAAATGTTACTGGCGATATTTTTGTTTCTGAAAACCGGTGAGAAGTTCGCCACGCAAGAGATGGCGGGCCCGACGGTGAGCGAGTTGACGAATTATCTCGGCGAAAAGACGGCGATCAAGTTTGAGGCGCGCGTGTTGAACCAGCCCGCGGCGGCGGTGGAGTTGTGCGGGAAGCAGAAAACGCCGGTGGGGATTGTGACGCCGGGTTTCTATTTGACCTATCAAAAGGCGCTCGCGATGGAGCCGGTGCTCGAAGTGCGACGCGAGAAGATCGCCTCGGAGAAATTCGTCTTGGTGACGAGGAAGGATGCCAGTGACGATCTCGCCTCGTGGGCCGGCAAAACCATCGCGACTACTCTCGCAGCGGAGGAACGGTACGTGAAGGGCGTGATTTTGGGGGGTAAACTCGGCAATGAAGTCCGCGTGGTGCCCACCACCAGTGTTGAGGATGCCATCTTTGACCTTGTCGAGGGGGCGAAGACCGCCGCCGATGGCGTGCTCGTCGAAGAAGCCGTGTGGCCGGTATTTGCCGAGGACCCGGAACTGGGGGCGCAGTTGAAGGTGGTGTACACGTCGGATGAACTGCCGCGCGACCTCGTGGTAAGATTCGGGGAATTTGACGCCACCCAAGTTCGGGCGGCTTTGGTGGCGATGAGCGAGGACGAACCGGGACGGAAAATCCTCAGCAGTATCCGTGTGGAAAAATTTGAACCGGTGAACACCAACCGCCTCGAGCAGGCGCAGAAGCTGTTCCATGGGCAATAGATTTTTCCCGCTGCTGCTCGGCTGTCTGCTGGTCGCGACCGGCTGCCGGTCCATCCGCGCCGTGCGGACGACGGAAGCGATCCCCCTCGATTTCAAGGGTCGCATCGCGTTGGCACGGATGCAGGCAGACGCAGCGGAGCGGGGTCCGGCGGCGGCGCGAATCGCGGCGGCAAAAATCGGAATTGCCGCCGCCACCGCGGCACGGACGGACAATCCCGACCGGGTGGAGGCGCATTACTGGTACGCGATCAACGTCGGCTTGCTGGCGGATGCCGACCGGTCATACGGTCTGCAAGCCGTGAGTGAGATGCAGCAGGCGCTGCAGCGCGCGATCGAGTTGGATGAGAAGTTTGACGAAGCCGGTCCGCTCCGTGTGATGGGTTTGCTGCTGTTGCGAACGCCGGGGCCGCCGCTGAGCATCGGCAGCCCACGGAAAGGGTTGCGGTTGCTCCAGCGCGCGGTGGAACTCAGCCCGGAGTATCCCGAAAATTATCTGCACCTGGCGGAAGCGTTCCACGAGACGGGAAAGGTTGACGAGGCGCGCGCCGCATTGCATAAAGTTCTCGCGGCGGCGCCGTGGACGGGACGCGAGGCCGAAAGCGCGAATTGGCGGCGAGCCGCGGAAACTCGTTTGGCAGAATGGCGGTGATCATGAGGGTGATCGCAAGTTCGTTGTTGGTGGCGTTGCTGGCGACCGGCCTGGGGTGCGCCCGGCAAAAAATCCGGCAAGCCCAGCATGACGTTTCGCAATTGCGGCTCGCGCTCGATTTGTATCTCGGCGAACAGGGCGTGTACCCCGGCGGCTCGGCGGCGGAGATTTCCCTGTTGTTGCGCGGTCATGCGATCGGCACGCAGAACCCAACCAAGGCTTCGTACGTCGAGGCCGCGCCCCGCGAGGTCAACGACCGGGGTGAGTTTGTGGACCCCTGGGGCACACCCTACCGGATCATCATCGCCACGCCGCCGCGGGTCTATTCGTGCGGTCCCAACCGGGTGGATGAGAACGGGGCCGGTGATGACGTGTCCGGCTAGAGACTCTCCAGCAGGTTCACGTAACCGAAGGCGAGCCGAAAAATCTGGCTGATTACGTACAGCGAGACCAGCGCGTACGCCACGCGCGGCAACCAGCGGGCGAGTTCCTGCATCCGCCGTTCACACCGGTCCGCGTAGTCATCTGCCAACCGGCCCAGCGCCTCGTCGAGGCGTCCGCTTTGCTCGCCGGTCGCCCACAAGGCAATCATCTCCGGGGGAAACTCACCACTGGCGGCGAGGCCGGCACTGACCGGCTCGCCCCGTTGTTCGGATTGGTCGGCGGTCCGGTGGAGTGCGGCGGCAAGTTTGGGACTGCGGCACAACGCGGCGGTTTCGCGCACAGCCGCGACGACTCCCAGACCGGCAGACGTCAGCATCTCCATGCTGCCGGTGATGCGCCAGTAATCCAATTCCCGCCACGTGCGGCCGATGACCGGGAGTGGACGCAGGAGGGAATCGCGGGTGGCCGGTGACAAGGCACGACCGAGCGCGAGGCCGAGGCCGACGACGAGCACGACCGCGATGAGAAAGCCGACGGAGGCGACGAGGTAGCCGGTCAGCGATCCGTCGAGCAGGAGTTTCGGGAGCGGGACGATGAACGCGGCGAGTGTGAGGATGATCGCCGGCAGAATCAAGCCGGTGGCGATGGTTCGGCGCATCTGGATCAGTTGCTCTGTAAATTCGGCGAGGCCGGTGAACGCGTTGTCGAGCTGGCCGGATTTTCGGCAATGGCGAGCACGCGGAGGTCGGCGGGAGGGAACGCGCCTGATTGTTGCAGCGCCTCCGTCAACGTGGCGCCGCGTTCGATGCGCGTGGCGAGGTCGGCGTGGCCGGTGGATGTCAGCGCGCGCGTGATCGGCACGCCGGCTTGCAGAAGCTGGCCGAGTGACCGGTAAAAGAGCGTGAGGTTCTGCAAACGCATCGTGGGCGCGGTTGTACCGCCGAACGCCGGCGGATGCAACCCGCGCTTACGCCGCTTTGCGCCAGTATTGGCCGTGGGGGTAACGGTACGTGGGGAGTTGTTCGTCGGCGCCCAACGCGGGGGGCGCGAAATCCGGTGTGGGCTGATAGACGAACGGCTTTTCGCCTTTCACGTACGGAGTGCGCGCCCGCTCGCGGAGGCAGGCCAGCAGCAACTTTTGTTTGAGTGGGATGTACTCCGGCACGTGCGGACCTTTGGCGCGTTCGGTTTCACCGGCGCGGAATTCGTAATACACGACGCGGCGCAGTTTGGTCTGGGCCGCCGGTGAACCGTGGAGCGCGAGGATGTTGTGGAAGATGACATCGCCGGGCTGCATGGGGATCGGGACGCAGTCGGCGTCGGTGTTGAAGCCACCGTCGTTGAGGGCGTTGATGCGGGTCTGGGCTTCTTCAGCAGTCCATCGGTTGGAGCCGAGGATGCCCCAGAGGCAATTGCTCAGGTCGGCAACATCGAGATAAAAGTCCACGTTGAAGATCGGCGTGTCCGAGACGCAATCCATGCCGGCATCGCGGTGCCAGGCGATGGCGGTACCGGCGCCTTCGTTCTTGAAGACCACGCTGTCCCACGTGGGCACGAAGTTGCGGCCTTGGAGCTTTTCGACGCTGCGGAGGATGAACGGATGGCCGAGCAATGCTTTGCCAGCTTGAGTTTTATCAATGATGTACTCGATGCGGAAGGGAACTTCCTGGCCGGTGATCTCGTGCTTCTTGTAGAAGTAGTCGGGATCGTTGACGCGTTCCCGCGCGGCGCGTTGGACGAACGGGAGGGTCTGGTCTTGCATGGCTTTCAGTTCCGCGCCGCGGAGTACATTGCGGATCACGAGCAGGCCGTTATCGCGGAAGAATTGCGCTTGCTCGTCGGTGATGCAGTCTTGTTGCGTGGCGTCAATGTGTGGAAAGGCCGGTTGGGTCGTGATCATGGATTCACAGTAACCTGAGCATCTGATACTGTCGTCGCAGTTATGGCGGAAACTATCTCGAATCGTAACCGAGGCTCGCTTGGGTTTGCGGTGTGGCGCGGGTTGGCCGGTGAGATGTCCGCCGCGCATGCGCACACGGACATCGAGCTGAACTGCGTCGTGCGCGGCGAACTCCGGTACTTTTTCGGCGGCCGGTTCGAGTCGGTGACGCCGGGGACGCTGGCGCTGTTCTGGGCGGGGATTCCGCATCAACTCGTGCGCGCCGCGCCACGCACGGAGATGGTGTGGGTGACGGTGCCGCTCGCGTGGTTCATGCAGTGGAAGGTGCCGGAGAGGTTCCGACAACGGTTGTTGAGCGGGGAATTCGTTCGTCAGGCGGTCGAGCCCGCGCTACTGATCGGCTGGGCGGCCGATCCGCCGAAGTTGCGCGAGATCGTCCTGCTGGAGGTGGAAGCCCGCGTCCGCCGCATCGGAGCGACGGAGGCCGCGCCTTCCCGGCGGGCGACCGGCGGCGATGCGCTGGAGCGGGTCACGCGCGTGATTGGGGAGCGGTACACCGAGGAGCTGACGGTGGCGGAGATTGCCGGGGCCGTACAGTTGCATCCGAATTATCTGATGCGCGTGTTCAAGCACCGGTGCGGGATGAGCCTGTGGGAATACGTCACGCGGTTGCGCGTCTCGCACGCCCAGCGGTTGCTCATCACGACGGATCGGAAAATGGTGGACGTGGCGCTGGAATCGGGTTTCGGCTCCGTGAGCCGGTTTCACGCGGCTTTCCGGCGGATCGCCGGTCAGACGCCGCGGGCCTACCGGGATGCGCTCGTATGAAGTGGCACACGCGTCTCGCGTGTGGTGCCGACAGCACAAGCGGGACGGTTGCGCCACTCAGAGGTGCGCGCCGTTGGTGGCGATGACGTTGCGGCCCCAGTAGTAGGAATCTTTCGGGGTGCGTTGGCCGGTGGAATAATCCACGTGGATCAGGCCGAAGCGTTGCTTGTAGCCTTCGGCACATCATGTCCCACACCGACGGTCCCTGGCCATCAGCTCGGGCGGCACCTTCGACTTGATACGCCGCCATGGCTGCACCCCAGGTGAAGCTATTGTGAAAGTTCATAGGTTAGGCACCTTGATCAATCGGCCGCTCTTGGCGGATTCTTCGGCGGCGAAGACGACGGCCACCGCCCGTGCGCCGTCGAGGAGCGAAGGATAGGGTGTGTCGCCGGTGCGGACGGCGTTGTAGAAGCTGCGGAGATTGCCGCAGAGGTCGGACCTTTCGGTGATGGCGACCGGCTGGTGCGGCTCCTTCTGGCCGTCGAGTTGCGTGACTTGGAGGGCGAGCTTGACGCCTTCGTCGAAGAACCGCTCGTCCCGGTACAGGTTGGCTTTGGTGCCGAGGATGTTGAGGGTGTGCCGATAGGGAGTGACATGGTATGCGTTGAGCGTGCCGACGAGACCCGATTCAAACCGCAACACGCAACACGCCACGTCCGCCGTCTGCGTCGTATGCACGTCATAGCGCATTTGGGCGAAGACCTCCTTGATCGAGCCGAAGTAAAACATCAACTCATGCAGCGCATGGACACCGCATTGAAAGAGCATACCGCCCGGATTTTTCAGCGGATCACCGCGCCAGTCACCGGGTTTGATGAGCAATCCGCCGTTGTGCGCCGTGGTTTTCTCGAACGTCGCCACCGTGCCGAGTGTGCCGTCGGCGATGAGTTTCTTGATGGTTGCGGAAACCGCATCGTGGCTGTGGTCGTTGTGCCCGACCCCGACGACCAACCCGGTCTTCTTTTGCGCCGCGATCAACGCGCGCACTTCGTCGGGGGTGGAGCAGAGTGGTTTCTCGACGAATACGTGCCAGCCGCGCTCCAACCCGGCCAACACCTGTTCCGCATGGAATTTCGCGCCGGTGGAGACGATGAGCGCCTCGATGTCCGTCTGCTCCAGCAATTCCTTGAATGAACCGACCGGCTTCGCGCCATCGTCGCGCTGCGCCGCCGCGAGCGCGTCCTTGTTCAAATCATAGGCGGCGACCAGTTCAAACAGCCCCGTCTCCCGCATCCGCTCCCGCCGGTACCCGCCGAAGCCGCCCACACCGATTTGAGCCACGCGCATTTTCTTCATGGAGCGGAGTTATAGGAAGCCGCTGATGGAGACGCAAGCTTTCACCCCACGGTGACCGGGACGAGTGTCATGGTGTCATTGCCGAAGATGTCGATCACTTTGACGGCGATGGTGTGCTTGCCGGGCTTGGGGTAAGTGTGCGGTGCAGAGATTAGCTCCAGTTCACGGTTCTTGCGGGTGCGGAAGCTCTGCCACTCGTTCTCGAAGATGTAACTGCCGGTCCAGCGTTCTTCGAATTCGACGAACTCTTGGCCGGCCACCACGACTCCCGGCAAGGCGTTTTCGACGCCCATTGTCTTGGCGACTTTGATGATCTCTTTGCGACTTTGGTAATCGAAATCAACCGCCCAATAATCCACCCAGTCCGTCCATTTCTTGGTGAGTACATCGCGGGTGATGACGCCCTTCTTGTCCTTGCTCACTTTGATGAGTTTGCCTTGCTCGCAGACGACCTCGCTCTTGCCTTCCTTCAACTCGGCGGCGATGGCCATCGTCAGTGCGTTGACGGCGCCCTTGCCGGCGGCGATGGCGTCCACCAAGCCTTGCGTGTAATAGACGGAAAAATCCGTCAGCTCCACCGCCACGCGCAGCTTGTCCTTCTTATCGTACCGGGGCGTGGCTTCGATGTAGCTCACGTCGTGGAAACGCACCTGGCCTTTCTCGACGGCGCGCTTGTCGAACACTTCGGGCGGGATGGCTTTCGGGGCGAGGTCAATGCCCTTCTGCTTCGCCTCCTCCAACGCGGCGGGGAACAGGCCCATCTCAAACTCGAACGCCAGCACGTCCACCCGACTGGCCGAACGCTTGCGGCATTCGGTGATGACTTCCTCGACGAACAACCGGCCCACCGGCAGGTTGATCGGGCCGACCACGACCAGCCGACCGGCCAGCTTGCCGTGGAAGAAAGCGTCTGCGACGCCTTTCGTACCCGTCAACGGCTCGGCCCGGTAGGCTTTGAGGATCAACTCGCGGAACTGCTGTTCCTTCTGTGACAGCGCCTGCTCCTTCTTCTTGCCGGTCAGGCGCGTGGAGACGTTGAGATACGCCTGTCGCTCGTACCGGCCGAGGTTGAGCACTTCGAAGGCGCGGAACGGTTTGCCCGCCGCCTTCAACTCGCGCTGCACCTGAATGAGCCGTTTGCGCGTGGTGTGAATGCCGAATTTTCCCAAGTCGGTGGCGATCCATTTGCGACCGAGTTTTTCGGCCACGGCCGCCGTCGTGCCGCTCCCGCAGAAAAAGTCCGCCACCAAATCGCCTTCGTTGCTGCTCGACTTGATGATGCGTTCGAGCAACGCTTCGGGTTTTTGCGTCGGGTAATCCAAACGCTCTTCCGCCATCGGATTTACCGGGGGAATGTCCGTCCAAAGACAATGCACCGCGCTGCCTTCCTTCTCATCCAAGTACATTTTGACCGCAGGCCGTCCATTCTTCGTGAACACAATCATCCCGGCCTTCATTAGTTCGTCAATTTTCTCTTGGCCAAACCGCCAGTGAGTTCCAGATGGTGGCTCAAGAACTTTGTCGCCAAACTTGCGTGCCGGGCCAGCACCTTTCGCAAGGATGTCAGCCATCTTGTACTTCCGGCCATCTGCATCCTCGTTGCGGAAATGGCTTTCGACGTAGGAATCTTTTATTGGCACTGATTGAGGATTCCACACGAAAGAGTCTTCTCTTGTGAAGAAGAGGATTTCATCCACCACGATTCCGTAGCGTCGAGCGTCTGCGTGGAAGTTGAAGCGCTGCCAAGTGATTTGATTTCTAAAACGATTTCGTCCAAAGACCTCATCTAACGCGACGCGCAGATGACTATTCACGCGCCAATCGCAATGGACGTAGATGCTGCCTTCGTCGTGGAGGAGATCGCGCATGAGGAGGAGGCGTTCGTAGATCATGGCGAGGAAGGAATCCGCGCCGCGCCCCCAGGTGTCGCGGTAGGCGATTTGTTCGAGGAGGTTGGGTTCTTTGTGGAAGGTTTCGCCGCCGATCTCGATGTCCATGGAGAAATCCGCGCCGACATCGAAGGGCGGGTCAATGTAGATGAGCTGGAGGCCGCCGGCGTCCTCGATCTGGCGGCGGAGCGCGCCGCTTTTGAGGGAGGCGAGGATGAGCTTGTTGTCGCCCCAGATGAGTTTGTTGGTCCAGCCTTTGAGTTGCCGGCCGCGAGTGTCGAGGGCGAGTTCGGCGGCGTCGGCGGCTTCGGGGCGAGGCTCGTCGATGTGTTCGAGGGTCTGGAAGGGGAGGATGACGTTGCAGACTTCGCGGGATTTGCCGTTCCAGACGAGTTCGACCTCGCGTTTGTCCTCGAAGAGCAGGAAGCGGTATTTGTCGGGGAGGGGTTTGCCGGCTTCGATGAGCTTGATGAGGTCGCGCTTCTCGGCGTCGGAGAGTTCGTAGCGGTCTGAATCCTGGTGGCGCATGGGGGTTATGGTGCCGGTTTGTGCGCCTTCCGGCTGACGGCAACAATGGCGGCCAGCTTCTGTTCGACTTCGGTGCGTATATCGGCTGCCAACTCACCAGGTTCAATCAGGTCAGCAAGGATGTGATAGTTCCGCTTGAACAGCAGTTGCGTCAGGCCGATGCGCTCGTAGAAGTTTTTGAAAAGCGGGTCGAGGAAATCGTCGGTGACCTTGATGTCCGGTGACCACGGCGGGGGTTTGTTGGTGACGCGCAGGGCATTTTCCAGTTCGGCAATGCAGGTCCGCATCAATTCCGCGCGCCGGTCGGCTTCCGCTCGGCCAAAGAGATCGTCGGGTTGGTCGTGGCGGGCAAATCGTTCGAGAACTTTGGGTGTGACGAGATAGTTTTCAATCTCGCGCCGTGACCAGCACAACATCTCCAAGCCCGGTGTGGACTCTGGCGGCGGCGTGAGCCGGTCAAAGAGGGCGAGGCCAACGAGGTTGGGCTTGGCCTCGCGCAAGCCATGAAACACATCCCGCGCGTGATCGGGAATGTTGGTCTTCACGTAGTGGACCGGCGGTTCTTCAAAAATGGCGGCAGCCGCGTGGCCGAGTTTCCGCGCCAGCGACCGCAAGATCGCGAGGTCGGTTGAGCCCTCAACGAAAAGCATCCAACCGGTAGTTTCTGCGAGGTAGTAGAGATCGAACGGGATGCTTTTCAATGCCTTGGCCGCCTGGCTCTTTTGCCGGTTGTCGAGCCGGTGCGGTGCGCCCACAAAGGCGACGACCACGTCGCGCTCCGCGGCTTCATTGAGGACGACTTCGGAGTGGCTGGCGGCGATGATCTGACTGCCCTTTGCGGCGGCGACATCGGTGAGGAGATTGTACACTTCCCGTTGGCGAATGATCTCCAAGTGCGCATCCGGCTCGTCGAGCAGCAGGGCGCTATTGGGATTCTGATAGAGATAGGCCAACAGCAGGAGCACTTGCTGAAATCCGCGCCCCGCCGAGGATAGGTCCAACGCGAGGCCGCCGGGTTGTTCGTACTGCATCCGCAATTCACTCCGCTCGGGAATGTATTGCGGGGGGAGCAGCTTGACCCGAAAGAGCCTTTCGAGATGGGCACTCAACTCCTCCCATTGCTTGACGTCAGAGTCCGTATGGACCCGGTGGCAGAGGTTGCGAAGGACTTCGGCCGTCCGACCTTCCCCAATCAAAACACCAATCTCACCGGGTTCTTTGCGGAATTCCTCGGCGGCAAGTCCGGACATGGGCGGCAAGTACGCCACGCGCGTATCGAGAGCCAGTGCCAGCAACCGATTGCGCTCTTCTTTGTCTTCCGGCCAATACAAAGCGCGAACATAGAACGACTCCTCGTTGGCGTAGTCGAACTCCAGCCCAAATGACCATTCCTTGCCCTGCGATACGCCGTCCACTGTGATTTCGAACGTGACGTTGCTGGTCTTTGGTTTGCCATTTACTTGTTTCACATCGCGCACGTGCAGGTCGCGCCAGAGCAGTCGCGAGCTGGGAATCGGAATGGAGACGAGGTCGCGCCGGTTAATGGTGACACCAGTCCGTTCTTTGGCAGCGCTGTCTTTTCGCTTTTCAGCCCACTTCCGTAATCCGATGTCCCAAAGCGT
>CAZJCX010000004.1:32322-33356 GCA_964544425.1 uncultured Verrucomicrobiota bacterium
ACATGGTCGGATTCTATTCGTTCCGGAGCACAATTGCGAGTCGTATGGACTGTGCATACCGCTGTCCGGGGTTATCCTCTGTACTCCGTGAAGCTGCTCGCCAGCGCCGCGAAAGTTTTGGGCTGGTGCTTCTCGAATCCGATTTGATCGCAGAAGACGAAGTCATACTTCTGGCCGTTTTCTTCCGCCTTCGTGGCGTCCTCGCACCACTGTTTGAGCCGCGCCATCTTTTGCGGCAAATCGAGTTCCTGCCGGCCTTTGATGCCGTCGGTCGTGCGCACGATGAAATCCGGGATGTAGTTGGAGAGGTCGCCGCTGGCTTTCACATAATCGAGCCGGAAGCCGACCGCGTAGTAGTTCTTCGCGAAGGAAACGACATCGGACGCGTCTTCGAGGAACGCGGCAAAGCGCAGCTCGAAGCCGCCCGTATACGGTTCACCGACGATCTTGGTGAAGATGGTTTTATCCGGCGTCAGATAGTTTCGGTACTCGGTGCGGAATGGTCGCGTGTCGCGCAGCCGTATCCGGTCTTCGATGCGGGTGGTGCCGGCTTCCTGAATGGTGAGCGCGTTGATCGCCAACCGAAATGAATCGTACAGAATCTTGCCGGCGTCTGGCTCAGAAAGATTGCGGAGCACGACCGGGTCTTCGAGGTTCGCCGGGGACGGTGTGAACAGGTATTCGCGCATGAACGTCTTCACCTTCCCATACAGCACGTCGTAACCGCCCACGAGTCGCAGGTCTTTCAAGAGTTGCCGGGCAAAGAAGCCCACGACCGACCGGTAATCCGCCGGCCCGGAGCCATCGAGTTGGACGACGTGGTGTATCTGATCGTCGAGCATCCGCTTGAACACAATCTCGCGCGTTTCCTCCGGCGTGAACGGTTTCAGCGCAACCAACTGATTACCGAACTTCGCCGGATCGAGTGCGGCGAGGTCTTTGTAATCGCGCTCATACCGGCGGGTGAGCTTCGGGAGCGTGATGTCGAGCGCTTCGATGTTCTTTTCCTTGTCCACTTCCACGATCAGCGACTC
>CAZJCX010000004.1:33405-36092 GCA_964544425.1 uncultured Verrucomicrobiota bacterium
GACGCGAGCGGTGACGATGGCTTTGCCAAACTCCATACAGGCCGGCGTGCCCATCACGGAGACGGTTTCGCGGAAGTCGCTGCCGAGATGCATGCGGCGCAGGCCGCGACCGAGCGTTTGTTCCGGCAGGATGTTGCTCTGCGAGCTATACGGACGCAACCCGACGATGGTGGTCACGTTGCGTACATCCCAGCCTTCTTTCAGCATCATGACAGAAACGATGGCCTTGCAGGGACTATCCCATTTGTCGATTGAGTTGGCAGCTTTGCGCAGTTCGC
Organism: uncultured Verrucomicrobiota bacterium; assembly: GCA_964544425.1. Classification (GTDB taxonomy): domain Bacteria; phylum Verrucomicrobiota; class Verrucomicrobiia; order Palsa-1439; family Palsa-1439; genus OMJI01. The sequence goes on from CAZJCX010000004.1 coordinate 33,684, forward strand.
GCAGTTCTTCTTCCTTCTTGCCGGACGCGGCTTCAGAAATCTCGCCGTTGTTCTTGGTGTGGCTGACCAGCACCGCCCCTTGCAGTTCCGGGCACATTTTTTCCAGATACGCGCCGACTTCGTCGCAGTTGCGCGTGTCGTCGGTCATCACAAACAGGACGGCCTTCTTGCCGAGCTTTTCTTGCTCCGCGTAGCTCTTGCGCCATTCCTCGACACCGAGCGCGAGGTAGTCGGCGTACTTCTCGGTAAAGATGGCGCTCTTGTGCTCGTTGAGCTTCGCCCGGCTCGGCGCATCCGGCAGGACGGGGTGTTTGACGACGTTCTGGTGAATCGCCTCCACGAGCGGATAATCGCAAACGGTCTGGACGAAGATCGCGCCGTTGTCATGCCGGGGCGTCGCCGTCACGTCCACCTGGATCGCCAACCGGCAGTCCCGTTGCAACATCTGGTGGTGGATGTCTTGGATGGATTTGAACCACGCCATTTTCGGGTCGTGGATGTGGTGCGCCTCGTCGTTGAACACGGCGAGTTCGTTGATTTCGCGGACAATCTCGCCGAGGTCGGTCTTGCTGTCGGTCGTCTTCCCGACCGGCTTCGGACCGAACGGCGCGAGGAAATAGTCGCGCAAGTCGGCGTGCGCAAGCCGGACGCCGAGCCACGCGCGACCGCGCACCTCGCCGAGAAAGACCCGGTGAATGTTTGTCAGGAATATATTGCCGGTCTCGCGAATCACGCGCACGTCGTCTTGGATGTGCAGCGTCACCTGGAAATCATCGCGCCAGTTCCGTCCTTCGTAGCCGTTGTCCGGCAACACCGGATCATTGAAGAAAATCTTGAGGCCATCGAAATCCGTGCGCAGCCGGTCGAGCACAATGATGTTCGGCGCAATGACGAGAAAGTTCCGCGAGAGCGTCGAATCTGGCTCATACAACTTGTGAAAGAAGCTCCACGCGAGCAACAGCGACAGAACCTTTGTCTTGCCGGAGCCGGTCGCCATCTTTAAGACGTACCGGGGCCATTCCTCATCGAACATACCGGAGGAAACTGCGCCGGAAGCATCGAACCGGAGCAGATCAAACTTGTCGCGCGCCTGCCGCACTTCATACAGCCAAATGACAGTCTCGACGGCTTCCCGCTGCGCAAAGTAATAGCGCAGCGAGGAAATGACGCCGTTCGCATCCTCCATCGGATGCTCCTTATCAAACCACCAGCGAAGCAGCGCCACCGAAGTTGCCGACGCGCCTTTGTATCCACTTTCGCGCCACGCGAAGACTTCTTGGCGAACCTTTGCGACGAGGGGTGGCAAAAGTTTCTCATAGGCCGTGCTGCGCAACGTCTCGTCTGCCGGAAACCACCGCTGGGCAGGAACCAGCGGGGCAAAAGGTGTAGTCGGAAACTGAGGGTGCAAGGCCATTGGGATGCAGAGAATAGCGAGACGGAGCGGCATTGGCAATGTTGCGTCGGGGCGGGGGGGTTGGTATGGTGCGCGCCGGTGACTGATGAATGAACCTGTCGCGCTGCCGAATGGCGCCAATTTGGAATTTGTGGAGCGGTTGTATGCGGATTACTTGAACGATCCGCAGTCGGTCGCGCCGGAGTGGCGCGAGTATTTCGCCGGCTTGGCCAACGGGGAGAAGGAAAAGCGCGCGCCGCAGCTGGGGCCGTCGTTCCGACCGGGGAGCATCTTCAATCCGGGGGTGACGCCGATCAGCGGCGGCGGCAGCGACGAGCAGACGGCGTTGTGGCAGCACCGGGTGGACCGGCTGATCCGGGCGTACCGGGTGCGCGGGCACATTCTCGCGAAGGTGGATCCGCTCAGTGATTTCACGCCCTACGTGCCGGAGTTGGACCCGGAGTATTACGGCTTCACCGACGCCGACATGGAGCGGTTGTTTGTCTGCGAGACGATGAAGCGGAACGGGCGGCTGACGTTGCGCGAAATTTTGCAGCGGCTGCGCGACACGTATTGCCGATCCATCGGCGCGCAGTTCATGCACATTGATAATTTGCAGATGCGTCACTGGTTGCAGGAGCGCATCGAAGGTTCTTACAATCGCACGACGCTGACGCGCGAAACGCAGTTGCGGATTTTGACGCGGTTGACGGATGCGGTGGTGTTCGAAGAATTCATCCGCAAGAAGTTCATCGGCGCAAAGAGCTTTTCGCTCGAAGGCGCGGAGAGCTTGATTCCATTGCTCGATCTGGCCATTGAGAAAGCCGGCGAGCAGGGCGTGCAGGAAATTGTGATGGCGATGGCGCATCGCGGTCGGCTCAACGTGCTGGCCAACATCATCGGCAAAAGCGCCCGCGAAATTTTCCGGGAGTTCAAAGACGAGGATCCCGACCTGATGATCGGTGGCGATGTGAAGTATCACATGGGCTACAGCAACGATTGGGTCACCAGCGCCG
>CAZJCX010000004.1:36128-37026 GCA_964544425.1 uncultured Verrucomicrobiota bacterium
GTTTCAACCCCAGTCATCTCGAATTCGTAAACCCGGTGGCGCTCGGTCGCTTGCGCGCAAAACAGGACCGCACCGGCGACTCGAAGCGCGAGCGCGGGTTGGGCATAGTGATCCACGGCGACGCGGCGTTCATCGGCGAAGGCGTGACGCAGGAGACGTTGAATCTGGCGCGGTTGCCGGGCTACACCGTGGGCGGCGCGATTCACATCATCCTCAACAACCAGATCGGTTTTACCACGTCGCCGGTGGAAGGCCGGTCGGCCATGTACGCCACCAGCGTGGCGAAGATGCTCCCCGCGCCCATCTTCCACGTCAACGGCGAAGATCCGGAAGCCGTGGCGCATTGCATCCAGCTCGCGATGGATTTCCGCCGGCAATTTCACGTGGATGCGGTGATTGACATGTATTGCTACCGGCGGCTGGGACACAACGAGGGCGACGAACCGTCGTTCACGCAGCCGTTGCTCTACAAAAAGATCGAACAACGCAAGCCGGTCTGGGAGGGGTACTGGGATCATCTCCACAAACTGCACGGCGTCTCGCGCGCCGAGGCGGAGGACTTGGCGACAAAACGCCGCGCCGAACTGGAGAACGAACTCCAACATTCCAGCCGCCCGCCCTCCGCCAAACCGGGTCGCGACACGTGGCGCAAGTACGCCGGGGGAGGCGATGCGAGCGTGCCCGATGCCAACACGGGCGTGGCGGCGTTGCATCTCGGTCGCTTGCTGGAATTGCAGACGCAATTGCCGGTCAAGTTCACCCCGCACCCGAAAATCGCGAAGCTGCTCGAAACGCGCCGCGAGATGGCGCGTGGGGAGAAGCCGCTCGATTGGGCCGCCGCCGAAGCGCTGGCATTTGCCAGCCTCGCGACGGAAGGCGTCGTGTAGGAAAAGATGTA
>CAZJCX010000005.1:0-791 GCA_964544425.1 uncultured Verrucomicrobiota bacterium
TACACTCTTTCCCTACACGACGCTGACCGTGCTGCCCGGAGGAAGGTCGCCGGCCGAGTATCTCCAACCCATCATGGCGATTGGTCTGGGGCTAATGGGAAAAAGGGACGGCTACCGGGCCGGGTCAAAAGTCGTTCGACGGGATGTATCCGCCCCAGTTGGTCGGGTTGGTCACCACGGCTTTGACCAGTTCCCCGTGGCCATCGGTGTAGCCGGCGCCCGTGACGGTACGGTTCAAATGGGGAACGGTGGCGGCCACCGTGTTCGAAACACTCGTGTATCCGAGGCACAGGCCGCTGGTAAAACTGTAGGGATTTCCGATCAACTCCGTCATCAGCACGGTGCCCGAGGGGTTTTTCACGTCGCCCAGTCGGCTGGTTTTGCCACAGGGCTGACAACCAATGGCATTCATATAGGGCGGATCATCAATGCCGCCCGGCACGCCGCACTGTCCCGGCGCATCCGTGTAACCGACAAGATGAAAATTGTAGCCATAGCAATATCCGTAGCCCCATCCCCAGTGCAGTGCGTCCATTTCCGCCATGCTGGGGGTCGGGCATTTGAAGACGCCGCGCGTCAGATACTTCCGCGTCACCAGAATGCTATCCCGTGGTAACGACGCGCCGGGCTGGCTGAGCACGAGTTGGCCCACTTCCGGTAACCCGCTCCAAGTCCACGAACTCCACGGCGCGTGATCGTTGTGATCCGAGGCCCACAAGAAAATGGCCGTCATGACCTGCCGTTGGTTGTTCAGACACTGGGCGGCTTTGGCCTTTTCGCGTGCCGTCTTG
>CAZJCX010000005.1:832-7397 GCA_964544425.1 uncultured Verrucomicrobiota bacterium
CAATGATGGCGATGACCACCAGGAGCTCAACCAGTGTGAATGCTATGTTGCCTTTCAGAATTTGTAGCCGCCCCGCGCGGGCAAAGCTGAACGGAGTCGCGGACGACGACGATGGGGGTGGACTGGCATCAGTATCCCCTGAATATCGTCGTGCTCGATAAGCGGGGTTGCGTGCTGCCGCGCCGGCGTCTCGGAGACAAGGGTTCATAAATTTGGTGTGAGCGGCTGGCGGGCGAGCGCTTCGATCAACTCGCCGAGCCGAGAAGTTGCGCCGCAAAATGTGCCCATGCTGCGTTTGCGTTCGGCGATTTCCGCATCGGTATAGCCCCGGGCGCGCAGACGCGCGACACGGTGGCGTTCCACCAACGCTTCGGCGCTGAGACGCTCGCCCGTGGCCGCTTCGTAAAGCGTCGCGCCCCATTTGCGGCCGTAGCCCGTGTGCAATCGCTCATCGGCAATGTCGAACTCCGTCTGGATGGCGGAGACGACGTCATCGTATTGACGCAGGGCTTCCGCACAGGCGCGTTTATAGGGGAAGGAGCAACCCTCCGCGCTGTTGGTGAGGTCGGAGTAAAATTCGTAATGTTCGATGGCGGTCGTGTCGGCGGGCACGCGACAACGACCGAAGAAGCAGAAGTCTTCGACTCGGTGGCCGAGTTGCTCCAGCCGCCGCAGGCCCATGGCCGCGTGGCGGAACTCATCCCACATGTGCCGGGCGGTATCCCAATAGAATTCCAACGGCAAACCGTTCACGCCGTAATAGAGATAGGCGAGGCGCTCGCCCGCGATGACTTCGGTCGCGTTGATATAAATCATCTGCCGCGCGCTGTTCGCCAGAGGCGAAGCGAGGGGATCGGCGTACATCTCGAAATCGGCCCGTTTCTCCGCGGGCAAGGCAACCACCATATCGTCGTACGTCTTCACCAACATTCGCGGATCGCACTGGCCCACCGGCGGCACGGGACCAATGGGCGCGCCGTCCGGCGGTAACGGCCAACTGCCGCTGTCGCGCGCATTCCACACGGTGCGCGCATACTCGTTCCACGTCGCGTCGGCCGAGACCTGGGCGGCCAACCAGCGGTTCATCGGAGCGCGGTCAACCAACACATGACTCAACGTATCCATCGTCGGCGCGTTTGTGACGGGGTCGAGTTGCGTCTGCAAATGGTCATAGTCCGCGTGGATCTGATTCAGAAGAAAGCAATAGCCAGCCCAAAACGCCGCTTCGTTTGGCGCGCAGCCAATACGTTCCACCGCTTCCCGCAGTGTGGCCGGGGAACGAGCCGCTTCGACGGCTGAGCCGGGCAACTCCGCGACACGCTCCGCCAGTGTGCGCACGCGACGGCTATGCCAATAAGCAAACTGCGCCAGCTGATACTTGTCGGCAAACGCTGTCACGGCCGGGGTCCAGCCCGCACAAAGACGCGAAAGTTCAAATTCGCGCCAGAGCAGATCGCGCAACTTCTGTCCCGTCTCGTGCGGGGAAAGCATTACGTCACCTGATATGGTGGTCATGGGAAAAACCTCCCATCATGGAGCAGCAATTCCGTGTTGCTGTTACCGTCGCCCCAACTGGAGTTTTCGACTTGGAAACGGATCCGCTTGGCGCCGTCCGACAGGGTGATTTTCAGTTTCTTGAGCAGTTCGCCGGACCCGGGGCTCAGGTCGCCGCGCGTGTAGTCCGCTGTTGCCACTTCGCGGCCGTCCACAAACGACCGGAAGGTGAACTGCTGGTTGGCAGTGGCCCACCATTGGTAACCGCGCGGATCGTCGGTGACGTAGAGGTTGGCGGTGAATTCTTTCGCACCGGCAGGGATGTCGTATTCGAGCCAGTGATAGAAGCTCATCCGCCGGGCGAAGAGACAAACGCCGGTCATCCATTCCCCAGCGACCGCGACGACGTTGGTGAGGTCGCTGCCGTAGTTCTTTCCTTCAGGCAGCCGGAACTGAGGGTCCACCTGTTTCACGATCTTGATCTCGGAACCCGGCCACATCGCGCCCATGTTGCCGGCGCTGCCCCACTCCACAACCCGGACGCCGTTCGTGGCAAAGAGTGGGTGCGCGTACGTACCCCATTCGACTGCGGCGGGGGCCAAGTCGGTCAATCGCGTCTCCGCGAATGAGATCAGCGGGGTGAGCACCAGGAATAGGGTCGCAACTTTCATGGGGAATGTTTCTCTTTTTGGTGGCCGGCAGTCAAACTGGACAAAGGGTGGACAGCGCAGGTCAGGAGTAGTTCATACCCCAATACCAGTTCACCAACGGCACGATCGCCCTGCTGGAGTCCGACATGTGCACCAGCGACGGGGAGCGGTTTTGGTTCAGCACCGCAGCCCCCATCAACCCGCCATTGGCGTCGCCGCGGGAGGTGCGGATCGCCACACCCCATGGCCCAGATTCGCGATGCAGACCGCACGCTTGACCTTTTTCACGCGCTGTTCTCAACAACGGCAACAGCATCGCCGCCAACATCACGATGATGGCGATCACCACCAGCAACTCAACCAAGATAAAAACGGTGCGCTTCACCACCGCGTTCCTAGGCGCGACGCAGCCGCCGGTACGCAATCGCCCCGCCAACCGCCAAGAGCAGAATCGTGCTTGGTTCGGGAATCACGGACAACTCGAGGTCGGCGACAAACGCAAAATCTCGCGTCTGGCTGTCAATGGTCGTGGTGAAGTTCGGTGCCCCGCCAACATTCTGGAACCCGCGCCCGCCGGCGTAGCCACCGGGATCGTTGGAGCTGAGGAAGAAGTTGTCATTACCGGGGCTGCTGAGGAGCTGGATGTCGAACGCGTAGCTCGTGCCACCCGCCAAGGTCAGCAGGTCGCCCCCGCTGAATGTGAATGTCAGCCAGGTCGCGGCCGATGGAGTTGCACCCGGTACCGCGCTCAGCACCGCACTGCCGATCGGGGTCAACGTCGTGCCACTCACGGAACTGACGCGCACGGTCCACTTGGTAGGGTCAGTCCAGATGTTGCCGCCCGCACCGTAATAGCCGTTGACCGTGTACATGGAGAACGCGTTGAGTGTGAATGGGCCGCCGGCGGGTGTGGTGAATATCTGGCCGATCGCTGCCGCGCCGTTGCCAATCTGTAACCCGTAATTGTTCACCGGCGACTCCGATTGGTCGTAGAGACCTACCGCCGGCATCGTACCCCCCACATCCGACATCACGATGGTCGCGTGCGCCGCCGCGGTGAGCATGATTCCTATGCTACCAGCCACGAGGAGTGAAAACCTGTGTTTCATGGATACCAATCCCTTTCTTGTGGGTTGATTGTTGTTCCTCTCAGTCCACCCCAAAATACTCTCCTTGACCCTTCCACCGCAAATGTATCAGCGGGCTATCAGCTGGATAACTCTTGCGCCGTGGGCGCGGGAATGCTGTACTAATCAGCAATTAGGCAGCGCGTTGATACTCACTCATGAAACGTCTCAGCCGTCCACGCAAGCTGCCGCCACTTACGGTGCAACTGCATGCCGGTCACACCCGGGCGTACGCGGTCCTTAAAACGTTGCGGGGATTGGCGCTGCGATTGCGCGGCGCGACGGCGCAGCCGTTTTACTCGACCCGCGAGGTTGCCCGGCATTTTGGCGTGCCGCAACCCACTGTCGTCCAAGTGTACCGGGAACTCGAAGCGGAGGGCTTGCTCGTCCGCCTGCGCAGCACGGGCACGTTGCTGCAACCGCGGAAACGGCAACCGCGCAACCCGGTTCGCGGTGTCGTCGGCGTGCCAATCTGGCTTTGGGGATTCACGGAAAACTTGAACTGGCGGACGTTTCTCATCAGCTTGGAAACTCACCTGCGCCGCCATCATTTCGTCGCTAATTTTGTTTTTTTTGGCTTTGAGAATATCTGCCATAGCGATTTCTTCGACCGGCTTGTCGCCCACCAACTCGACTATCTTGTCTGGTTCAGCCCACTCCCCGGTTACACACCCATGCTCCAAACATTGGTGGACTGCGGGATTCAGGTCGCCGTCGTCTGCGACACCGACTGGCGTCCCCCTTTCCCGACGTATCAAGTGGATTGGGAACGCCCGCTGGCGGCCGGCCTGCGCGCCTGGGTGCGGGACGGGGTCACACGCGTGCTGGCCCTCCATGCCGCTCCCGACGCCTACACCCTCGGACGCGTCACTCCCCTGCTCGAACGCAGCGGCCTGCCGTTCGAATGGCATCACATCAAGGAGCGCGACCTCGCCGACATCGCGGCCGGTATCCCGCCCCAGGAGAAGTGGGGCGTGATCATTCCTAGCGAAGACATGATCGGAAGGTGGAGCGGTTCGCGGCCGGCGGAGATGGCAGCACTAGCCCAGCGCACGCGCGTCATGATTCGCGCTCCGCTGAAATCCAGCCCCGAATGGTGGGCCGATTGCCGCTTCGACTTGGTGGAAACCAACTGGGATCAACTCGCCGCCCGCATCGCCGACGACCTCGCCGTCAACCGCTGGCGACCGGACACCGAGCCGGTGTTGTTCTCCGCCCGCTGGCGCCCGCAAGTGCTGGCCACCAAACTCCTCCGTCTTGTCTGACAAGCCGTCATCACATAAGCACCCCCCAGGACGAGCAGGAACACGATGCTCGGCTCGGGAACGCTGAGAACGTCAAGCTCCACGAGTTGAAAGCTGTTGATGACCCCTTGGTTGGCATACGTATTCAACGCGAGGCCCTGCCATCCCAGGACGATTTGGCCGCCCACCGCCGGCACGCCGGAAGCCATTCCGGTAGGCAGAACCATTCCAGCCATTAAACCCGATCGTCCCATAGGTCAGATTGCTGCGCACAACCGTAAGGACCGGTGAACGTAGAACGCCCACGTTGCTTTCCACGTCAGTCGCGGCCGACATTCTGCTACCGTTCGCCTGCCTCACCCAGATTATCAGCAACGTATCACCGTCACGGATAGGTCAGGGCAATTTTGAGATACTGGCCGGGATTTGCCACCAAAGATTTGAACGCCGGCGCCGCCTCGGCAAACGGATACCGGGCTCCCACGAAGCCGTCAAGGCGCAGCCGTTTGGTCGCCAGCAGGTGCAACGACTCGCGCAACGCCCGGGCATGGTTCCATTTGTCACTTTGCCGTGAGGGACAATCCCACACGCTCATTGACGCTTTCAACGTCACGCGGTTGTGCAGAAACTCTTCGCCCCGCGACAAACCCGTCGCCGCCGACCTGGCGGCCAATACGCTTCCCGCGACCGACCAGCCGGTCATCTTCCCCATCCCCTACCGGTCGCGGGTCCCGGCCTCGACACGTGCCAGTATTACTGACACACCCGTCGAAACTGCGCCTCGTCAAACAGACCCGCTTCACTGATGGCAACTGGCCGGTGTAATACCCCGAATGGTTCGGCATCTCGAAAGCGGGAATCCGGTCCGTTCGTTCACCACACAGCGCACGCCGGGCACGTTCGACGCTCACGGCGGCAAGACCCCGTGACCGGCCCGCAGCAACGGGCGCGCGATTTTCGGCGGCCTCCCGCCCGGCACGGAGATGCTGAATTGGATGATCTTGCGCGCCGCCGCCGAGCGGTTCACTCCGCTGCCGTGCGGCAGCAGGCCACTGAACACCAGCAACTGACCGGGCTGAAGGAGGACCGGAGTTTTTTTGAGACCGGCGACGCGCGGGTCAATCGAACAATCGTGCCCGGCTTTGGCCGGCCCGGTGTTCCAGCAACCCGAAGCGATGCCCGCCCGGTTGCACGAACAGCGTCCCGTTCTCCAGCGTCGTCTCGCTGAACGCCAGCCAGCCCTGAAACGTCCGGCGGCCATCCAGATGGATCGCCTCATCCCAGTTCTCCGGGTCCTGGCCACGTAGCGCGTAGTAGTTGTCTTGATGAAAGGCGATCTCGTAGGTATGACCGCCGGTGGACTCCGGTTGCTTCATCACGATCTGATCGTAATTCAGGTCCGCATCCTCTCCAGCTCCGGTAGCCATCGGGTTACACGTCGCACTGCGTAACCTCCATGAGTTGGGTTTGACCGTCCACCAGCACCGGCGCCTTGCCGGGACGAGCGGCGCGCAGTTGGACACCCGTGGTGCGGGCGCCGTCGAACTCCGCGCTCACGAGGATGCCGCCCGGCACGCGCAAGTTTTCAAACCGGGCGCGCGTTCCGGTGGGCCAGGCGGGAAACAACCGGATGACCCCGTCCGGCGTGCGGTGGACAAGCATTTCGTTGATTGCCGCCGGGGCAGCGAGTAAAGCCTCGATTTGGAAAACGGGACCAACTTCGCTATTCATCCGGTTGTGGCTCGTGAGGCCGCCCGGATAGGTGAAATGGTCGCCCAACTCGCGCAGTGCCTCGGCGGCCAGCCCCAACCGCGCGGCGATGCAGGCTTGGAAGGTGTAGGACCAGCCGCTGAAATCCTCGTTGCCGTAGCTGAGAAATTCCCGGTAGGAACGGCGTCCCAGTTCGACGTCGTGATGCAGGCCAATCTCCGCACAAGGCCAGACCGGAACCAGCCGGGCTGGCGTGCGGTGTGAATACGGGAAGCGCCCCGGCCGGTCGCCCTCGGGGAGATAGTTGATCTCATGATCGATCAAGGTGCCCTGCTCCACC
>CAZJCX010000005.1:7407-16053 GCA_964544425.1 uncultured Verrucomicrobiota bacterium
GGCAACGACGGCAGATTCTCCGCGATGCCGGCAAACGGATCGGCCGTACCCCGCTCACGACAGGCGACGGCGAAGTTGCGAAAGAGTTCACGGATCAGCGCCACGTCGATGGCCGGATTGCGACCACACACAAAGCGGCCGGCGAGGTTTTGCTCCGGCGCGTGGGATAGCGCGATGTGGTACTGGCCCTGCGCATCGCGGACGAGAATTGCCGCGTAAAACTCGCAGCACTCGCGCAGGAAACCGAACATTTCGTCGGTCAACTCGCCCGTGAACTGCCAGTGCCAGTTGAGGTGCTGCGCCAGCCACGCGGTCATGGAAAGTTCCACATCAAACAACCAGCCGCCGAGCGACCGGCCCTGAATGTCAACACAGAGCGGCGCCGCCAAACCGGGCGCGTGGAACTCTTCGCGCGCGAGCAGCCGAAATTCCTCCCGCCAGTCACGCGTCAGGCAACGGATCAACGCCGCCTGCAATTCCGGGTGGTTCGACGAGCACGCCGCCCAGTGGCACATCTGCAAATTCAAGTTGAGATGGAAATCGGTGTGCCAGACCCCCGGTGCGTAATGGTTCCAGATGCCCTGCAAATGTGGTGGCGAGGTGTGCGAACGCGTGGACGACGCCAGTGCATACAAGCCCAAATGCCAGAGGGCCTCCAAGCGTTTGTCCGCCAGTTCCACGGAGGAATGGCTCCAAAACTCCGCCCACCATTGCCGGTGCGCATCGCGGGCAGTCGCCGACGGCGCGGCGCCCGCGAACGTCACCACCAACTCGCGCGGCCCGGTGGCGCCACCAAACTCAATCGGGCCAGAATCGGCGCCGTTGACGCTCACGACCGGTAAGGCGCCGCGCAAACACCAACCGACACGTTGCTCCTTCTCGCTTTCCAGCCGAATCACCACGGCGTTCGCCGTCGCCGGGACATAAATGGTCGCGATAATCGGCCGGTAGTCACACCCCCACATAAACCCGCTCGTGGTCGGCGTGGCGACGACGCGGACTTCGGCGCCGCCCGTGTCGAGAGTTTGGGTGAACGATTTGACCGGCTGGCCACGCAGCAATTCCAGTTCGAGCACGCCACAGGACAGTTGGTAACACTGCGTCGCGCCGGCATACCGGGGCGTGGAATTCATCGCCAGGATGTCGCGCTCGCCCGCCAAGACACGGCGCACGAGTTCCGGATACGGCGTGACCCACCGATTGCCGTGCGGAAGTGGGTGATTCCGGTCCCAGACATCGTGCTTGTTGAGACCGACACACAATTTATCCGCCGTGCCCCACACCACCGCCCCCACATCGCCGTTGCCGAGAATGTGTCCCTCAACCCATTCAAGGGCCGGGCGAGGTAGTGTGTGGTGCATCGGCAGACGCGAGCGGCTACGGGACGAATGGGGCGTTGTGAATCAAGATTTCCATGTCGCATTTGCCGCCGGCTGGTACATGGTGCAACTCCCGCCCGCGCCAATCAAGCCAATCCGCAGCGGCGACATGGCGCGGATGGTAAAGTTTGTGCCGAACGACAGATGTCGGATGCCAGGCACAAGGGCGCGCAGCGCTTCCAGTTCGCGCTGGTGAACAGCGATATGCTCGGCGGTGACGCCGTCGGTCCATTGGAACCAGACCATGTGTTGGATCATTGGCCACCTCCAGGATTGTGGCGCGAAGGCCACGGCGCGCACCTAACCGCCGTAGCCATCTTTCACAGCGGCATCGCTGATTCTCAGCCCGGCATCGTCCCGTGATAGGGAACGGGGCAGGTCGCATGTTCTCCTCCAAGGTTGTCAGGTGATGACTTCCCACGCCCGGACTTCCCACGCGCGGATCACGAGCCGTGCGCCCACCGGCAGGCGCTCGCCCGTCACGCGGTCGTGCAGTTCGCGGGCGGTAAATGGCAACGTCACGGTCACGAAATGTTCCTCCACTTCGCCCCCGGTCTTGGCGACCGTCAGCACTGTCTTGCCGCCGTCGCGGAACAAGTAGCCGATCACCGGCGTGTACGCACAGCCGGCGAGCTGCGGCAAGTCGAAGCGCGGCAACACCGGCAGCAACTCGCCGCTAAACAGCTCCGGGTACGCCACCCGGTACCGTTGGTGAGCCGCCAGCGCAGTCGCGTGCACCCGGTCGGTATAATACCGCGCGCCGCCGGCAAAATGATACGCTGCGCCGGTGGCCGGGACGGGGGCGTTGTGGGAAGAATCGAAAATGTTAATCCCCTCGGCAATCGCCCGCGTCACCGGCGCGGTGTGTCGGTGACCAGTAAAGGCGTGGCTGTGGCAGTAATAGCCGTCCACGGATTCGCGCAGCAATTCCGAGCTGCCTTCCAACGTGACGACCGCGTCCGGGCAGCGCCGGCGGAACTCGCGGAGGATTTCCGCGACGCCATGCGTCCACACATACGGATGATCATGCCGGTGCGCGGGGTTGTAGCAGGGCCGATAACCGATGGCGGCGGGCTCATCCAGAAACAAGCCGACCGGCTCGTACTTCTTCATCAAGTCGCACAAACCGGTCACGATCCACTCGCGGACCTCCGGTAAGCCCACGCACGGCGGGTAGAAATATCCGCAGCCACCGTATTCCACCGCCGGGTCAGTCCGACCGGGTTCACAAAGCATGTACCAATTCTTCTCGCGGAACATCGGCGCGAGCGGCCCATCCACGCCCACCGTCGCAAACGACGAATAGAGCAACGTCTCCGTTCCCTGCCGGCGCGCTTCCGCAATCGCCTGTTTCAACGCCGCATCGCCGCCGAGATGTTCATCCGCCGGACAATGCAACGAATACGCCCACCAGAAACTCGGGTCGCGTTTCGGCAGCCAGTTCCACTGGATCATCGCGATGATGTCCGCGCCGACTTCGCGTTGCTTCGCGGCGAATACCGGGTAATCAGCGAACTTTTCCATCGTCCGATGCCAGACACAGATCGCGCCGAGATTCAGCGGCGCCGTCCACGGCCGGAGTGTTCGTGGGCGGCGGATCTTCCGCAGCAACGCCGCGCCATCAAGCCACGTGCCCCGGTAGGGCGCGACGAGATAGGGGCCGAGTTGCGCTTTCTCACCGGACGCGAGCACGAGACTCTCCACAAACGCCGCGACGCCGCCGAGATCTTCGCGTGCCTGACCGGCCTGCGTGTCCACCAGACTCATGGCCACGCCTTTGACTTCCTTGATGTGCCGCGCCGGCAAACCGCGACCATGTACGAGCAGACCCGTGCGATACCGGGCTTCGTCCGCCGGCATTTTCTCCTGTGCGATGACGAAGCCGGTGTTGTCGGGCTGGTGAAGAACCGCTGCCGGGATGGTCAGTCCGCCGAGGTTGTGAACGGTGTAGTCCGCATCCTGCACCGGCAACACGGCGCCGCCATGCACCGGTAAGTACGCCGTCGCGCCGCGCAAACCAGTCAGCACGGCCGCGTAGCAGTCGAAATCCAGCGCCTCATGCCCGGTATTGGTCAGTTCCACGACATACTCGACGACGTCATCCGCGCGCGGTCGCGCGTGACAGGCGCTGGCAATGCCAGACGGGACGACACAGGTAAGCCGGCGATGGTCGTTCATGCTTCCTCTGGATTACGGCGGGACAATCACCTGTCCCGCAATGAAGCGCCGGGCTTGCTCCAGCCCTTTGATCTCGACAACGTTGGCGCTGGTGTGGCCGAAGAGGTACCGGTAGATGCCGTCGTCTTGTTTGCCAAACCACGCATTAAACGACTCCTGATAGAGGGAGATGTTTTTCCAACTCATGCCGCGCACGACTTCCGCGCCCCACCCCTCGGGGCTGTCGCGAAAATCGCGAAAGAGACTGCTGATGAAAATCCCGTCCTCTGTCAAAAAATACGCCTGACCGCAGTTGCCGTGAATGGCCATGACACTGCCGAGGGCGTCATTGACTTTCGCCGTGCCGCTGACGAAAAGTTCACCGATCATCTCGCCGCGCGGCACCATTTTGCCGTAAGCGATGGAGCCGTGGACGGCGCTGCCGACCATTTTACGGGTGGCAACGACTTTGCCGCTCCGGTCATACCAGGTGTGCAGACCCTCGAAGTACTGCGGCCAACTGCCGAAGCCGCCAAAGAGATGATCACCCACGGCGCGCAGCAGTCCGTTCGGACGTTGCCGGTTGTTCGGGTCATTGACGACGCGATCAATCACGCGATCGACGCCGGCAAAGGAGAGCCGCTCAATCCCGGCCGTTTCATAAATCGGCGCGCCGACGGCGCTAAACCGAGTCGGTTTGATCCGGCATTCGCCGACGACCCATTCCAGATTCGGCGGCGCGTTGACGCACCCGCCCAGATTGTGCGCTTTCGTGCCGGGCACCACGACTTCCTCGGGTTGAATGATTTCGTCTTCGTTCAAGTCCGACCACACATACAACAGGCCGTCGGGATCTTCGGGGCGGCTCCACGGCGTCAGAATCGCGTGATGCACGCTCTTCGTCCACAACGCGGCGACGGGCCGGTAGTCCTCGCCCTTTTTCACATAGAGAACCGGGTAGCCGCAATTGACCTGAATGAAATACTCGCGCATCCGTCCGGAGACGCTGCTCCGGAAGAGCGTGTTGCGGTGGAAATAGGCCCACGGCGGGCCGGCGTTGAATTGAATCTGCGATTCCGGTTTCGAGCCGGTGGTGATAAAGCCCACGGGCCGGTAGTCCTGCGTCGTGGCGGGATCAATTTTGAAAAGCACATTCCACACGGCGGCAATGGTCGGGTCTTGATCGTGCAGGAACGAATTCCACGCACCGTAGAGCGTGCTGCCCACCCAATCGCGCACGAGCTTGCCGGTCGAGTCCCACGCTGCCTGTCGTCGCGGATGCGCCCCGGAGGTCGTCCACAAAAAGCCCCGGTCATCCACCGCCAGCCCGAGCACATTCATCAGCCCGGTCGGTTCAAACCGATTGCCTTGCTGCGCGCCGCCCTTCACGCCGATGGTGCGTGTGAAACGCCACGTGGCAGCGACGCCCCCGTCGCTGCGGCTCGCGTCTGGAAGCGACGGGGGCGTCGCTTCAACAAACACCTTCACCTGCATGTCCGGCCCGCCATCCATCATGTAAAGCTGACCGGCGGCATCGAATGTGAATGCTCCGGGCTTGGCGACGCCGGGGAGTTTGACCGGGGTGAGCGCGCCGGTGGCGGGATCAATCTGGGCGAATTCGTTCGTCGTGCTCCCGTACAACCGACCGCGCGGGTCAAAACCCAGCTTCGGATTGCTTGCCACGGCAAATGTTCCGGTCGGGCGGCCGGTCGCTTTCTCGAAGATCACCAACGTCGGCTCTTTCACCCGCTCGCCAACCGCCAGCATCACCGCGCCCTGTGTCGGCCCGATCGCGAGCGCCACAATCGTCGAATCAAACGTCACGTCCGGGATCGAGCCGGCGGGACGCGACCAACCGAGGCGCGTGGCATCCTTCACCGAGAAGCGCGCGAGTTTGTTGCCCGTCGCGGCGTACAAAACATCCTGATCAATGGCCACGCCAAAGGATGTGCCCCAGCCTTGCGCCAAGCCCCACACTTTCCGGTCGTTCTTGCCGATGGCGTAAATGTAGTCTGTCCCTTCCGACCCGCCGCACCCAATCACCGCGCGCCACGGTGATTCGACGCCGGCCGGTACGCACGCGATGCTGACCGGGTCGCCGTGATTGCTGCCCCAGTGACTGTTCGGATACCCGTGCCACGGCGGATCACCGGGATTGTAAAAGCTGTATTGGTAGAGCGCGTCCAAGCCCGGCAGGGAAAGCCCGCGCACCGTGTAAGCGCCGGGCGGCACGGCGTTCCCATCGTCATCTTTCCCATCCCACGCGACGGTCATCGCGCTGTTCGTCACCGGTGCCATGGATAACAAATTCCGCACACGCACACCGGCGGCGTCATCCACAACCACGCTGAACATGGTGTGATCAGCCGGCACGCTGATCTCAATCCGATCCGCCGACTGCGTCCGCGCCTCGTGAATCAGGGGATGCGCCGGCTGAGCGCAGCCGCCGAGCAAACCGCCCAGCAGCACCCACGCCGCCTGCTTCATCATCGAATGAATTCCCCGCCGTGGACGAGCTGTTCCCCGTTGCTGTTGCCGGCGCCCCACTCCGTCAGAGCAATCCACGACCATTTCACGATTCGTTTCTCTCAATGGTTGGCGGGAACTTTTCCAAACGAACGTGCTCCTAGAAGTACCGGCGGGACATCCGACCGCGACGGCGGCGAGCGCGTTTGCGTTGCCGGGGTTGGTCCCCGTTCAATACATCGGCCACCCGCTGCCAGATCGCCGCAAGGCCAGGACCACCGAGCGGCGAAGCCTCCGGATCCACCACCGCCAAAGCCCGGCCACCCGTGACCAGCGCCCACCACGTTTGCAGTCTCGTCTTCATCCGACAATCCACCCGCCAGACCCACCGCCAGAGTATTAAAAAGACACGAGGGCGACGGAAAAATCCGCGGCCCTCGTGAAAACCTGCGAGACCGGCCCGCCCTACTTCCGCTTGCGATTCCGCACCTGCCGGTACACCAACGCCCCACCCACGCCGATCAAGAGGATCGTGGAGGGTTCAGGGACGACCGAGTCTTGCGCCGCACCGTAGAAAACGTAGCCCAAGTCAGCATCAAACTGTGTGCTTGTATATATGCTATTGCCACCAAGGGGTCCACGATCGAGCAGCAAGCCCCCACCGCCTCCCAGTGTTACGACGCCCTCTCCGCTTACGGTCGTATCCGTGTCGATGCCGTTTTGTATCTGCACTTTGTCAACGAGTGCCGACGTAGACAGACCGAAGTCGGTGACAAAATCATAGCCCGTAAAGAATGCCGCGGTGCCATCCGCGTCGGGGTTCCACTCAACGTCGGCGTACTTATACACCCAGCTAGACCACGCGCCACCGGAGTAAACCCGCATCATGATTGCCTCAGGCGCGCCCGGTCCGCCTGCTTCGGTAACCCAGATATCGTCACCTGTCTGGTTGACGAGTTGCTTGCCAGTAAGCCACATCTCCACGGTACCGCGGGTCGTGTTAGCATCGCTCCCACCGAAGTCCACTGTCTGATCGTCAAGACCCGCCAAGAACAGGGGGCGGGCGGCTGTTTCCTCGCGAATATTGTTCACGAATCCACTCGGGGAACTGAGCAACTGACTTAAGCTCGCCGCGCCAAAGTCGTTATTGATAATTGTGGCATTGTTGAGTGTGTTCGACCCCTCAATACTCCAAGAACCGACTGTCACAACGGACGCCCGAGTGCCAGCAGTGGACACGGCGACCGCGGCCAAGGCCATCAAGACGTGTTTCGCGAACTTCATCATAGTACTGATCTCCCTCACTGGTTATATGATTCAACTCGCCGTTAACGGGGCGCAGACTATCAAGCCGGACAAAATCGTGCAAGTTGTTCAGTGCGTGTTCAGCCGGGCGGCTGTGCACGGAGGCGAGAATTTGTTATAGGGATGGAGGATCGCCAAGATTCCAGTGACGGGCGAAGCACACAGTCGCCATGAGCCAGATTCGCAAGCCAAGTCAGTTGCCACCGCTCGCGGAGCTGTGGCCGGATGGTCGGAAGTTGCCGGGCAGGGGCAGCCAGACGTATGAATTGCTCCAAGCGTTGCGGGCCATTGCCGACCGGCTGCGGCAAGCGGAGCCGCGGCCATTCTATTCCACCCGCGCCGTGGCGTTGTTTTTCCAGGTGCCGCAGACCACGGTGGTGCGGGTCTACCGGGAGTTGGAACGGGATGGAGTACTCCTGCGCGTCCGGGCCTCGCACACCATGCTCCAACCCGCCACCCGCCAACCACGGCACTCCGTGCGGGGTGTGGTGGGCGTGCCGATCTGGCAATTCGGGTATTGCACCTGGTCGGAGTGGCGTGTTTTTTTTGATGCGTTGGAGGAACGACTGCGGCGTCGCAATTGGGTCGCGGATTTTGTCTTCTACCACCATGGTGAGCCGAATACGTCCGCGTTCACCGAACGGCTGCTGGAACACAACCTCGATTGCGTAGTGTGGTACCAACCGTTGCGGGCTTACCTCCCGCTTTTGCAGACGCTCGCGGACAGCGGCGTCGAAGTGGCCATCGTCAACCAACCCGGCGAGTCGTATCCCTTCCCGCAATATCACCTGAGTTGGCAGCAGGCGACCCGCCGCACCCTGCAAGCGTGGCAGCGCGACGGCATTCAACGGGTCACCGTCGTCGCAACCGCCGCCGCGCTTCCAAGCTGGTTGAAGGAGGAACTGGCAGAATCGGGGCTGCAGCATCAGTTCGTGAACACAACCCTGTTTACCTCCGCCCCACCGGCCGCCACGACCAACCGGACCGGCTACCTGTTCGCGGATTGGTACACGATGCCGGTAATCTGCTCGGCCTGGCGGCAGCAATTTCCGTCCTTCCTGCGTCGCGAACGCGCGCTATTCACGCTCCGTCTCGATGTGGCGGCCAGTGAGGTGCCGGGGTGCCGGGCGGATTTCGCGCTGATTGACTGGGCGAAGCTGGCCGAGCAGATCGCCACCGACATCGCCGCCGGCACGCTGCGCCGACAAACCAGACCGGTCGTCCACGAAGCCCAGCCCCATCACGCGGTTGACGCCGCCACGTACGCGCAAGTGTTTTAGCGCACGCTTGGAACCCGGTGGCGCGGTTCGTCAGGGTGTGAATTTGCCGCCGTGGATGA
>CAZJCX010000005.1:16082-20875 GCA_964544425.1 uncultured Verrucomicrobiota bacterium
CCACGCGGAGTTGGCGAGGCGGAAGCGGAGTTTCTTCGCGCCGGCAGGGATGGCGACTTCCAGCTTCTTGAGCAACTCGCCGGAACCGGGTTCGAGATTCGTGCGCATCCGGTCGACTTTGTCCACTTCCTGACCGTCCACAAATACTTGAAACGTGAATTGCTGGTTCGCGGTCGCCCACCACTGATAGCCGCGCGGGTCGTCCGTCACAAACAACTCGCCTGTGAACTTCGCCGCGCCCGCCGGGATGTCATACTCCAGCCAGTGATAAAAGCTCATCCGGCGCGCGTAGAGCGAGACACCGGTCGTCCATTCGCCCGCGACGGCAACGACGTTGGTCATGTCGCTGGCGTACTTCTTTCCCTCCGGCAGTTGAAAACTGGGGTCAACGGACTTCACGATTTTGACTTCGCTGCCCGGCCACATCCACCCCATGTTCCCGGCGCTGCCCCACTCCACGACGCGTACGCCGTTCGTGCCGAATAGCGGATGCGCCTCGGTGCCCCATTCGGTGGCGGCGGGTTTGAGATCCACCAGTAAAACGTCCGCCGCGTGGGTGGCACAGGTGGCGAGGCAAACTAAACCGAGGGTTCGTAGTTGTTTCATGAGATTTCTACAAGGGATTGGTCGTCATCTGCGCCAGCGCCTGCGGTCTGCGCGTCTCCGCGACCGTACTGTGCCCGTCGCATTGACGCCCGGGTTGTGGCACCGGGATACCACGAACCTGGGGTTGAGCAGGGCTGGTGACCGCAACTCCGTTCACATCGCTCCCGGCGTTTTGAGATTCTGGTTGCCAAGCACCCAACCCAAGCCGGCAGGCTCTTCGAAGGGTCGGAACGGCACGCGCGCGGCGATTTCGTTGAGCTGCGCCACCAGCTTGGACGGCAGCGGTCCCTTCTCGACCGCCGCCACATTTTGTTCCACCTCCGCGGTGGAGCGTGCCCCCATCAGCACGGTGGCGATGTCGGGATTGGAGAGCACAAACCGCAGGCCGAGCTCCGGCAGCGGGATCCCCTCGGCCTCAACCAGCTCATACAACGCGGCCAGTTGATTGCGGCGCGGTTGGCTGAGCCACGGCATTGTCAAATCGTGCCGCGTGGCGAGCGCGCCTTGTTGGAGTGGTGAACCGATGACGACGCCCATGCCGAGTTGTTTCGCCAGCGGGAGCAGTTCAATCTCCGCTTCGCGCCAGAGCAAGCTGTAGTTGTAGGCCGTGAGTACCACGTCGAACAACCCGGTGCGCATCACGCGGCATATCTCGTAAGCGGTCGTCCCGCCGAGACCCGTGTAGCGGATTTTGCCGCGCGCTTTGAGATCGGCCAGCACGTCCAACACCGGGCCGGTAATTGCCGGCCACCCACTCCACCAATCGTACTGACCGGGCCGGTCAGGTTCGTGGATCATCAAAATATCAATCACATCACGGCCCAAGAGCCGGAGGCTTTCATCCACGCTCTGATAGAGATGCCGGGGGTTCTGCGGCTCGAATGGTTGTGGACGACCGCCCAGTTTGGTGGACAGGACGACCGGCAGGGTGACATCGCGCAGGATCTTGCCGAGGACTTCCTCGCTGTTGGCGTAGCCGGGCGCGGTGTCGATGTAATTGACACCGCGTTCGAGCGCCCGGCAAACCGCGCCCCGGGATTGTTCGAACTCCCCGCCAAGGGCGGAGACAAACAACCCGCCGAGTGAGAGTTCGCTGACGCGCAGGCCGGTCCGTCCGAGGGGGCGATACTTCATCAGAACATTTTCCTTCCGCCAGTTAGGCGCTGCGGGCTGAAACGGTCATCACACAGCGGTTCGCTGAAGGGGCAGGTTTGCATTCGGACGGGGAAACATCAATCGTATCAGCGTGTGTTCAGGGACCGTTGATGCCGGCCCAACTGGCGGCCAACGCGTAGGTGCCGGGCCAACCGTAGGGATTGGTATACCGTGGCGCTTGCGTGTCCGCGTGGCCATCGAGCCAGGTCTGCACCGTTTGCGTGCGGCCTTTGCCGTGGATGCCGCTGACGATTGTGTAACTGACGGCGGTCGGATTCCCGTTGTAGAGCGGATAGGTGATCTCGTAACCGGGTGGACTCCCCATGAAATAGGGCAAGAACCCATCCGACGGGCTGGGGAATTCGACACTGAACGCCACGCGGGCTGGATCAGTCGCCTTCCCGAACGGCACCGCCCGGCCGGAAAAGATGTTGTCGCCGACGTAGGTGCCCACGCCCGGATTGCCCCACGGCAGTTCGGGATCCGCGGGGGAAGTTGGATCGGCGCGGCCGCCACCGACGTAGAAGACGTTGAACGTGTACACATTCACCCAGCCGGCATCTTCGTTGTAATTGGGGACCTGCCAGCTCAGAAACTTGGCATCCACAGAGGGGCACTGGAAAATCTTCGCATTGTTACCAAGATAACCCAGCCGAATCAGGGATGACCGGAAAAAGCCGTTCGTCCGCCAATCATCCAGCGTCTGCGGTTGGAACCCGCCTTGGCCGGGAGGCACGGCGGCGGTCGTGCGGTTGTAGGGGCCGCCGATGCCCATCGCGTAGTTGTTATTGCCGTAGTGCCAGAAATGACTCGCCCCCGGCGCATAACCGCCGTGATCGCTGCTGAAACTGTACACGCCGGTGATGATTTGCCGTTGGTTGTTCAGGCAACTCATCGTCTTGGCCTTGGCCCGCGCCTCGTTCAAGGCCGGCAACAACAACGCCGCCAGCAGCGCGATGATGGCAACAACCACCAAAAGTTCGATGAGAGTAAATCCGGCCACGCGTCGCGGCGAGAAGTCGGAGCGAGCCGTCACGTTATCCCCGTCGCAGCCGCCGGTACAATAGCGCTCCGCCGGCGAGGAACAGCAACACCGTGCTGGGTTCGGGAACCGTGGCGACAAAATCGGACACGAAACCGATGTACGTGTAGTCCGTGCCGGCGTCATAGAACACCGGATCCAACAGGAACGGCGTGGCATAGGCGAGGGACAGGCCGCTCGTGTTGAGCGCAATCTGGCCGTTGGTAATGTAATTCTGCAACGTAGTTTCACGATTGCCCTTGGCGCGCAAGGCGTACCAGAAGCCCGGGGCATTCGGGTCGGTGTACGTCAACACCGCCGAGCCGGTTCCGTAGAGCTCAAAATTCGCGCTGGGATTGGTGAATGACAGCGCCAACGTACCGGCCGTGGAACTCAATTGTCCGGCAGTGTCCAACCGTAATCCGCCGGCGCCGGTGACGGTATCGTTGGCGAATGCCGTGAACGTGCTGGCGTTGCGGATGTCGAGGAAGTTGGCGGTCACGACGCTACCGGAGCTACGGGAAAATGCGGTTGCGCTATTGAGACCGATGAACAAGCGATTATAGCCCGCCGTGCCCGTGACGGTCAGCGTGTGGCTGCCGAGGTTATAAGCTCCACCGGTGTCGAGCGCGTTCACTGTCAAGTTGCCGTTCTGCGTGAAACCACTGCGGGTGTCCAAATAATTGATACTGTCGCCCGCCACGCTGCTACCAGCCGCACCGCCCAAGGACAAATAACGCCCCGACACGGTCAGCGTGCCGCCATAGCCGGTCGACCGGTCAAATGTGCCCCCAGTTCCAAAATAGTTAAAATCGGTGACAGCCAGGTTATACGTATCGGCAATTCGGAGTACGCCGCCACCGCCCCATGAACCAATCTCGACCGAACGCGCCGTCGCTCCGCTGGCATCCACCGTGACCACATGTCCAGTCCCGACACCAATCCGGGCATCGTCGTTGTTGGAGGCGGTCGGCACATTCCCGAATTGCCACGTCGCGCCCGTTCCCCACGACCCCGTGGCCGCGCTGTCAATCACGGTAGCCGACGCTGCGCCCGCCACAAACAAACCGCCCGCGAGGACAAGTGCTGAAGTCTTCATATAGTGTGCCCTTCCATCTTTCGCCTTGACGACACTATGCACAGTGCCGGGGCGGCTGGCAACAGCGACAAACTGCCGACACTGACTTTGGCTTTGACCTGCCGGGGGCATTCCACCAGCATTCCAGCATGAGTCGCATCCGCGAACCCCACCAGCTCCCGCCCCTTGCGCTGGCGTGGCGTGGTTCGTCGCGATTCGCCGGGCGCACGTCCCAGTCGCATCAACTGCTCAAGGCGTTGCGCCAACTGGCCGCGCAACACCGGGGCGCGACGGCGCAGCGCTTTTACAGCGCCCGAGAAGTGGCGGACTTTTTTCACGTCCATCATTCCGTTGTTGCCCGCGCCTTTCAAACAATGGTCGCGGAAGGCGTGCTCTCCACGCAGCGCGGACTCGGCACGGTCCTCCAAGCGCGAGGGCGACAGCCCCGGCATCTGATCCATGGCGTGGTGGGCTTGCCCGTGTGGATGCTCGGCCATTCTTCCTACTCCGAATGGCGCGCGTTCTACGTCGCCATCGAGGAACAACTCCGCGCCCGGCATTTCGTGGCCGACCTGATTTTCTATCAAGCCGGTGAGGAGCAACGACCGGAGTTTCTTGACCGACTCCTGGCGCACGAACTCGATTACCTGCTCTGGTTTCGCCCGTTGCCGGTGGACAAACCGGTGGTTCGCTCCCTCGCCACCGCCGGGGTGTGTCCCATCGTCGTCACCGATGGCGACTATCCGTTCGCGACCGCGACGTATCGCACCAGCTTCGAAGCGGAACTCCCCCACGTCATCCGCGCGTGGAAACTCGCCGGCATCAAACGCGTCCACGTCCTGGCTTCCACCGAAATCATCCCGCCCGCTCGCCGCTGGCTGTTGACTCCGTTTCGCAATGCCGGTCTCTCGCAGACCCTCACTGTCTGGCATT
>CAZJCX010000005.1:20889-32802 GCA_964544425.1 uncultured Verrucomicrobiota bacterium
CGGAACTCGCGCGACTCAACCCGTCTCCCGCCACCGGCTTGATCCTTTTCGACAACCACACCAGCGCCACCCTCTGCCTCCACACTCCCGCCGTATTCACCGCGCTGCTCCGCCGTCGCCGCGTGCTGGCCCTGCATCGCTTCGACCTCGCGGCGGCGGAACTGGCGAATTGCCCGGTGGACATGCTGGCGTTCGATTGGCGAAAAATTGCCGCCCGCATCGCGGCCGACATTGCGGTGGATCGGGTGCGCCAACCGAATTTTGCGCGCACGTTTGAAGGCACGCTGCACTTGCGCGCGCCCGCCGGTCGCTACGCGGAAATCATCTGAGCAATCACCGGCTCAGCAAGACAATCGCCGCGACGCCCAACCCGCACGCGATCCACGAGCGAACCGGCAGCCGCTCGCGCAGGGTCACAGCGCTGACGAGCAGCACCAGCACGATGGAACCGGCTTGCACCACCGGGAATAGCACTGCCGCCGGCACGCGCGCGGACAAGCTGACCATTTGCGGAATCACGACGCCACCGAACAAAGCACCGCTCGCGGTGCCCGCCCACCATTCGGCGCAGCGCGGCCAGCCGGTGCGGTGAAGGAGCACCCACGCCAGCATCACGGCAAACGCCACCGCATACATCGCGACCACAAACGCCGCGTGGTGACCCGGTGACCAGCGACCGGCGAGCAGTTGGCCGGTGTTGGCGACGCTGGCCAGTGCCCACCCGGTCAGAGCCAACAGGAACCACCGGCGGCTCACGCGGTCTTGACCGCCCGGTAATCCCAGCACCACCAACGTCGCCAGCGTCAGGCCGAGTCCGGTCCACACGACCGGGGTCACGCGCGCACCGTCGCGAAACCAGATCAGCCCCACCACGACGGGGCCGATCAAACCGAGATTGTTCAGCAACGCCGTCGGGCCGGTCGGGCCGATCTTGAGGCAGTGAAAGATGATGATGCAAAACCCGACGGCGTGGGCGAGGCCGGTGATAGCGCCGAGAGTGCTGGTGGTCGGCTGGTAGAGCACTTGGCGGTGGGCTAGCCCCAGCACACCGGCCACCAGTAGTGCCACGCCGCACAGACAGACGCCGACGGCTTCCGAACGCGATCCGCGCCGCATGGCCCAGCCGTTGATCAGCCAGAGCGCGGTGATGGCGAGGGTGACCAGAGTGATCGGGAGGACAGGCGGCATGTTCGGTCAGGCGAGTTCGGCGAAGGTTTCTTTCACGACGGCGAGCTGCTTGCGGAAGGTGACGTGCGGCTCGAGCTTGGGCGGGCAACCCCAGAAGTATCCGCAGAGACCGCAGCCCTTGTTCCACAGTTCGTGCATCGCTTCCCGGCTGAGTTCGTAACCGCAAGCCATCGGCGTGGCGATCATGGCTTGGTGCGGTTGCCGGGCCGCGAGCAGCCAGTCCATCGTGTCGGGGCGCGAATACTCAGCGAGCAAGCCGTCGCTTTCCAGCATCAAGGGGTGATCGGTCCAGAGAGGGTCGTTCGGAATGTGATACGGCGGGGTGAAATAGGCTTTGGTTTGCGGACTCGTCCGGCGAATCACAGTCATGAGCTTGCGAAAATGCCGGGCGAGAATCTCGCGCTTGTACTGCAAGCCTTCCGCGGGCGCGATGTCCTCCGCTTTGTCCGGCATCTCACGCCCGATAATTTCTTTGAAGACGGGGCGCGCGTACCACGACGGTTGCACCGGATATTTGTGACCGTGACCGGGCGCGCCGTAGTCGCACCAATCCAAGAAGAGTACATCGACCGGGTAGTCGGTCAAAAACTCCGCGATCCGCTGGGCGACGTACTCCGACCACGGACTCTCCGGGCCGAGCATACCGAACTGGCTTTGGTGCGCGAAATCGGGGATGCGCCAGTTGCTGCAGTTCACGAGCAGGTAATCGGTGCCGACGTTGAAATAGCTGACGACCGGCAGCCGGCGTTGCCGGGCGAGTTCGTAAACGCGTGGGAAGAGTTGCGTGCCGGGGCCGGGAGCCCAAGCACCGAGTTTAGTCGGATAGTAGGCGTAGCCGACGTGGTTGTAGGCTTGGAGGAAGACGGCGTTGTTGCCGAAGTCCTCGTGCCAGTCCACGTAGGCGACCGGGTCCACGTAGGCCCAGTCCTCGGCGGCGGCGAGCCAGAAGGAGGATTCGGGCGCGGGATCGTGCATCTTCCAGTTGAAGTCGAACATCATCAACTTCAGGCGATTGCCGGTGACACAGTGCGGCCAGTGTTCGTTCATGCGATTCATCGAAGTCTTACGGGCCGTTGATGCCGGCGAAACTGCACGAGAGCGCGACGGTGCCGGCGTAGCCGCCGGGATAATTCGGACGTTGCGAATCGCAATGTCCGTCAAGCCACGCTTGCACGGCTTGATCGCGTTTTGTGCCATGCACGGGGACGACAAACGTGCAGTTCACCATCACAGGACTGCCATTGTAGAGCGGAGACGTGTACTCGAAGCCCGGATAGGCCGGGACTGCGTAGGCCGTGAACGTGTCGTAATCACTGGGGTACTCGATACTAAACGCCACGCGCGACGGATCTGCCGCTTTCCCTAACGGATTGGCGCGGCCGGCCTGCACGTTCGCACCGAACCACGTGGCCGGGTTGCCCCATGGCAATTCAGGGTCTTGCGGCGCAGACGGGTCGGCACGGCCGCCGCCCACATAGAAATGGTTAAACATATAGCTCGTGAACCAGCCGGTATCGCCGCCCGTCGGGTACAACGTCGCGAGATAGCTCAGGTATTTCGCGTCAGTGGACGGACACTGATAAACCTTCGCACTGTTGCCGAGGTAGCGCAGACGCATTAACGATGACCGAAACACCCCATTCGTCTTCCAGTCATCCAGCGTGACAATCGGCGCGCTGCCACAGATGCCGGGCGGCGTGCCACTGACCGCCGTCCGATTGTAGGCACCGCCAAGGCCGAGGCCGCAGTTGCCGTTGCCGGGATTGTTCCAGTTCTCGTTGGCCCCCGGCGCGTAGCCCCCGTGATCGCCGGCAAACCCATACACCGCCGTGATGATCTGGCGCTGGTTGTTCAGGCAACTGACCGTCCGAGCCTTTTCGCGGGCGGTATTCAGCGAAGGCAGAAGTATGGCCGCCAGCAGGCCGATGATGGCAATGACCACCAGCAGTTCGATCAATGTGAAGCCCGTAGCAGCGACGCCCCCGTCGCATTGCCGCAACGTGCGAGCTGACGAAGTCGGGCGGGCGTCGCTTCTACTGACATGAGACCGGGGCGGACACCCGTCCGCTTCGAGCCGACGATGAAGGCTGCGATTGTCCGGACAGGGGAGCATCGCGCTCACTGGCTATTTGCGGCGAAGCTTGGAATAGGTAATCGCGCCGCCGACCGCCAGCAGGAAGATCGTGCTCGGTTCGGGCACCACGGCTTCCGTCAACTGTACGTCGCCGAACGCGACGTGCGTTCCGTGGCCTGCGTTGTCCAAGCCCGACAGCGCGACGAAGGAAAGATACTGACCGGTCCCCGCGACGCTCAGGTTGTAGGATTCGCTCATGTGATACGCCGCATTAAGCACCCCTTGGTCGGAGAAGTCGTACACGCCGAGCACCAAGCCATCCAGCAGGATGGCCGCGCTGATATTGGTGCGAGTTTCGCCGCTCGGAAAGTTGTCGGCACCAGGGTAGATGTTCATCACGCCGGCCCAGCCTGACAACGACAGCGCTTGGTTCGCAGCCCAGCCGTTGTCGCTGCGGATTTTCGCTAGGTCCATCGTGATTAGTGTGTCGCCGTGCGAACTGAAGCCGGTCATCGCCGTTTCATCGGTGAAATCCCGGTCATTATCCGTATCGAGCTTGATCGGGATGCCGCCATTGTTGAAGTAAGCGTTCACCTTCCACCACGGCACACCGCCGAATTGGGTGCCCGTCGTCCGGTCGCTACCCGGCATCGTGTTAAAGTTGTAGCTGAGCGTGTTGCCCTGATCCAATTGCTGGGCACTACTGTTGGAAACCCAACTTACGTAGTTGATGGCCTTCCCGGAACCCACATTAGGCTGTCCCGGATAAGCATCCGTGCCCGTCGGTCCCAAGAACACGTTGGTTTCAAGATTGACGATCGTTGCCTGCGCTCCGATGACCCCGAACAAACTGATAACTGCGAGTAGCTTCTTCATGGTGATATGTCCTCTCATCTTCCCGTCGTTACCGCGCAGAATACGTCAAGAGTTGCTTCTTTGTCCAAATGACCAGCGTGTGTCCGCAATTTTGACATCGACGTACCGGCTGCGGTCTTTCATCCTGTGCGAGGTGGGACGAATCAAATTGCCCCGGCTGTTGCCTCCGTTGGCCACGCTTTTTCCCAACGGCCCAAAGCTGCCGCCCAGCCAGACGCAGACGTTCGCTCTGCTGAACGCGCTGCGGCGAATCGCTCGCCAGTTGCGCGGCACCGTTCCGCAACCGTTCTACACCACCCGCGAAATCGCCGCGTTCTTTGGCGTTCCAAAAACCACGGTTGTTCGGGTCTACGGGGAATTGCAGATGGAAGGCTGGCTGGTCCGATTGCGCAGTTCGGTGACCATGCTTGCCGCGGTACATCCCCAGCCGCGGCATCCGGTCCGTGGCGTCGTCGGCCTGCCGGTGTGGCGGCCCGGTTACGTGCAGTTACCGGATTGGCAGATGTTCTTCACGGAAATGGAAAATCAATTGCGCCACCACGGTTTCGTTGCCGACTTGATTTTCTACAGCGGGGGCGAGGATACACTTCCCGAATTCGGCGACCGCCTGCTGGCCCATGACTTGGACGCGCTGCTGTGGTATCGCCCCCACCCGAATTGCCTGCCACTGATGTCGGCGCTCACGGATGCCGGGGTGCGGGTCTTCCTCGTCACGAATCCTGGCTATGATCTGCCCTATCCCCGCTACGAGCAGAGTTACTACCGGGCCGTCGCGCAGGGATTGATGGAATGGAAACGACGCGGCTTGAAAGCTGCGAACTTCTTGCGTGCGGTCGTCGCCTCATATGAGGACGCACGTTGGCGGCAAATCACTCAGCAGGCCGGTCTGACTCCGACGTTGCTGGGCGAACGGGACTGGCCGGCGTTTGTTCGTCGTCGCCGGGATTCACTCACGGACGGCTTGGTGTGTGTGGACGACCAATGGCTTTCAAAATTCCCCCCAGCCGAAATGCTACGCCTATTGCGCACA
This sequence comes from uncultured Verrucomicrobiota bacterium, assembly GCA_964544425.1. GTDB lineage: Bacteria > Verrucomicrobiota > Verrucomicrobiia > Palsa-1439 > Palsa-1439 > OMJI01. The sequence goes on from CAZJCX010000005.1 coordinate 26,058, forward strand.
ATGCCTGTGATGTTTCTGCACCGACCGATGCTGGCGACGTTGTCACTGGCCGGCTTGCGCGCCGACGTGGTGTGTCATGACTGGCCGCGCATCGCTCACCGGATCGCTGACGACCTCGCCGCCGCCAAACCGACCAAACCCGGCATCGTTGCCACCTTCGAAGCCGAGTGGTTTCCCCGCACCGACCTCGCGAGTTTTCACGCCGCGCTCTAACTGCAGGCTACGACGTCGTTTTCCCGCGCCTTGGGCGCAACAATGAGCGACTCAAGCTGACCGGCCTTCACGGCGGCCTCAACGGTGGTGCGGTGCGGCGCGTGGAGTTTGAAATGGACGTCCCATTCCTTTGGCCACGCCGGCAACAGATGCAGCCGGTCGCCATGATACTGGAGCAACATCCGCTGCAACGCGATCATCGCTACTCCTCCCTGATCCACATCGGGAATCCAATCGAAGTTCGGGCCGAGAAATCCTTCAAATCGCGAGCCGGGATGTTTGGTGGCGAAGTTATGCACCACATCGCGCCGCGCCTCGGCGGTCAGGCCCAGACACGCCGCGTGAATCGCGTCCTGTCGCCAACAGCCGGTGACGCGATTGACGCGCCGCGCGTAGGTTTCGCGGCCGACTTCGAGATCCGGCAAGCCGACGCCGTAAAGCCGGTACGGAAACACCGCGTAGAGTTCCGGATTCTCCCAGTTGAAACATTGGTCATACTGGAGGGCGGGAATGAGATAGCGTTTCTTCGTCCAATACTCGGAGCGTTGCGGCACCGGCGGAAGCTCAGCCAACAAGTTCTCCCAACCACCCAGCCGACCTAGCACAAACCGCAAGCCGGCAATCTCCGGCAGCGGATTGACTGCTTCGTGCCACGTCTCCAGTGATTGACTCGGCTCGAACAACCGGCGACCATGCTTGTCCTTCTGCGCGTAACGATGGTCAAAGAACTCGATGATCGGTCCCGCCAATTCGCGCAGCGCCGCGTCGTCGCCGGTGAAATCCCGGTAATCCAGCAGATGCGCCAGCAACTCTAATTTCCCCTGCCAATAATACCGGATATAGGTGCTGGCCGCGACGCCGCGAGCGAGATCCTTGCGCTCGAACCCGTAATCCTCGTTCCTGTACGCGCCCCAGAAATTCATCGTCTCCGGGAACAACGCGCCGCCGTGTCCGTAGTACTCCCGCACACGCGCCTGCGCGAACGGCAGCGCCTCCCGGTACATCCGATACCACGGTTGGATCAGGTCGAAATCCCCGCTCATCAACAACGGCCAGTACAACAGGCGGCAGTTCTGAAACCAATACCCGCCGCCCCATCGGCGAAAATCCGGGTCAAACGTCTCGTCCGGCTCCCGCGCGTCCACGGTGAACAGCGACCCGTTGAACTTCATCGGGAACGCGCCCCGCCCCGCGCACGCGCTCAGGAACCGCTGCAATGCGTACCCGCGCGTCACCACTTCCGCCTCGGCGTCCCCGGTAATGTGAATCCAACTCCGCTGCCAAAACTCCCGCCACCACGCCTCGTGAGCCTCCCGGTTGGGCGCCATGGAATGTAGACCGCTGACCCACTCCTCGACTGTCGCCGTCTGCGCGGTGTGGGTCGTGACGGCGACCGAAAACTCCCGCCGCGATTCCTTCGTCGCGAGTGTCCGGTCATCCACCGTGACCAAACCACTGCCGGTCAGCACTGCGCCAAACGTGCGGTGCAACAGCGGGTCGCGAAACTGCGGAATCAACTCGGCCAATTCCTGTACGCGCAACGTGCTCGCCCAATGCGAGGAGCTATTGCGATGAAACCACACCACCCGGTCGCGCGAACCGGTCAGCACCGTGTCCGGCTGAACAATCACGGGCTCGTGTTTGAGATCCTGCCCGCAAAAACTGTGCAATTCTTTGGGGTTGTCCACCCGGCGCGGTTGCGTCCGCCACAACTCGACGCTCGCCCGCACGCTCACCGGCTGTTCGCTGTGCCCGTCAATCCGCACCACCGGCGCATGGGCATCCACCCAGACCGACAACGTCACCGGCCCGCAGTGCAACTCAATGCTGCCGCGTTCGAGATCGAGCGTCTGCTGAAACGGCTGGGGCCGCACATTCAGCCGCAGCCGCACGCGGCCAATTTTGCAGAGCCGACCGTTCTCATCCCACGCGTCGGTGCGCGCGATGTAGAACAGAATGTCAGTGGAGTCACCGGCATCTTCCGCCCAAAGATTGATGGCGACTTCGCCGTTGCCGAGCGGCATCGAGCCGCTGCTGTCCTTGCTGGGACTGGTCCAGGTCACGTTCATGGAGTGGCGGATGTAACCAGAAGCCTTTGGCGAAGGCAAGCGGGCGCCGCTTGATTTGGGGTTGCGAGCGTGCGGCTGTTTCGCCTATAAACACCGCGCTCTATGAGACACACAATTTCCATTTTGGTGGAGAACAAGTTCGGCGTCCTCACCCGCATCTCCGGACTGTTCAGCGGCCGGGGGTTCAACATTGACACGCTCAACGTCGCCCCCACGCAGGACCCGACCCAGTCGCGCATGACCATCGTCGTCAAAGGCGACGACACCGTCCTCGAACAGGTCACCAAGCAACTCAATAAGCTCGTCGAAGTCATCAAAGTGCAGGACTTTCGCGAAGATGAATACGTGGATCGCGAGTTGGTCCTCGTCAAAGTCAACGCGGACGCCAAAAGCCGGTCGGAAGTCATGCAGATCGCTGATATTTTCCGCGCGAAGATCGTGGACGTGGCGCACAAAGCGTTGACGATTGAAATCACCGGCAACGAATCCAAAGTCGGCAAGTTCCTCGAGTTGATGGAACCGTTCGGCATCCGCGAACTCACCCGCACCGGCAAAGTCGCCATGCCCCGCCGCTAAGCCGCCGCGTCCCGGTGGGCCAAGCGTCCCCGCGAGGCCAACTTCCGGCTCCGCCCCGCTCGCGGGGACGCGCGCGCCACCGTGACCTGGATTCTCACGTCCATTGCCACGTTCACGATTTACACCGCGTCGAAATTCTGTTACTTGAACCGGTCGGAACGCGAGACGCGATGTCGAATCCCGGTTTGCTCATTGGTGGGGCGTTGGTGGCGGTGGTGCTGGGGCAATCACTGGTCACGTTCCTCCTCACCCTGCGCCGCTGGGCCGCAGAGACGGACCAACGACGCGCCGAACGCGACCGGCTCGCGTGGCAGGTGCGCGCCGCCCAAGCCAAACTTCAGGAAACGCAAGCCGCCACGCTCGTCTGGAACGGTTACCGGAAATTCCGCGTCGCCCGCAAGCAGCCGGAATGCGACGGCGTCTGGTCGTTTCGCCTCGAACCACACGACCGCAAGCCGCTGCCGGCTTTCAAACCCGGCCAGTATCTGACCTTCCAACTCCAAGTCCCCGGCCGCGACAAGCCGGTCGTCCGCTGTTACTCGCTCTCCGACGCCCCGCACGCGGATCACTACCGGGTCACGATCAAACGCGAAGGCCCGCCGCCCGATAAACCCGACCTGCCACCAGGAGTTGCCTCCTCGTTCTTCTGTGACACGCTGAAAGAGGGCGACATCGTTGACGCCAAAGCGCCTTGCGGACACTTCACGCTCGATCTGGAAAAGACCACCCCGGTCGTCCTCATCTCCGCCGGCGTGGGCGTGACGCCGATGTTGTGCATGGCCAACGCGATCATCGCCAGCAGCACGAAACGCGAGTGCTGGTTCTTCTTCGGCGCGCGCAGCGGCGTGGATTTCATCCATCGCGCGGACATCGAGAAGCTCCGCCAGCACGATCACATTCAAGTCCACGTCTGTTTCAGCCGGCCGCGGCCACAGGACGTGAAAGGCAAAGACTACCAGCACGAAGGCCGCGTCACAGTGGACCTGCTCAAGCAGTTGCTGCCATCCAACAACTACGAATACTACCTCTGCGGTCCCGGCCCGTTCATGAACTCCATCACCGACGACCTGCGCAAATGGGGCGTCCCGGACAGCACGGTGTTCTTCGAAGCCTTCGGCCCGGCCACCGTCAAGAAAACCGCCGCGCCCGCTGTCGCCGCTCCGGCCGTTGCGGGTCCGGCCGTGAAAGTCACGTTCGGTAAGTCCGGCAAGACGTGCGCGTGGCAGGCCGGGCAGTCCGTTCTCGAACTGGCCGAGGCGCAGGGCATCCGGATTGACGCCGGGTGCCGGGCCGGCAGTTGCGGCTCGTGCCTCATCGCCGTCAAGTCCGGCAGCGTCGAGTACCTCCAGAAAACCGAAGTCCAGCCGGAAGACGGCTCCTGTCTGACCTGCATCTGCCGGCCCAAGACCGATTTGGTGTTGGATGCCTGACGAGCCTCAAGCCTCTGTAGCGGCGGTCTCCGACCGCCGCCCGTGCCGGTTGCTCGCGAGGGCCGACGCGGCGCTCATTGAGCGCCGCTACAGAATGGAGCTCCCTTGATCGTCGAAAAACCACAACGCTGGGACGTCGCGTTCGACCCCGCGATGGACGACGCGGCGCTCGACCGCCTGCTCGCGCTCGCGCCGTTCCGCGACATGACCGCGGCGAAGTTCCCCAAAAAGCTCGCCCTCCGCGACATCCTGCGCCACGACGCCTCGCTGCGCCGCTACCGGGCCGGCGAGATCGTCGTCCGCGAGGGCGACTACGGCACATCCGCATTTCTCATCATCACCGGCAGCGTCCGCGTGGTGCTCGCGCCCGGCCTGCCGGAATCCTTGCTTGGCCGCCGCTCCCGCAAACGTCGCACCCTCTGGCAAATCCTCTCCCAAGCGTGGGCCAACTCGAAGTATCCCGAAATCCGCCGCGGCGGCGCCGCCAGCGCGGATCCCCGGCTCGGCCAGCGCGCGCTCGGCGACGATCAGGTGCGCGTGTTTTTGCAGGACGTGCCGCGGGTGTTGGCCGACCAAAAAACCGTCACGCTTGGCGCGGGCGAGTTGTTCGGCGAGATCGCCGCGCTCAGCCGCATGCCGCGCACCGCGACCGTGCTCGCCGAGAGCGACGCCGAGTTGCTCGAAATCCGCTGGCAAGGGCTGCGCGACATTCTGCGCTACGACGACGCGTTGCGGCAACACGTTGACCAGCTTTACCGGGAACGCGCGCTCGAAACGTATCTCCGCAGCCTCCCGTTGTTCGCCAAACTCAGCGACCCGCAACTCCGGCAGGTGATGGCCGCCACCGAGTTTGCCACCTTCGGCGACTACGACTGGTCCGGTGAGTACAAAAAACTCGCCGCCAAAGGCCAGTCCGCCGCCGAGCCGGTGATCGCGGCGGAAGGCGATTATCCCAACGGCGTCGTGCTCGTGCGCGCCGGGTTCGCGCGTGTGACGCAGAAATTCGGCCGCGGCGAGCGCACGCTGAATTACCTCGGCGCGGGCGGAATCTTCGGCCTGCCGGAAATCGCGGCCAACTGGAAATCGAAGACCGCCGCGCAGCCGCTCCAATTTTCCCTGCGCGCGCTCGGTTACGCCCACGCCTTGATCGTGCCGACCGCCGTGATGGAGGACATCGTGCTCCCGGTGGCGGACGCAAGACTACTGGAGTCGCATTGTGGGAGCGCCCTTCCGGGCGGGACCGGGTCGGAAGATCGCGCCCGGAAGGGCGCTCCCACAATTCAGGACACCGCCATCGAACCGCACCGTCTCGATTTCATCACAACGGGACGGTACTTCAACGGAACGGCGACGATGGTGATTGATCTGGAGCGTTGCACGCGGTGCGACGATTGCGTGCGCGCCTGCGCCGCGACGCATGACAACAATCCCCGGTTTCTCCGCCACGGGCCGGTGCAGGGCAAGTTCATGATCGCCAACGCCTGCCTGCACTGCGCCGACCCGGTCTGCATGATCGGTTGCCCGACCGGCGCGATTCACCGCAACGCCTTCGGCGGCCAAGTCGTGATCAACCAAGCCACCTGCGTCGGCTGCCAGATTTGCGCGGCGAATTGTCCGTACGACGCGATTCGCATGGTCGAAATCCGCGACAAGGCCGGACAGTTCATGGTGGACAAAGATTTCAAACCGATCCTGAAAGCGACCAAGTGCGACCTCTGCGCCACGCAATCCGTCAGCCCCGCCTGCGAAGTCGCCTGCCCGCACGACGCCTTGCACCGCGTGAATCTGAATTCGGCGGAGGCGCTGACGGAATGGAGCCGGAGATGAGCGCCAGCCGGTATTCCGTAGCGGCGGTCACAGACCGCCGTTACAAGGGGGCCGCCTGACCGCGTTCCACACCGGCTGGCTGCTGCTGGCGTTGATGCTCGCGCTGACGCTGTTCAACGCGCGCAAGAAGCTGCCGTTCCTGCCGTTGTTCTCGGCGAAGGCGTGGCTGCAATTTCATATTTGGGCCGGGCTGCTGTCCGCGGTGATTTTTGTCTGGCACGCGGGAATTCCGGTCGGTTGGCTGAATTGGAGCCTGACCGGCCTGTATGTCGCCGTGATGGTGAGCGGGATCGTGGGCTGGATTTGGTCGCGCACGATTCCCCGGCAACTCACCGCGCACGGCGGCGAAGTGATTTGGGAGACCATCCCCGGCCGCCGCGCGCAACTCCGGCAGGAAGCCGAAGCGCTCGCGCTGCAATCCCCGGTCGTCAGCCAGTTTTATCTCGATCACCTCCACGATTCGTGGCGCGACGCGGTCGCGAAATTGGACAACCTGAAAAAGTTTCTCGATGAGAAGGAACGTCCGCTCGCCGACCAACTCACCGCGTTGGCGCGCGAGAACGAGGATTTGGACTTCCATTACCGGCGGCAGTTCCGGCTGAAAGCGTGGTTGTTCGTCCATATCCCGCT
>CAZJCX010000005.1:32880-33175 GCA_964544425.1 uncultured Verrucomicrobiota bacterium
CGTACGCGCGCCCCAACGACAAAGGGATTTGCGGCCACGCAGCCGACGGCCGACCGTGTCGAATCGGGCCAAGCCGGTGGGGCCGGTGCCGGGCGACCTTCGAGTGCAGCCCGGTCAAAGACGGCGCGCGCTGGAAATGCACACGCCCGAAAAGCGACGGCGGTCCGTGCGCCGAGGGGCCGTTACCGGATGGGACGTGTTGCCGGCCGATTCCGCGCTGTCAGCCGGTGCGGTCGCTACGCTCGAAACGCGGCGTGGTGACGTGGGCGACGGTAGCGTTGACGATCGGGTTGCT
>CAZJCX010000005.1:33204-33521 GCA_964544425.1 uncultured Verrucomicrobiota bacterium
GTTTGTGTTGTCCGGTGAACTATCCGCCCCGCATACCGGCGAGAATTTCAACCAAGCCGCGCAGCGAGCCGGCCTGCAAGGCGACTGCACCGCGTGTCACACCACGACGGCCGGCGGGTTGGCGCAATGGATTGAAGTCGCGACGCGCGGGCCGTTGTTCCCCGCAAAACATCCCGGCGCGCAACCGATGGACGCGACATGCCAAAAATGCCACACCCATCACGATTATCACGCCGCCAATATGGTCCGCGAGCCGTCCTGCGCCGCGTGCCATCTCGAACATCAAGGCCGGCAGGCCAAAACCACGCCGCCGCCCG
>CAZJCX010000005.1:33642-35056 GCA_964544425.1 uncultured Verrucomicrobiota bacterium
AAGCGCAGCGCGGCGCGAACACGCTCAAGTTTAATCACCGGCGCCATTTCGCCGACGACATCCCGGCCGTGAACGGTCAAAAATTGACCTGCGCGACATGTCACCAGCCGGACGTGTCCGGCATCCGCCACGAGCCGGTGACATTTGCGGCGCATTGCCAGGCGTGTCACTCGCTGCAGTTCGACGTGCGCCAGCCCGACCTCGAATTGCCGCACGGCAGTCCGGTGGCGGTGCGCGCGTTCCTGAACAGTCTGCCCACGCAATACGCCGATGCCGCGCGCCGGGCGGGCGTGACCAACGTGGAGGAGTTTGTGACCGGTCGGCTCGCGGCATTGCGGGCGGAGGTGATCGCCGGGCGGGATTTCGAGAGCGATGTGTTTTTCACCGCCGACCGGCGCGCGCCCGGCACGAAGTCACCCTATCCCGGCTGCGTGAAGTGTCATGAGGTGACAGCCGGTACGCCACCGCAGGTGACGGCGCCGCGCGCGGAGCAACGCTGGTTGTGGGGCGGCGAGTTCAACCACGCCACGCACCGGGCCATCGCGTGCGTGGATTGTCACGCCGCGCAACAGAGCAAGTTCACGAGCGATTTGATTCTGCCCGGCAAGGACACCTGCGCGGGTTGTCACGGCAAAAAGGCCGGTGTGGCGAGCAGTTGCATCACCTGTCACAATTTTCACCGGGTGGAGAAATGAACTGGGTGCGAATCGTTTTGCAGCGAGGTAGGGCGCGACCGCCGGGCGCGTCGTGGTTGGTCAACAGGACGGTGCGCCCGGCGGTCGCGCCCTACCTGCTGCGTTGCAGGCCGAGCCGGTGGACCCCGACCGGCCCAAACCGCATCAGCGCGTCAGCACGGGTGCGCCGCCCGCGGTGGTGGATCCGGACCCGAATCCGCTCGTGTGGCCGCCGAATGATTTGAACCAACCCCGATATCGTTGGGAAGCGTACCGGGAAGCGGCGACGCGCGCCGCGCCGTTCAATCCGGATCCCGGCGCGTGGCAGAAACCGCCGCCACGCCGGTCGGTGCTCGACACGAATTTTGGCGAGTTGCCCCCGTACGGCGCGGAGCCGGTGGTGGCGGAGGCCGGCGATGTCCGGCGCGTGGCGTTGCGGTTGCAGGTGGCGACGCCCGGTAACTACGGGTTCGAGCCGTTGCCGCCCGGTTTGGAGTTGCCGCGCGAACAGGTGCGCGCGAATGAGCCGCTCGAAATCCATTTCCACAACCGGCATTACCCAAAGTTTGAGAAGACCTGGCCATGAAGACGAGCACGCCACAACGACCCCGCACCCTGACCCTCTCCCCGCAAGCGCGGAGAGGGAATCCGGCAGGCAATGCCCTCTCCCCATTCGATGGGGAGAGGGTCAGGGTGCGGGGCATCGCGCTCGCCCTCTGGTTGGCGCTCACCCTTCCGCT
>CAZJCX010000006.1:0-631 GCA_964544425.1 uncultured Verrucomicrobiota bacterium
AGCTTCACGACCACCAGTTTACCGGCTTTCAGAATCTGCCCCGGTTGGACGGTGACACGGGCTTTGTCATCGGTGACCTTCTGACCGTCGAGCGAGACGCCGCCTTGTTGAATCAGCCGTCGAATATCGCCACGGCTCTTGAACTTGCCCGTCTTCTCCACCAACTCGACAATCCAGATCTCACCCGAGACCGCCACCGCTTCGGCCACGTCGGAGTAATCACGCTTGGAAAACTTTTGCTCAAAGTCGGCGCGCGCCTGTTGCGCCGCGGTCGCGCCGTGGTATTGCGTGACCAATGATTGCGCGAGCGTTTTCTTGGCATCCATCGGGTGGCCGCTTGGCAAGGGTTGTTGGAGCAGCAGCCGGTACCATTTCTCCATGAGCGCGTCGCGGATGCTCATCGCCTTGCCGAACATCTCGGTGGGCGATTCGCTGAGCCCGATGTAGTTGCCCTTGCTCTTGGACATTTTCTCGACGCCATCCAAACCTTCGAGGATCGGCAGCACCATGACCACCTGCGAACCTTGTTTGGCATCCTTCTGCAGATCGCGACCCACCATGTTGTTGAACAACTGATCCGTCCCGCCCAGCTCCACGTCCGCGCGCACAACGACCGAATCATATCCCTGCA
>CAZJCX010000006.1:673-1164 GCA_964544425.1 uncultured Verrucomicrobiota bacterium
GAAACCGTTCCTTGAAATCGCGCCGCTGCAACATCTGCGCCGCGGTCATCTGCGCCGTCAGCCGCAGCACGTCCGCAAACGTCAACTTTCCCAGCCACTCGCTGTTGCGGCGGATTTCGAGCTTGCCGGGCGCGGTATCGAGAATCTTGCCGGCCTGTTCAAAGTAGGTCTTCGCGTTGCGTTCAATCTGCTCCGTGCTCAGCATCGGGCGCGTTTTGTTCTGCCCGGTGGGGTCGCCGATGAGCGCGGTGTAATCACCGATGATCAGCACCGCCTGATGGCCGAGGTCTTGAAACTGGCGCAACTTGCGCAGGACGACGCTGTGACCGAGGTGCAAGTCCGGGGCCGTCGGGTCGCACCCCAGTTTCACCCGCAAGGGCCGGCCAGCCTCGAGCTTCTGGAGCAATTCCTCGCGTGTCACCACCGTCTCGCAGCCGGCGGTCAACAGTTCCACTTGTTCAGCGGCGGGCTTCATCAATGCGTTTCTTGTA
>CAZJCX010000006.1:1174-7111 GCA_964544425.1 uncultured Verrucomicrobiota bacterium
GGCGCGGCAAGGCAAACCTCTGGCGCTCAAAACGACAAAGCCGCGCTCACCGAGCGCGGCCAGAGTGTCGTGTCTGAATCTTACGGGTTCTTGTCGTCTTGCGCCTGCTCGAAGGCGTGTTCGAGGTCCACAATCGCCTCGCCCGGCTTGAGGGCGGCTTCGAATTCGCGCTTCTCCGCTTCGAGTTGATCCATCGAGTAGGTCGCCGCCTTGATACTGAGACCGATGCGACGTTCGTTGACATCAATCTTGATGACCCGGGCGCTGACTTCATCGCCCACCTTGAGCACATCCTTGACCTTCTCGACGCGGTCCTCGCTGATCTGGGAGATGTGAACGAGACCTTCGAGGCCCTCGCCCAACTCCACGAACGCGCCGAACGACGCGAGTTTCGTGACTTTACCTTTGACCAGATCACCGATCTTGAACCGGGTATCAATCGCCTTCCACGGATCATCTTCGACCTGTTTCATGCCGAGCGAAATGCGCTGCGAAGCGGCGTCCACTTCGAGCACCACCGCGTCCACTTTCTGGCCCTTCTTCAAAACCTCACCGGGGTTGGTGACTTTCCGCGTCCACGACATGTCCGAGACGTGGATCATGCCGTCTATGCCTTCCTCGATTTCCACGAACGCGCCGTAGTTGGTCAGGTTGCGCACCTTACCGGACACCCGCGTGCCCACCGGATACTTCTTGGGCACCCGCATCCACGGATTTTCCTCGATCTGGCGCATGCCGAGCGAAATTTTCTGTTCGTCGCGCTTGATCTCCAACACCAGCGCTTCGACTTCGTCGCCCACTTTCAAAATATCCGAAGCGCGCGCGATTCGTTTGGTCCAGGACAGCTCGCTGACGTGTACCATGCCCTCCACGCCTTCTTCGATCTGGACGAACGCGCCGTACGGCACCACGCTCATCACTTTGCCTTTGATGCGCGTGCCGACCGGATACTTGGCGACCACCTCATCCCACGGATTGCGATTCTTCTGCTTCAACCCGAGCGAGACCCGCTCCTTGGTAAGATCCACTTCCAGTACCATCACCTCAATCTGATCGCCCACCTTGACCACCTCGGACGGATGACTGACCCGGCTCCAGCTCATGTCCGTGACGTGCAACAGACCGTCAATCCCGTTCAAGTCAATGAACGCGCCGAAGTCGGTGATGTTCTTGACCACGCCCTTGCACAGCTGGCCGGACTGCAGATTCGTCAGCATCGACCGCCGCTTCTCGTCGCGCTCCGACTCGATCAACTCCCGGCGCGACAACACAATGTTCTTCCGTTCGACGTTGATCTTGACGACCTTGAACTGGAAAGTTTTCCCAACGTACTCATCGAGATTGCGCGGCGGCACCACATCGATCTGCGACCCCGGCAGGAATGCATCCACGCCGATGTTCACGATCAGACCGCCCTTGACCTTGGCCTTGACCTTGCCGTCCACAACACCGCCCTCATTACAAATCGTGACAATCTGGTCCCAATTCTTCTTCTGCTCGGCCTTGTCGCGGGACAACACCACCATCCCGTCATCATCCTCCAACTTCTCAATCAGCACTTCCACCTCGTCACCGGGCTTCAGCGACGCCGCATCCTCGAATTCCGCCGCCGCAATTGCGCCTTCGGATTTGTACCCGATATCCACGAGCACTTCGTTCGGGCGCACTTCGAGCACGTGCCCTTTGACGATCATCCCTTCCGTGAATTCCTTCACTTCCGAGAACAGTTTTTCCATCTGGTTCGACATGTAATGTGATTCTTTCTGCCTTCGGCAAGCCGCGACAATGGGGGCATACTGCTCAGAAAGGCGCGCCACTTATAGGGAAAGCCCCTGCCCCGCGCAAGCCCTATTTCGGCAGCACCCGCGCCCCAAGTTTACGACAACATTCGTCAGCCAAGAACCGACCATCGTTGCGGCAGATTCAGGGCTGCCAACTCTCGTGTTGCAGCGGCCGCCATCCCCGCGTCAAACTCCTCATTCCGCTCTTTCTGCGCCTCTGCGGTGCAATCCGTCTATCCTGCCATTCCCCATGCCCTGCCTTCTGTCGCAAATAATGGCTTAGATTTACCTAAAAACGGGGCTGTCTTGCGTTGCCTATTTAGCGGTAAGGCTTATGATTCGTTGACAGGAAAGGGTAGTCGGGTCGCTTTACCCGACGGAGAATGCAGGCGAACTTTGGTGATTAGAAGTCAACTCAGGGTATCATGAACACACACCTCCATCCCCGCGCTCTTGTTGCCACCGCCATTCTCGCGTCGCTGTGCTTCGCGAGCGAGCAGGTCAACGCCGCCAACCTCTTGTGGTCGGCCAATGGCACGACGTTGGGCGGCGCCGGCACATGGGACACGACCACGGCCAACCGGTGGGGAACCAACACGACCACCTTCACCACCACTTGGAACAACTTGAACCTCGACACCGCCATCTTCGGGGGTCCCGCTGGGACGGTGACCTTGGGCACACCGATCACCGTCGGAGGCTTGACCTTCAACAACTCAGGTTACGCGCTCAGCCCCGGTGGGAACACCCTGGCCTTCGGCGCGCCCAACAACACAATCACTTTCAACACCAATAACACGGTTGTGGTGACTGCGACCATCACCGGCACGGTCGGCGGCAGCGGCAATGTGACCCTTACGGCGCCCAGTCCCAATACCGCCGGTACCGTGACCTTCAACGGCATCTCCGCTGGCGGCTGGTCAGGCACCACCACAATCAACGCCGCAATGACGGTGTCCCTCACCGCAACAAATCAAGCCCTTCTCAATACCAGCGCCATCTCGTTGAACGGAGGTGGAATCACCCTGACTTACGCCGACGACCTCTTGGAAGATGATTTGGATCGCGTCAACAACGGCGCTGCCATCACCTCCAAGGGCGGCAACATCACTTACACGACCACTACCGCTGGCAGTACGAAGACCTTTGCCGAAACGATCGGCTCTGTCGATCTGGTCTCCGGCCAACTCAATATTGTCGAGACGCTCAACAAGAACAACGGCAGCCAGACGCTGACGCGCTCGGGGTGGACGCGCACCGGTGCCGGCAACAGCTCGGTGATCACGTTCTCAAACGCCGGTGCCCTAGACATCGTCAACGACATCATCCGCGTCAACGGTATCGCTACTAGCACCACCGCCGGCCAGATCATCGGACCTTGGGCTACCGTTGGCACGACTGCCGCCGCCCAGACGGACTATGCCGTTTACAATTCCGACGGCACCTACGGCCGTGTGGTCGCCGCCGCGATCGCCGGCTCTGCTCAGACCGCATGGACTACCGCCACCGACGCCTACACGCTCGCCAACACTGCTGGTTCCGCCGCCAACGGCCGGCTTGCTGCCACCCGCAACATCAATGCTCTGCGAAACACCACAACTGCTACGGCACTTACCAGCGTTGATACAACGCTCGAAACCATCACAGTGACAGGAAGTGCATTCGCCAATGGAGATGTCGTGGTATTCGGCGGGACGCCGCCCGCCGGATTGACGGCCGGTGTGCCGTATTACATTGTGGGCGCGTCTGGAGCTACCTTTTCCGTCGCTACCACTTCCGGTGGCGGTGCCATCAATCTCACATCTGTCGGGTCTTCACCCACTGTCGCCGGCGGCATCACCCTTTCTTCGGGTAACAACCTCGGCACTTATGGCATTCTCAACGGCTCGGCTGCCACGCTGGCCATCGGCCGCAGCGGTACCGGTGCCGTCACCCTGCCCACCACCAGCTCGGGCGACCTGTATATCACCGCGGGCAACGGCCAGATCCAGATTGATGCCCCGATCACCGACAACGGCTCAGGAGTTCTGAGGTTGGTCAAAAGCGGCGGCGCAACCCTGACATTACGGGCTGCCAACACCTTCACCGGCGGCCTTGTTATCAATGCGGGCGCCTTGCTTTTGACGTCTGCCCAAAGTTTCACGGGCGGTGTTACCCTCAACGGGGGAAGTTTTGGTGCCGACGGCGCAGGCATAACCGCAGCGGCACTGAATGGCAACAACATTACCGTAAATGGCCTGGCCACCATGGCGGTCACAGGTGCTGGAGACAACATCACAGGCAATATCCTGATCAACTCAACGGGTACTTTGAGATTAGGAAACAACGCCGCCATTGCTCAAGTTGGCGGCGTGCTCAGTGGCTCCGGCACCCTCGACGTCTGCGCGATTGGCGGCAGCGGCTCCAGCATCATGTTAACCAACACAGCCAACACCTTCACCGGTGGAGTGATTTATTCCGCCAACAATAACGGTGCCTTTAATTTGAGTGTGAACAGCTTTGCGGATTCCGCCAGCCCGGGCGAGGGTAAGATTGTAATGGGCAATGGCGGTGTCGCCAACAGTCAGACCTTCACCTTCCACACGGGTGCTATTGCACCACTGACCTTCAACAACCGTCAGTTCGAACTGGCGGCCAACGCCAGTGGTCAAACCCTCAAGATCGCCAACAACAGCGCACAGGCTTTCACGATCAATACCGATTTACTCTCCAGCGGCACCGGCAACAGAACTCTGACGCTGGGTGGTACGGGTGCCGGTCTAAGCACCTTCGCCGGCGATATAGCCAACGGCAGCTTTACCTCTCTTGCTCTCACCAAAGCCGATTCCGGCACCTGGATCATCTCCGGCAACCTGAGCCACAGCGGCGGGGTCACGGTGGGCGGGTCGGGAACGCTCGTGCTCTCCGGCAACAACACCTACTCCGGCACAACGACGATGGGTTTCAATAATCCCGCCGGCGCCGGCCTAATATATCAAGGCATGCAGGCGCTTTCGCCGAACACCTCCCTGCAACAGACGCACGCTGGTGGAGTGGGTGGTCATGGGACTTTCAAACTGCTGGATGACTCTGCCACGCCGCTCTCCCGGTCGACTGTCAACCTGACATTCAACCAGCAAAATGCCTCTCAAAATGCCTTGGCTCTGTTCGTTGGCAACAACAACACCGCCAATGGCGGCAACAGCGCCGGGACAACGACTGACAGCACCATCGAGTTGGGAAATATGAATTTCAACCAGACCGGCGTCGGCGCAGTAGGAGGGGCCGCCCTCAACGTCAATGGCGCGAACAACTACAAGCTTCAGATTGCCGGCGTGAACGTCAACTTGCAGGCAGCCTATGCAAGTGCTTGGGCTGTTAGGTTGCTGGCTAACGCGTCTCTGATCGTCACCGGGAACGTGCAGCAAGCGGCTGGCAGCGCCGGGACGACCACGCTGCAATTGGACGGCACCGCCACCGGCAGCGAGATTACGGGCAATATCTTGGACTCCGCTGATGGTACTCCCAAGATCTTGAACCTGACCAAGTACGGCAACGGCCGCTGGATCCTCTCCGGCAACAACACCTACAGCGGCGTGACCACCGTCAGCAACGGCGTGCTGTCGATTAACTCCATCGCCAATGTCAACGGCGGCGCGAGCGCGGTGGGTGCGCCGACAACTGCGGCCAACGGTACTATCGGCATCGGCTCCTCGGCCGCCGCTGGGACTCTTCTCTACACCGGCACCGGGCACACCTCCGACCGCGTGATCAACCTGGCCGGCACAACGTTCGGAGCCACTTTGGATCAGTCGGGCACCGGCCTCCTGAAGTTCACGAGCGCCTTCACGGCCACCGGCGCGGGGATCAAGACGTTGACGCTGCAAGGCTCCACAGCGGGCACCGGCGAGATCGCCGGCGCGATCGTCAATAGTTCCAGCGCAACCCACTTGACGAAGGCCGGCACCGGCCGGTGGGTGCTCTCCGGCGCAAACACCTACACCGGCATCACCACCCTCAACGTCAACGGCGGCGTGTTGCAGTTCGCCAAACAGGTCTCCCTCTACAACAACACCCCGGCCAGTTGGGTCAAAACAGGTATCATCGTGAACAGCGGCGCCACCCTGGCTTTGAACGTTGGTGGTACGGGCGAATTCACAGCGTCCGACCTCGACAC
>CAZJCX010000006.1:7127-33268 GCA_964544425.1 uncultured Verrucomicrobiota bacterium
CGACACACTGCAAACCAACCTGAAGTCCACGATCAACAACAATGGCTTCCGTGCTGGTTCAATCCTCGGCTTGGACACCAGCAACGCCACCGGCGGCAATTTCACCTACAACACCGCCATCGGGAATTCCACTGGTACCGGCTCGGGCGCCGTCGGCCTGACCAAGCTGGGCACCGGTAAACTGACGCTGGGTGCTGCAGTTAGTACGTACTCCGGCCCGACTACCGTCAGCGCCGGGGAGTTGGTTGTCAATGGCAGCATTGCTAACAGTGCTTTCCAAGTCGCCAGCGGTGCGATCCTCTCCGGGACCGGCATCACTGGAGCCTTGAGCGGCAGCGGTTTGGTCAGCCCCGGCAATAGTCCCGGCATCCTGACGGCCACGCAGTTTGATCCTGCTGGCGGAATGGACTACGGATTCGAATTCACCCAACTTAACGATCCGACATGGAGTAACGCTTCTGCCAGTGGCAATGATGTCCAGCGCCTTACCCACGGAACGACTCCGTTCGGGGCGGGCGCCACTCCGGCCAACCTGACGGCGGCGAACGTGTTGAACATCTACTTTAACTTGGCACTGCTCACGTCAGGCGACGTGTTCCGCGGCGGCTTCTTCACCGACCTGAACAACGATTTCACCACGGCGGTCGGCAGCGCGACTTATAACTTCTTCGTCCTTGGCGATGGCAACGGAACCGACGCCACCTTCAACAGCGTCTCGTACTATTCACTCGCCAACTACGATCCCAATGCCTCGATTAACCAGACGGTTGTGCAGGTGCCATCCGCGAACTTCAGCGGCGGGACCGTGCTGAATGGATGGGTCCAACAGTTCGAAGTCACCATCATCCCCGAACCCAGCGGCATCTTCCTGATCCTCTGCGGCGCGCTCACGATGGGCTGGTACTACCGGCGTCAGCGATCCGTGTGATGCGCAGACAGCCACGGATGGACGCACCGACTGCGCCTGATCATTCTGTCGGCGTCCCGCTTTGCGCTTGCCTGTCTTGACGCGCGGCCTATAGTCGCGGGCGCTATGGCTCACAATCTCTTTGATACGCTGCAAACCTTTAGTCTCGGCGATGGCCGGCAGGGGAAATTCTACTCGCTACCGGCTTTGGAAAAGGCGGGCGTCGGTCGCATCGCGAAATTGCCGGTTTCGATTCGGATTGTGCTCGAATCCGTCCTGCGTAACGTGGACGGCAAGAAAGTCACCGAGCGCGACGTGCGGACGCTCGCCAACTGGAACGCGACGTCACCGGCCGCGGAGGAGATTCCGTTCATCGTCGCCCGCATCGTGTTGCAGGACTTTACCGGCGTGCCATTGCTGGTGGACTTGGCGGCGATGCGGTCGGCGTTGGCACGGCTCGGCAAGAACGTGAAACAGGTCGAGCCGCTCGTGCCGGTGGATCTCGTGGTGGATCATTCCGTGCAGGTGGATTTCTTCGGCTCGCCGAGCGCGTTGCAGCAGAATTGGAGATCGAGTTTCAGCGCAATCGCGAGCGGTACATGCTCTTGAAATGGGGCCAGCAAGCGTTTCAGACCTTCGGGGTCGTGCCCCCCGGTATCGGCATCGTGCATCAGGTGAATTTGGAATATCTCGCGCAGGGCGTGTTGTCTGTACCCGCGCTTGACAAGCACGGCCACAGCGAGGGAGAGATTTACTACCCCGACACCCTCGTCGGTACCGACTCGCACACGACGATGATCAATGGACTGGGCATCGTCGGTTGGGGCGTCGGCGGTATTGAAGCGGAAGCGGGGATGCTCGGCCAACCGGTGTATTTTCTCACGCCCGAAGTGGTCGCGGTCAACCTCACCGGCCAGCTCCGCGAAGGCGTGACGGCGACCGATCTGGTGTTGACCATCACACAGATGCTGCGCCAAGCGAAAGTCGTCGGCAAGTTTGTGGAGTTCATCGGCCCCGGTGCGGCGAGCCTGCCGCTCACCGACCGCGCCACGGTGGCGAACATGGCGCCCGAATACGGGGCGACGATGGGTTTTTTCCCGATTGACGAGCAGACCGTCGCGTATCTCCGCGCGACCGGCCGCAGCGACGCACACTGCCGGACGTTTGAGAACTATTGCCGGGCGCAGGGTCTGTGGGGCATCCCGCAGGCTGGTCAGTGCGATTACAGCAGCACGCTCGAACTCGATCTCGGCTCCGTCCAACCGAGCGTCGCCGGCCCGAAACGTCCGCAGGACCGCATCGAGATCAAACACCTCAAATCGAAATTTACAGAACTGCTCCAGAAGCCGGTGCCGGATGGTTATGGCAAATCGGCCAGCGGCACAACCGTCCCGGTTGTGTCCTCCGATCACACAGGCAAGACGCCCGCGCCACTGGAGCACGGCTCCGTCGTCATCGCCGCCATCACCAGTTGCACGAACACGTCGAACCCGTCGGTGATGCTCGGCGCGGGTTTGCTGGCGAAAAAGGCCGTGGAACGCGGCTTGAAAGTGCCGGACTACGTCAAGACATCGCTCGCGCCCGGCTCGCGGGTGGTGACGGATTATCTGCAAAAGACCGGGCTGCAATCCTACCTCGACAAGCTTGGCTTCAACCTCGTCGGCTACGGCTGCACCACCTGCATCGGCAACTCCGGTCCCCTGCCCCCGCCGGTCGAACAAGCTGTCCTCGGCCGCGATCTCGTGGTGGCCAGCGTCCTGTCCGGCAATCGCAACTTTGAAGCGCGTGTTCACCAAAGCGTGAAGGCCAACTTCCTCATGTCGCCCCCGCTCGTGGTCGCCTACGCGTTGGCCGGGCGGGTGGACATTGATCTGACCCGCGAACCAATCGCCAACGGCGTCTTTCTCAAAGACCTCTGGCCGACGCTCGCCGAAATCCATGACGCGATGAAAACCGCGCTCGACCCGGCGACATTCCGGCGGCTGTACACGGATTTCGAGAAGCAAAATCCGCTCTGGAACGACGTACCCGCCCCGACCGGCGCGGTGTACGCGTGGGACGAGAAGAGCACCTACATCCAAGAACCGCCGTTCTTCGACAAACTTCCACTCCAAGCCGGTCGCATCACCGAGATCAAAGGCGCGCGCACACTCGGCATCTTCGGCGACAGCGTCACCACCGACCACATCAGCCCCGCGGGCAGCATCAAGAAGGATTCACCGGCGGGCAAGTTTCTCGTCGCGAGCGGCGTCGCGCCCGCCGACTTCAACAGTTACGGCGCGCGCCGCGGCAACGACCGGGTGATGACACGAGGCACATTCGCCAACGTCCGCATCAAGAATCTCATGGTGCCCGGCGTCGAAGGCGGCGTGACCAAACTCGACGGCCAGGTTGTGCCGATTTACGACGCCGCCATGGAATACCAAAAACGCGGCACTCCGCTCGTGATTTTTGCCGGACAGGAATACGGCACCGGTAGCTCGCGCGATTGGGCCGCCAAAGGCACCAAACTCCTCGGCGTCAAAGCCGTCCTCGCTCTCAGCTTCGAACGCATCCACCGCAGCAACCTCGTCGGGATGGGCGTGTTGCCCTGCCAGTTGAAAGAACCGCTGAAATTGACCGGCGACGAAACCTTCGATCTTCTCGGCCTCGGCGACGATGTGAAACCCCGGCAAGAACTCACTCTCGTCATCAACGGCACGCGGCGCGTCCCGGTGATCTGCCGGATTGATACGCCCATCGAAGTCGAATACTACCGTCACGGCGGCATCCTCCCCTACGTCCTCCGCCAATGGCTGTAGCGGCGGTCTATGACCGCCGCCCGGCTCGCGCCGTAGAAAACAGCGGCGCTCACAGAGCGCCGCTACAGTAACCGCCGCGCCTTCCGCAACTCTTCCGCCAATGCGCGGGCTTGAGGATCGCCGGGATTGAGACGAGACGCCGCTTCCGCGTGCGGTAAAGCAGCGGCGGGCTGTTGCATATGCACCAGCGCGAGCGCGAGATTGAAATGCGCGGCGGCATGGCCGGGATCTTCGGCGATCACCAAACGAAACTCCTCGGCCGCGCGCGACCAGTCGTGCTGCTTGCCGAGCGTGACGCCGTGATTGTACCGTGCCGCCGTCAGTTCCGCCCGCGCTTGCGGCAACTTGGCCGCTGCAATTTCGTACTGCGCGACAGCCTCAGTCCACCGGTTTTCTTGCGCCAGCAGCTTCGCCAGATTCAGCCGAAACTCGGCACGGAGCGGCGCGAGTTCGCTGGCGCGCTCGATGGCCGCCCGCGCCTCGTCACGTCGACCGGTCGCGAGCAATACATTGCCGAGATTGAAATGCGCCAGCGCATGATTCGGCCGCAGCACGATGGTCTTGCGGAATTGGGCCTCGGCCTCCGCCAGCCGACCGGCCTCGAAGTACGCGGCGCCGAGGTTGTATTGCACGCGCGTCTGACGAGGCGTGGCCTGCACCCCCGCGCTCCAATACGTGATGGACGACTCGTAAATCAAGCACTGCCGCCACGTCAAGACGCCCAACACGACCACCAACCCGGTCGCCACCACCGCGCGCTGCCAACCGGTAACCCAGCGGGTCACCCCCCCGGCCACCAACGCGCACACAGCCAGCAACGCGATGTGTTGCAGATGGTCAGCGCGCGGCGCGGCGCGCCACGAAACCACTACGCCCAGCCCGACGACCGGTGCCAGTGCGACGAGATAAAACGCGCCGGCCACGGCGAGCGGTTTGCCCCACCCGCGCCGCCTCCACCACAGCACACCCGCCGTGACGATCACGAGCGCTGCCGGCACATAGTCCAGCCACTTACCGGGATCCGGGTGGGGGTGTCGGTAAAATGGCGCCAAACCGACCGGCCAGATCGCCTTGCCGAGGTAAAACCAGATGGCCGAGCCAAACGTTTGAATCTTCATCCACACACTTCCTTTGACTTGGATGCGGCTGAGGTCGTCCACGACGGGCGTGCGTCCCTGCAGGCCCAGCGATACGAGCCCCGCAACCAATCCAATCGCGAGCAGCGGCGCGACGCGCTGCCAGTCGCGCCGCTCCCACCGGCCGCGTTGCCACCAACTGCCGAGCAGAATGGCGACCGGTAACACGACGGCGGTGGATTTGCTCAGCACCGCGAGAACGAATAGCGCCAGCGTCCAATTGTAGTGCAGACGGTGGCCCGTTTCCTCGAACCGCAAGTACCGCAGCCACGCGGCGAGAAAGAACACGAGCGTGAGGACATTCTTGCGCTCCGAGATCCACGCCACTGATTCGACGTTGACCGGATGCACGGCGAAGAGCAATCCGGCGAGCCACGCCCCCGGCACATTCAGCCGCAACAGCAACCGCCACAGCAACACACAACCGGCCGCGTGGAGTAAAATGTTCGTGACGTGATAGCCGGTGGCGTTCATCCCCCACAACCGCCATTCCACCCAAAACGTCGTCCACGTCACCGGGAAATACTGCGGCATGGCCGTCGTCACCCACACGCGCCACCAACCGTCGGCATCCTGGATGAGCGGATTGGCCGTCAACAGCGTGTCATCGTCCCAAATAAATCCGGCCCGCCACGCCGGGACGTACGCAGCCAGCGCGACGAGCAGAATCGCCCACCCGCGCCACCACGTTTGCCGGTCCGCCGCCATCGCCCCGATAGTAGCGGCTCGCCGCGGGGCGTCCACTCCGAAACGGGCGGGTTCGCGGTGGTTGACCGGTGTGCTATTCTGCGCTCGCATGGCTGAGTTCATCGTGGCAGTGGATCATCTGCGGAAGGAGTTTAACGGCACCGTCGCAGTGGCGGACCTGTCGTTCACTGTGGCGCGCGGCGAAATTGTGGGTTTGCTGGGCGCGAATGGGGCCGGCAAGACCACGGCGATTCAAACGTTGCTGGGGCTGATCAAGCCAACGGCCGGGACAGTGCGAATTTTCGGCCTCGACCTGGAGAAGCACCGGGTGGCGATTCTGCAGCGGGCGAATTTCTGCTCGGCCTATACCGGGTTGCCGTCGAATCTGAAGGTGTGGGAGAATCTGTTCATCTTCGCGCGGATTTACGGCGTGGCGGATCACAAGCGCAAAACGGCGGAGTTGCTCGATCTGCTGGAGATCGCACATTTGCGCAAAGCGATTACCGGACACCTGTCGTCGGGCGAATCCACCCGCGTCAACATCTGCAAAGCGTTGCTGAACGATCCGGAATTACTGCTACTCGATGAACCGACCGCGAGTCTTGACCCGGACATGGCCGACAAATTACGCAAGCTGCTGCGGCGGATCCAACGCGAGCGCAACATCACGATGATCTATACCTCGCACAACATGCGCGACGTGCAGGAAGTCTGCGACCGGGTGCTGTTCATGCACAAAGGCAAAATCATCGCCCAAGGCACCCCGCAACAGGTGATGGATCAGTTCCAGCAAACCTCCCTCGAAGACGTCTTCATCAGCGTCGCGCGCGGCGGAGATGTGTTGGAGGCTGACGCGGCGGCGAAATGATCTGCAGCAGCTCGGAACGCATCACGTTTTTGGTGACGCGTGGAGGATGTCCGCTTACAGCACCGTGCAGGCGGTTGAAAACTTCTTTATCGCGGGAGGCAGCGACCACTCAAACAGCTGCACGCGCAGCCGGTCCACTGCTCATCAGAGTCTGTGAGCACGGCTGCCGGGTGCGGGCAGACTGAATCGTCACAAAAGGAAACCGGGCGCTCCCAGCGGAACGCCCGGTCTCGTGAATGTGAAATGACGGTTTACTTGAGGCTCGCGCCGACTTTGCGGATGAGGTCAACGGTGCGGCAACTGTAACCCCATTCGTTGTCGTACCAGCTCACGAGCTTAAAGAACTTCTTGTTCAATTCGATGCCGCTGCCGGCGTCGAAGATGGACGACCGCGAGTCGTGGATGAAGTCGCTGCTGACGACTTCGTCGCCGGTGTAGCCGAGGATGCCTTTCAGGTAGGTCTCGCTGGCCTTCTTCATCGCGGCGCAGATTTCGGCGTAGCTGGTTTCTTTGACCGTCTTGACGGTGAGATCCACCACGCTGACGGTCGGAGTCGGGATGCGGAAGGACATGCCGGTCAGTTTGCCTTTGACTTCCGGAATCGCGAGGCCGACGGCTTTCGCGGCGCCGGTCGTGGACGGGATGATGTTCTGGGCGGCCGTGCGCCCACCTTTCCAGTCTTTCTTCGACGGGCCGTCCACGGTCTTCTGCGTGGCGGTGTAGCTGTGGATGGTCGTCATCAAGCCTTCTGCGACGCCGAAGCCTTCCTTCAGCAACCCATGGACGACCGGGGCGAGGCAGTTGGTCGTGCAGCTCGCGTTGGAGATGATGTGGTGTTTCGCGGAGTCGTACTTCCCGTCGTTGACGCCGAGGACGAGAGTGATGTCTTCATTCTTGGCCGGGGCGCTGATGATGACTTTCTTCGCGCCGGCATCGAGGTGGCCTTTGGCTTTGGTCCCGTCCGTGAACAGGCCGGTGGACTCGACGACGACGTCCACGCCGAGGGCTTTCCACGGCAACGCGGCGGGGCCTTCCTTCACTGCGAGACATTTGATCTTGTGGCCGTTGACGACGAGCACGTCGTCTTCCGTCACGTCCGGTTTGGATTTTTCGCTGGAGACGGTGCCGGGGAATTTGCCCTGTGTCGAATCGTACTTCACGAGATACGCGAGGTTGTCAGCGGGCACGATGTCGTTGACCGCGACGACTTCGATTTCTTTGCCGAGCAAACCTTGATCGCAAATCGCGCGAAAAACCAACCGACCAATCCGTCCGAATCCATTGATACCAACTTTTATTGCCATGATGATGTTCTCCTCCGGGTGAAACTTGGGCGAATGGTAGCAGACACGTCCCACCCGTCAAACGCAAATCTCGACGGCGCCCCACCGGGCTGCTACGATTTGTGCCATGAAACATTTTGTAATCGTCATGGCCGTGGTCTTTCTCCTCAGCCACCGGCTGGCGGGCGAAGATCTCACCGAGGTGGAGCGCATCCAAAAGTTCACAACCACGAAACTGACCGGCTACAAATCGTGGACGGCGGATTACATCCAAACCATGTCCGCGATGGGGGCGCAGATGAACATTACCGGCGATGTGCAGTGCGAGCCGCCCAAAAAGATGCGCATGGAAATCGCCTTGGAGATGATGGGCCAGCCGATGACGATGACGATGGTCATGGGCGAGGATCAGATCATGTGGCAAGACATGCACATGGGCGGCCAGCGGCAAGTCATGAAGATGGACATGAGCAAGATCGGTCCCGCCACGGCGGCAAAGTTTGGGTTGGGCGGCGACCCCGCGCAGAACATGGATCCGGTCAAACAGTGGGAGCACGCGCAGCAATTGTACTCGTTCACCGCCTTACCGGCCGCCGAACTGCACGGCCAAACAATGCACGTCCTCGAAGGCACGTTGAAGCCGGGCGCGCTGACGAATCATCCCGCCGCCGCGATGCTCGGCAAGTTACGCATGCACATCGGGCAGGCGGATGGATTCACGCACCAAATTGAAATGTTCGACAAAGCCGGGACGGCCGTGGTGATGCGGCAGGAATTCACCAACCTGAAATTCAACGAAACATTGCCGGCGGAAACCTTCACGTTCACGCCGCCGACCGGCGTGCCGGTCGTGGACATGACGGACATGGTGATTCAGATGCAGGGCGCAACGTCACCGGCCGGGAAGTGACCCGGCTACCGGCCGAGTCCCAATTCCGTTTCGATGGATTCCAGCAACGCATGGAGCAGCAGCGTATGCGCTTCCTGAATCCTTCCCGTCTCCGTGCCGGCCACGATCAGTTCCAAATCGGCCTTTCCTTTGGCGGCGCCGCCGTCCTTGCCGAGCAGCGCCACGGACCGGCAGCCCCTTCGGCGCGCGGCGGCAAGGGCGAGCACGATGTTGGGTGAGTTGCCGCTGGAGGTAAAAACGACGAGCAGGTCGCGCGGCTCCGCAAGGCCTTCGACTTGCCGGGCGAAAACCTGGTCGAAGCCGTAGTCGTTACCGATGCAGGTCAACAATGCGGGATCGGCGTTCAGCGAAACAGCCGGTAGTGCCCGGCGGTTACCACGATAACGTCCTAGTAATTCTTCTGCTAAATGAAGGGCATCCGCCGCACTGCCGCCATTCCCACAAGTGAGAATCTTACCGCCCGCACGCAAGGCGTGGACGGCAGCCGCCACAATCTGGTCAAAAACTGCTTGGTGTCCTTTGAGCGATTGCAGCGTCCGGCAGCTTTCATCCACAAACTGAGCCAATGTATCGCGCATGGCGCCATCCTAACGCCTCCGGCGTGAAGTTGCCAACGTGAAAAGAATTTGCTTGCAACAATTCGCGCCTCGCGGTTGAATCCCCTCAGTCAAGGAGTTAGCGCAACATTTTTAGGATAATGAGAATCATGGACTCGACCAACACATTGACCTCCAACGCGGTACCCGTTGACAACTGGCCGGTGGACAGCGCCGGCTTCAGCCCCCGCGTCGTCCATTGTCTCACACACGCAGGGGTCAAAACCGTGGGTGACCTCCGGAACTGGAGCGACGACCAACTGCTGCGGCTCCGTCACTTTGGCACGGCCTCCCTCGAAAATGTCCGGTGGTTTTTCCGTCTCAGCAAACACGCCGAAGCCCGCACCACACATTTCCCCCACTTTCATGCCTTGCTGGGCGAGTTTCTCAACAAGCAGGAAATCTTCGTCCTCGAGCACCGCTTCGCCCTCAAGGACCCGCTGTTCCGGCCGCACATGCGGCGCAAGACGTTGCAGGAAATTGCCGAAATGATGGGCGGCATGACGCGCGAACGCGTCCGCCAAATTGAAGAAGAAGGCATCCTCACCCTGCGATCGCATTTGTGCCGGCAACTGACCATGCCCATCGAACTGCACTGGGTCAACCAGATCCAACAACGCGGCGGCGTCATCACCAATGCGGAACTAACCGACTGGGCGACAGACACCAAATTTGGCGGCTACCAGCCGTGGGGCACGTTGCTCCTGCTCAGTGAAGTCAGCGATTCGCTGCACTACCACTTTGACTACTTTGCCACAATCACGCCGAAAGCCCTCGGCCGGATCGAAACCCGCATCTTCGAAGTCCTCAACGCGGCCAATGGACTCGTGCCCTTCGACACGATCCGGCAGGCGGTGGCGGGGTTGATTGACGATCCGCACGACCATCTTGTCCGCGTCCTCACCGTGATGCTCAACCACCACCCGGACATCTGCGGCACGGCGGATGGCCGATATTTCCGGCCTGAAGTCGGCACGCCGTTGATCGTCCGCGCCATCTTCGAAGCGGAAAACAAACCGCTGCATTTCCGTGACCTGACCGAACTCTACAACGCGCGCATGTTGCCCACGAGCCACCGCCGCACCGGATTCATCTTGCGGACACTCAATTTGATGCCGGAAGTCCAGCGCATCAGCCGCGCTGTGTACCAGTGGCAACCGGCCCACTGACGCCGCGCGTCTCGTGCGCATCCTCAACCGATACCTGCTGCGGGAATTCCTGCTGCCGTTCTTCTACTGCCTCGACGCCTTTGCGTTGCTCTGGCTGGTGATGGATCTGTTCGGGCGGCTCGACGACTTCATCGAGACCAAAGCCACGTTCCTCCAAGCCGCCCGGTACTATCTCGTCCTCTTCCCCGAAGCGCTCGTGC
This sequence comes from uncultured Verrucomicrobiota bacterium, assembly GCA_964544425.1. GTDB lineage: Bacteria > Verrucomicrobiota > Verrucomicrobiia > Palsa-1439 > Palsa-1439 > OMJI01. The sequence continues at coordinate 17,685 of CAZJCX010000006.1, forward strand.
AAATCATCCCGATGGCCTTGCTCCTCGGCCTGCTCTTCAGCCTCGCCAACCTCGCCAAACACAATGAACTGCTCGCCATGCGCGCCGGCGGGGTCAGCCTGATCCGATTGGCCGCCCCCCTCTGGGGCATCGGTCTGATCGCGTCGCTCTTCGTTTTCGGCGTCAACGAGGTCTTCGTTCCCGGTGCCCGCGAAAAGGCCAACACCCTCCTGAAAATCTACCGGGGCAAGGCCACGACGTGGTGGAGAACATCTTCTTCACCAACCTCCAAGCCCATCGCGACTGGTACATCCCGCGCCTCAACACCCGCACGGGGGAACTGCTCGCCCCGGAAGTCCACGAACGCAATCCCGACGGCTCACCGCGCCGCGACATCTTCGCCCAACGCGCCTACTGGAACGGCGCGCAATGGATTTTTCAAACCGTGGACGTGTACGACCACACCGCCGCCGTGTCGCCGCCGCCCGTGGAACGGTTCCAGCAGATGTCTTTTCCGCAACTGAATGAAACCCCGCAGCGGCTCGTCACCGAAAATAAACTCCCCGTGGAAATGACCTCGCGCGAACTCCGCCGCACCATCCGCGCCTTCGACCGCGCCGGTCACGAGACCCGCACGCCCCCGCTCCGCGCCACGCTCCATCACCGCTACGCTTTTCCCGCCACCTGTTTTTTCGTCATGTGGATCGCCCTCCCCCTCGGCCTCCAGACCCGCCGCAGCGGCGCGCTGCTCAGCGTCGGCACCGCGCTGATCCTCGTAGTCGCCTACTACATCGCCAGCCAGATCACGTTCAAACTCGCCGCGGGCGGCCACCTCCCGCCACCCTTGGCCGCCTGGCTCGCCAACCTCGCTTTTCTCGTGGCCGGTGGTGTCCTGCTGTGGCGCATCCGGTGACGGAGCGCCGCTCGCCACGATGGTGGGCCGAGCGTCCCCCCGCTCGCGGGAACGCTCGCGTTACCGGCGCCGCGACGAACGCTTGCGGGGCTGGGGCTGTGCGACTACCATGCACGCCATGCAGAAGATTTTAGTGGTGGATGACGAGGCTGATATCCGGCGGGCGTTTCGGCGCAATCTGGAAGGACCGGACCTGACGGTTGTCGAGGCGGGGGACGGGACAGAAGCGATCCGCGTCATTGCCCAAGAACAACCGGACTTGGTGTGCATGGACATCCGGATGGGGGGGACGAACGGGCTGCAAACGTTGCGCAAACTGCGCGAGCTGAACCCGAAGTTGCTGATCATCATGATGACGGCGTATGGGACGACGCAGACGGCCATCGAGGCGATGAAGCTCGGCGCGTATGATTACATTCTGAAACCGTTCGACGTGCCGAAGCTCAAGGCTTTGATCGCGGCGGGGTTGAAGGCGGCGCGCGACATGAAACAGGTCGTGAGCTACCAACCGTTGCTCGACAAGGAAGACTACGCCGAGGGAATCGTCGGCAGGAGCGAGCCGATGCAGCAAGTTTTCAAGCTGATCGGCCAAGTGTCGCAGTCCGACGCCACGGTCTTGATTACCGGGGAAAGCGGCACCGGCAAGGAACTCGTCGCGCGCGCCATCTATCACCACAGCGCTCGCGCCGGTCGGCCGTTTCTCGCGATCAACTGTGCGGCGATCCCGGAGCAGTTGTTGGAGAGCGGGTTGTTCGGCCACGAAAAGGGTGCGTTTACGGGGGCGAATGACCGCCGGATCGGGAAGTTCGAGCAATGTGACAAAGGGACGATCTTCCTCGACGAAATCGGCGATATGCCGCCCGCCACGCAAACGAAAATCCTGCGCGTGCTGCAGAACGGTGAGTTCCAGCGCGTCGGCGGCAACCAGACGATCAAAGTGGATGTCCGCGTCATCGCGGCGACGAACCGGGAACCCGAACGACAAGTGGCGGAGAAAAAGTTCCGCGAGGATTTGTACTACCGGCTCAATGTCGTCCGCATCCACCTCCCCCCGTTGCGCGAGCGAGGGGAGGATTTGCCGGTGCTGGTGGATTACTTCATCCAGAAATCACAGAAGGTGAAGAGCATCGCCCCCGCCGCGTTGGTGTTGCTGCAGAAGCATACCTGGCCCGGCAACGTGCGCGAGTTGGAGAATGCGATGCAACGGGCGATTGTCGTGGCGCGCGGCGACTGCATTTTTCTCGAAGACCTCCCCGGTGACGTGCGGGATCCGCGTCCCGTGAGCGTGCCGCGCGAGCAGGTGGAGACCACGGTGGACGCGGCGGTCGCCACGCTCTTCGACCTGGCCAGACGCGATCCGAAGTTCAGGCTGATTCTCGCCGTGGAGCGCGAGTTGATTACGCGCGCGCTGGCCGAGACGAGCGGCAATCAGGTGCAGGCGGCGAAGTTGCTGGGCATCACCCGCGCGACGCTGCGCAAGCGCATCGAGAAGTTCGGCATCGAGCGGCGGTTGGAAGTCATGTAACGCCGCGGCGGTCACGGCACCCACGTGGTGCCGGACTGGCGAAGTTCCTGCCAACTGACGACGGTGTAGCCGGTTGAGCCGGTCACGTTCTGGAGCGATTCGTCGTAGTGGAGATTGGCGTTGCCACTGAAGGTGATTGAGTTGGCGACCACCGCCCCTTGCACTTCGCCATTGCCGCCGACGGAGAGCGCGGCGTTGGGCGCGTACAGCGTCCCGACGAACGAGCCGTTACCGGCGATGCTGGCGGAGGCGCAGGTGGACAGGCCGTGCCACTGATTGTCTTCGGCCCGGTTGTTATTCACAACCCCATTACCGGCCAGTGAAATGGAACCGCCGCAATACACCTCGAGCCGGGCACCGGGAGAGATGCTGATCCGTCCGTTGCCGGTGATGCTGGTGTTGCCCGTGACGTAGAGTCGAACGGTGCCGGTAATGGTGAGGGTGCGATTGGCGGCGAGACTGATGCTGGAGGCCTGCCAATCACCACCAGCGATGGTCATGTTATTGTTGATCGTTCCGCCCGGCACGGTCGGCGCACCGGCCAAGCCGGTCGGCAACGTGGCATCCGGCACGTCCACGTCGAAATCATTGCGAATCCAGCCATTGGCGGTGCCCGCCGCAACGGTGGTGGCGCGGTCGCCACTCACGAACGTGGGGCCAACACTGCCGTTCGGCCCCATCGTGACGGTGCCACTGGGGCCGGTGTAGGCGTAGCCGTAGATGTCGGCGTTGCCGATGTTAAGGCTGTTGATCAATTCACTATTGGTGGCCACGTTGCCGTTGGGCTGTTTCTTTGTCGCGTCGTATTGCCCCCCGGTGGACTTGGCGGGATCGGTCGAGTCAAAACTGTCGGCGTACATGTTGTTGCCATTCAGATTGATGGTGCTTTTGGACATGATGCCGACCGGATATTTGCTGCTGTTGGCGAGTTTGACGCGGACAGCGCGCGCGACGCTGCCGCCAAAACCGGCCGTGGTGATGGTGCCGACGCCGTCAATTTGCGGGGTGCTGCCGCCAACATTGCTGACGGTGACCTGGGCAGCACCGACGACCTGGTTGAGGGCGTTGGTGACGGCGATCGTTTTGACATAGGTCCCGCTGCCGCCGCTCCAACCGCGGGAACTTTGAAAACCGGTGCCGCCGGCGGTGTATTGGTAGGTGTATTCGGCGAGGCCGGTCTCAATGGCGGCTTCGGCCAGATGCAACGATTGCGTCCAGTCGTGCGACCGGAAATTGAGCCGCGCTTCGTTGGCCATGTAGGTGAGCAACCCCGCTACGACGATGGCGAGGATGGACGAGGAGACGGCCGCAGCGGTGATGGCGGAGCCGCGTTCGCTATGAAGCTGGCGGTGATGCATGGGGACCTCATGGTTTGTTGCGCATGTCGAACCGGGCGGAGAGATAGTCCTCGGACTGGATCTGGCTGATGACCTGTTTACGAAGCTGAAGATCCACTTGGATGCCTTTGGCGGTGCTCAGGACGGTGGTGTTGGAGCCGACCTTGTCGTAGAGGTAAAAGGTCAACGCGTGAATATTGGTGGCGAGCATCCGCGTGCCCGTGGTGGACTCGGTCCGGTAAAGCCCACCGTGGTTGACTGAGTAGGTGATCGTTTTGGAAGTGGAGACGCTGCCGGACGTCGTGAACGCTGTCGGTATGGTGACGACGAGGTTGGACGAGTTGAACGAGACGATGGAATTGACCGCCCGCATATCGCGCGAGAACCAGTCAATAGCTGACCGGCCGCTGGCGTGGATCTCCGTGTAATTACTGATCGCTTGAAAACCTTTGACGGACATGATGTAGGTGGTCGTGATCCCGCCCATGACGATCCCGCCGATGGCTGCCGTCAGCAATAGCTCTGGGAGAGTGAAGCCTGCCGTGTTGTGGCGATGCCGTTTCATGGTCAGAAGATGTAGGTGTTGATGCCGCCGTTGCCGACGAGTGACGTGAGAGTGTTGGTGACCGGACGGCCGGTCTGACTGCGCCACGTCAGGGTCAGGGTGACGCACTTGACCGTCGTCGCGCCGTTAAAGCTGTCCACCGTGGTTTGCGTGACTTGCCCGGTGTACACGCCGATGGCTGTGTCCACGAAGTTGGTCGGATAGACTGCCAACTGCGACCAACTCAACAGCCGGATGTCTTCCATGCGTTGCTGCAGGATTTGCGACGCTCGCGCTGCCCGGCGGAAGTCCGCAACGTACCGGGTCGCATGAGAGGTGACCGCCAACACAGAAGTGAGAGCCACCGCAAGAATGACGGAAGCCAGCAGCACCTCCAGCAACGCAAAACCACCGGTTTTCCGCAGATTTCGTCGGATTATCATCGGTGCCGCCGGAGTAGAAGCATCGCGAGTACCGCGCGCGGCACCGACAGGCCTCGCACTCGTGCGACTCAGGGTACCCACGAGCCGCCCGACGGCCGCAGTTCCTGCCACGAAGCGATGCTGTACGATGCGCCACCAGTCGAGGCGTTCAACGATTCGTCGTAGTGGTACGACCCGTTGCCCGATACGGTGATCGAGTCGGCGACGAGCGCGCCGGAAAAGTTGCCGTTGCCACTCGTCGAGATCGCCGCCTGCGGGGCGTAAATGGTGCCGACCCAATCGGCATTGCCGCTCATGCTGACGGACGTGCAGCCCGGTAGACCGAACCACTGATTCTGCGTCGGCGTGACCCCGTTGTTCAGCACGCCGTTACCGGAAATGCTGATCGCACCGGTGGTATAGACTTCCAGCTTCCCGCCGGCGTTGATCTGGATTTTGGCGTTACCCGAAATGCTGGTGCTGCCGTTCACATACAGGCGGACGGTGCCGTTGATCTGCACCGTGCGGTTGCCAGACAAACTGATCCCGCTGGCCTGGTAATCGCCGCCGTTGATCGTGGAGGAAGAGTTGATCGTGCCGAGCGAGGGCGCGCTGCTCAAGCCGGACGGCAATGACACATCCGAGACGGTCGTGGAATTGTTCTGCGTGAACCAGCCGTTGGCCGCTGCCGTGGCCGCGTTGCTAGCCTGCCCCGTAAAGGCGGGCCCGACCGCCGCGTTGCCGCTCATCGTCATCGTCCCGCTGCCGCCGACCCCGGCGGTGCCGTGGATGTTCGCATTACCGCTAAGTGTGATCGGTGAACCGCTCGTCGCCATCGCGCCGACGTTGCCATTCGCCTGTTTCTTGGACGAATCGTACGCCCCACCGGTGGATTTCGTCGGATTGCTCGAGTCGTAGCTATCCACTGTGGCATTACCGGACATGGTGATCGTACTTTTCGACAACAAGCCCATCGGGAACATGCTGCCCCCCGCAAAGCCCACCCGCACGGCCCGCGCGACGTTGGCCGTGCCGACCACCGATGTGACGGTGCCGATCCCGGTGATCTGCGGCGTCCCAACGCCAATCCCGGTGGCCTGCACGGTCAGATGGCCGACGCTCGCGCCGCCGTTGTTGGTGAAATTGCTGACGGTTTTGGTGTAGCTGCCGCCGCTCCCGCTCCAACCCCGGCCCGATGTGAAACCGCTCCCGCCTTGCAGGTACTGGTACTTGTACTCCGCAATCCCGATTTCCGCCGCCGCTTCCGCCAGTTGCAACGCCGACGCCCAGTAGTGGGAGCGCCGGTTGAGCCGCTCCTCGTTGACCGTGTAGGTGAGAAACCCGGCCACGAGGATGGACACAATCGCCGCGCTGACCGCGGCCGCCGTAATCGCCGAACCTTGCGTGTAAGACTTCATTTGTTCCGCATCTCCCACCGGGCCGAAGTTGTCGCCACGATGTTGGTTTTGCCGAGCACGCGTTTGCGAAGGTTGAGCGCGGCTTCAATTCGCTTCACGCTGCCGGTCGCGGACGTGGCGCTGCCGGCGCTGTCGTAAAACGAAAACGTCAGGCTGGTCACGTTCGTCGCCAGCATCGTCGTCACCGTGCCGGTATTCACTTCGCGCCGGTAGACCATCCCGTTCTGAATCCAATAACTGACCGTCTTGTTCGACACGACACTGCCGTTGCTGAACGCCGTCGGCACCCGCAAGGCCACGTTCGTGCTCAACGCCGTCGTCACTGCGCTGGAGGCCCGCACGTCGCGCCCCATCAAATCCAATATCCGCCGTGTGTCACCGTGCATCTCCGTATAATTGGAGACGTGGGCGAAACTGCGCGCGGAGAAAATGTACGTTGACATGATCGCCGTCAGCACCAGCGCCCCGATGGCGGCCGCCACCAAGACTTCCACGAGCGTGAAGCCCGCGCGCTGCCGGATGACCGGGTTACATGACATACGTGTTCAACCCGCTGTTGGTGATCAAGGTGGTCACGGAATTCGTTTGGACCCGGTAGGCCTTGTTCGTCCACGTCGCGCTGATCGTCACCCGCAGTACGGTGGTTGAACTGCTGTACGTGTCGTAGGCCGCCGTCGAAATCAACCCCCGAAACTTGCCGGCCGTGTCCGTCGAGTCGGTGAACGTGCTCGGCAACGCCTGCACCTGCGCCCACGACATCGTCCGAACCTCTTCCGCCTTGCGTTGGACGATCTGCGACGATTGCGCGCTCCACCGGACATTCGCCATCAGCCGGGCCGCCTGTGACGCAACCGCGAGCACCGATGTCAACACGAAGGCCAGGATGACCGTGGCGATCATCGCCTCGATCAACGTGAACCCCGCGCGTCCGCTGAGTCGTTGTCGCTGCCTGACCATGTTGCCCGTCGCGGTCCGCCCGCTAGCGCGGCCCGAAATTGGTTTGTGTTTCGCCGGCTTTGACGTCGTCCGTCTTGTCGTTGGCCGGTGCCTTCAGCAGTTGGCGCGGCTTGGCGTTATCCCCCGGCATCCACTTGTCGTTGGCGTACACTTCCTCCGGCACCATCCCACCAATCTGGGTTTCGTACCCGGTTTGTTGATCAGGTCCGATGATCGTCGGCGTCAGAAAGATGAGCAGGTCACGCTTGCTCTTGTTCAAACTCTTGCTGCGGAACAACCGCCCCAAACCGGGCACATCTCCCAGTAACGGCACTTTGGTATACCGATCATCCACGTCCGTCCGCATCAACCCGCCGATGGCCAGCGTGTGGCCGCTCTTGATCAAGACTGTCGTGCTGGCGGTTCGGGTGTTGACGATCGGAATCTCCACCGCCGAGCCGCCTCCGCTCTGGAGCGTCGCGCTCTCCGTCGAGCTGCTCGCTTCCGGCTGCACTTCAAGTGTGATGTAACCGTTCTTGTTGATGCGCGGGGTGACGTTCAGGATGATCCCAATGTCCTTGTACTCGAAGCCCGAGATTTGCAGCGAGGCGGTCTGCTCACTGAAGGTAAAATTCGGGATCGGGAACTGCGTCGCGATGGAAATCTTCGCCTTGCCGTTGTCCGTCGTCACGATCCGCGGGCTGGCCAGCAACTCCGTGTCCGCGTCGCGATTGATGAACGAGAACACCGCCTTGGCCTGGCCCAGGTTCAGGAACGCCGTGGCCGGTGTCCAACTCCACGGCCCGCCGTTGATGTTGTGCTCCAGCGTGAAATCCTGCGTGGAGACTTCGTGGTTCAACAGTGTGTCCGTCCAGTTGATCCCCAAGTCCTTCTTCGGATTCTTCGTGGTCTCCACAAATTTCGCCTCGATCATCACTTGGGGTGTTTCGGAATCCAGTTGCTGGATCAACGGCAACAGTTTCGCGAGGTTCGAGGGTGTATCCGAAAGGATCAGCGTGTTGCTCCGAGCATCCACCTGCGCTTTGCCGCGCGCCGTCAATACCGGCAGCAGTGCGGTCTGAATCTCGGTCGCCTTCGCATAGTTCAGCGTCACCAACCGCAACTCCACCGGCTCGGTGTCCAACAATTCCTTGGACTTGATCTTCACCACTTTGCCATCGGGGACGTACGCGAACCCTTTCGATTCGACAATCAACTTCATCGCGTCCTCGTAGCTGACGTCTTCGAGATGAACTGTGACCTTGCCCTGCACTTCGTCGCCGAGAATGAGATTCACTCCGGCGCGCGACGCGAGCGAACGCAGCACGTTTTGAATGTCGGCCTCGATATACTCAATGACGACTTTATCGTCCGCGGGTGCCCCCTCCGTTGCGGGAGCCGGTGCCGCTTCTTCCGCCGCCTGGATGGGTAACACCGCGCTCATCAAACCGAGGGCCAAATACGTAATCATTTTCATAGCAACTCCTTGCCTAGCAGGCGTCAAGCCAGCGACGAAATCGCTACTCGGACGCGGTTGCGCGGTTGGCAGCCCCCAGCCGCAGTTCCAATTTCTGCCCGCCCACTTCCAACAGCACAATTTCGCGCGTGATCTCCAGTGCACGAACTTGCAAGTCGCCGTGCGCCGTCTTCACCGTCACCGGCTTGTTCAACTCGACCACTTTATCGTTCACCAACGCGGCTGGCCGCGTGGCATGATACAAAATGCCTTTCAACTGCAACTCCACCGGCACCGCCACCGCGATGGGCGCGGCGCCAGCGGTCGGCTCCGCGACTGGCTGATTTCCAAACGGGTCGCGTGGAACCGAAGGAGCGTACTCGGAAGCGTGCAATTCCAGCGGATTCGCCGGCGGTTTGGCGTAGCCAACCGCACAGAGAAACAGAAAGATCACCACGAACAGCGCGATCTGACCAACCGCCAACAAACCTGCCCACCGCAATGCCGACGGCAACCCGTCCACGCGTTCCGCGCAGTCCGCGACGGCGACCGGTCGCCGGACGGAAACTGGCGCCGTGACGGCTGTCGCTGCCGCCACCGGCCACGGCAGGGAAGTTGTCTGCGTTTTCATGATGCGTTGGCCTCCGGTTTCTTCGCCGGCTTTTCCGGCTGAATCAGCAACCGCAAATCGAGCACCGCATTGTGACGCCCCTCCGCCTGCCCGGTCACCGCGAGGGACCGAATCTCCGCCGTCGGAAACCGATTTTCCAAATCCCGAATGAACGCGCCGAGTTGGTCGTAGTTGCCGGTGATTTCCAACCGCGTCAGGTAGGTGGGATACTTCGGCCGGTTGGCTGGTTCGCCTTTCGTGCCGGGCCGCAGGCCAATCACTTGAATCGGATGTTCCTCCGCCAGCAGGGTGATCTCGCAAACGGGTGGCCGCTGATCATTCCCGCCTCTTGCGCGGCCACAAAAGCTCGCACCTCATCCCGGAACTCCTCGTTGGCAGCTGCCAACTGCGCCTTCTTTTCCGCTTCGGCAATCTGATCTCTCAAGGTGGCGACTTTGTCCCGCGCCGTTGCGCGGGTGTTCCATTGGTTGAGCACATAGAACTGAAACACGCCCGCCACCACTGCGAGCGTGACGATGCCAATCAGCACCACTTGCTGCTTCTTCTCTTTCGGCAACGCACGCACCGTGGCCAGATTCATTGTTTCTCCTTGTACCGGCACTCAATGACGAAGAACGCCGAGTTCACGGTGCTGCCCGGTGTGGCGCCTTCGGCCGAAACGCGGGCGATCGAGCGCAGTTGAATGTCCGTGACGACCGCGCTAAACCGCGCGTCCGTCCGCAACGTCTGCAAAAACTTGTCCACTTCCAACTCCGGCCGGGCCGCCAGCGCCTTGCCATCCAATCGCAAGGTCAGGCGTTCCGCGCGTTTCGGGCGGGCTGGCTTGCCGGTCGGATCCTCGTCAGGGTTGGCCTCCACCGCCGTGTTCTCGGTCGCGATGGCAAAATCGAAGCGCGAAAGCTGAATCGTGGCGGGCACCACATCTTTCAACAACGCCAACTGCGGCGCGCACAACTGCCGCGCGCGGTTGCCGGCCACGATGTCATCGGCCAGCCGCTTCACAGTCTGAAATTCCCCTTCACCGGCGCCGATGCCTTCCAACTCGTGCCAGCGGGCTTCCAACGCTCGCGCCTCGGCGACCGCACGGCTGGCCACGATCCCCGTCACCGCTCCCAGCGTCGCGACCGTTGCGGCCACGCCGAGACCCAGCGCCAGGAACAGCTTGACCGGGTCCTGCGCGCGCTGTTCCTGTGCGTGCTGCTCCTGGGCCAGCAGATTGAGTGTGATTGCTGTCATCATGATTCCCCTACGAAAGCCGCGCCATCACCACGCCGACTGCCGCCGCCAGCGACGGTCCCAACGCCGTCACCCGCGGCGTCTCGCCATTGAAACCGCTCACATCCAGCGACGTCACCGGATTCCAACACTCGACCTTCATGCCGACCGCTTCGCTGAGGAATCCGAGCAGATCCGCCGAAGTGGCCGACCCGCCACAGGCGAAGATCTGCCGGACCCGGTGGTCGTGTTGGCGCTCAAAGAAATCAATCGAAGACCGGACTTCACGGGCCAGCGGCGAAATGGCCGAGCGCACCAGCTCTTTGACCGGCTCGGACATCTTCAGCTTTTCCTCCTCGGCCTCGCGCAGTTCGAGCATCAGAATCTGGCTGATGTATTCGCTGAGCTGCTCGCCACCGAAGTGCATGATGCGGGTGATCAACGGCACCCCGTTCTGGATGAAATTGATACTGGTCGTCCGCGCCCCGATGTCCACCAGCACGACCACGTCTTCCGGTGGCAGGGGGTGCGCCATGTGAAGGGAGTTCATCACCGAGACAGCCGCCAGTTCAATCGCGTCCGGCTTGATCTTCGCCGCCACCAACGCATCCCGGCAGGCGTCCACTTCTTCTTTGTTTGCGCCGCCCACGAGCACTTTGGTTTTGGCGGTGTCTTTCGACTCGCCGTTTTGCAGCGCGACGGCATCGAGGTAATACGAGGAGAAGTCCCGGCGGAGATACTTGGCGCTGTTGAATTTTAGGGCGTTTTTGATTTCCGGCAACGGCATCGGCGGAAATTCGGTCTGGCACACCATCGCCGATACGCAGCTGACCGTGACAAAGGCGTGCCGGTCGGAAATCTTGAGCCCATCCACCAACGCCTGCAGTTCCGTCACCGCATGGGGCTCGCGATATTGCTTGCCGTTGCCCGCCGGCAGAGCCCGCACGGCGTATTCGACCAACTCGAATTTGTCGCCATGCCGGCGAACGACCGCCGCCTTGATCTGGCTGTTGCCGAGATCGAGACCGAGCGCGACGTTTTTCTTAACTTGCTTGTTTCGACGAAAGATCATGCCATCATTTCCCAGAGATGTGAGTAGCACGTGATGTGCCGCGGCTAATACACTCCCCAGTCCACGTCAATTCCGGTCATCGCGCTCTTCGTGGTCGTCGAGATCTGCACCTGGTTGGTGCCCACTTTATTAATGATGAAGGGATTGCCGAGTGTATCGGTCGTCGGTACCACGCCGGTCTTGGTGTAGGACGCAACTTCCGTCAGGTCCACATCGTCTCCATCAGCTTTGCTTTTCTCCATCGCCCACTCGTCAATCGCCGTATCAATGATCCGCACGTCGTTGAGAATGCGTTTGGCTTGGGACTGCTTGCGAACTTTGATGAAACTGGGGCTGGCCAGCGCCGCGAGCAGACCAATGATCGCGACGATGATCATGATCTCCAACAGCGTGAAGCCGGCCCGCTTCAAGTACCTCATCACACAGCCTCCTTTCGTCAGATTGCGGTTGCCATCCCCGTTTGTGAAAAAGGCAGGTGGGGTCGCCACCTGCCTGAATCACACCGCGCAGTCAGCGCGTGCAGACGGACTTAGTACGTGCCCCAATCAATGCCCACGCCCGTCAGCGCGGTCTTGGTGGTGGTCGCGACCGTAATCTGGTTCGTGCCGACGGTGCCGACGGCAAACGTGTTACCCAACAGGTCGGTGGTCTTCCAGCTACCCTTCAGGTAGGTGGCCGCACCGGACGTGCTGACGGTCGCGCCGTCGCTCTGGCCGGTTTCCAACGCCCACTGGTCAATCGCGGCATCCATCTGACGAACGTCGTTAAGAATGCGGCGACCTTGCGATTGCTTACGGGCTTTCACGAAGCCCGGCACGGCGAGCGCCGCGAGCAACCCGATGATGGCCACCACGATCATGATTTCCACCAACGTGAACGCTGCGCGGCTCTGACGAATCTTGCTGATCATATCTCGACTCCCTTTCTGGTTATGACGTTATGTATGTTTGCAGGTCAAACGACCCGCACCACGTTAAGCAGCGCCGATGCCACCGCCGCCGCGTGCGGGAGCGACCATGGTGGCTCGCGAAATTGTCCCGCCCGGCTGCCAAATCTGTCCGCGCCCTGACAATTCCCGGTGGCATCACCACTGCTCAATCTTGCGACAATGCGTATCTCACCAGTGCGATCCATCATTTTTGTCATCGCCGCCACGCTGCTGGCTTACGTCAACAGCCTGCCCAACGATTTCGTCTGGGATGATGAAACACTCATCAAAACCAATTCCCACATCCGCAACTCCACCTACCTCGCCACCGTCTTCACGTCCGACCTCGCGCACCATTCCCACGCCGGCACCGCCTACTACCGGCCGCTCCAAACCGTCACCTACATGGCGGACTACTATTTCTGGGGGCTGAACCCCACCGGCTATCATCTCACCAATCTCCTGCTCCACGCCTTCTGCGCCATCCTTGTCTTCTTCACCGTCCGCCACTTCACTGACCAGCCGGTCATCCCGCTGGCTGTCGCGCTGCTCTTTGCCGTCAATCCGCTCAACTCCAGCGCTGTCACCTACATTGCCGGGCGGGCGGATTCCCTGGCGCTGGCCGGAATGCTCGGCGCATTTCTATTTCATCAACACTACCGGGCCGCGCCGAACCGATCGGTGCTGTACTTCATGGCCGCCCTCCTCTGCTACGTTGCCGCCCTCCTCAGCCGCGAAAGCGCCATGCTCTTTCCCGCCCTCTTCCTCGTCGCCGCCGGTCGGCCTTATCGCCGGGTGCTGCCCTTTCTCCTGCTCCTCGGCGCGTTCCTCCTCTGGCGCCACGCCGTGATTCAACTGCTCGACAAACCGCTCGTGGCCCCGTGGGATGTCTCCCTCGCGCAACGCCTCGAAATCTTCTGCCGCAGCGTCGCCACTTACCTCGGACTGCTGTTCTGGCCGGTGCATCTGCAAATGGACCGCAGCGTCGTCCACGCCTCCCACTGGCTCACGGCTGCCGGAATCGCGGGCCTCATCGCCCTCGCGCTCGCCTTCTGGCGCGGCACCAAGCCGGTGCGCCTCGGTCTCGCCTGGTTCGGCGTGGCGCTCCTGCCCATGACCGGTCTGCTCAACCTCGTCGCCACCGTCGCGGAACACTGGCTTTACGTCCCCATGATCGGGTTTTACTTCGCCCTCGCCAGCCTCATTCCTTGGCGCAAAACGACCAGCCTCGCCGCGCTGCTCCTCCTCGTCGTGCTGACCGGCCGCACCGCTTTGCGCAACCGCGACTGGGCCGATGGGGCGACACTCTTCGCGCGGCAGACCGAATCCGCCACCCACAGCGAACGCGCCTTCACTAACCTCGGCCACACCCAATTTGCCGCCGGCGACACCACCAGCGGCCTCGCCACGCTGCGGCGCGCGGAACAACTCAACCCCCGCAGCACCACGGCAAAATTCAATCTCGCCGTCGTCCACCTCAAACGCGGCGAAAACGATCTGGCCCGGCAAAAACTCGAAGAATGTGCCGCGCTGGATCCGACCGACGAAACGCTCTGGGAACTCGTCGCCCAAATCCACGACGCCCAAGGCCACGCCGGCCTCGCCACCCGCTACTACCGGACCGCGCTGGCCTGCACCCGCGATGTCGGCCTGCGGCTCCGGTACGCCCGCTTCCTCGTCCGCCACAGCCGCGCCAAAGAAGCTCTCGCCATTACCGAGGAAAGTCTCTACCTCGAACCCGGCAACGCGGAAGTCTTCTACTTTCTCGCCGAGATTCTCACCCACATCGGCCACCACGCCCGCGCCGCCGAAGCCCGCCACCTCGCCACGACGCTTGACCGGCATTCGTGACCAGCACTCTTCGCCCGCAGTGCGGACGCCATGCCGCCCCCCCCGCTACACCAGTGACGGTGGTGTGAGCGTCCCCGCGAGCGGGTGACCGGTCTCGCGGGGATGCTCGGTCAACCTCCGTCGCACAACCGGCCAAGCAAAACAGCCGGGAGGCAGTGCCTCCCGGCTGTGATGTCGCTTACGATGATTACGCCTGGGCCGCAGCGGGTTCTTCGACTTCGAACCGCGAGTGGCTACCGGGCGCAAGCTTGCGGTAGAGCGTCGCCATGCTGATCCCCAAAGCGTCGGCCGCTTTCTCTTTGCTGCCGCCATTGGCTTTGATGGCTTGCTCGATATAGACGACTTCCTGTTGATGGAGGAATTCCTTCAGCGACATCCCGCCAAAACCTTTCGCGAATTGCGCAGCGCTGGCAACCTGAACGGCAAGGTTGCTGTTGACGGGCACTGACGGGTGGGCGGTTGGCGCGGACGTCGTGGCGTTGTTGCCGCCGGTGGCCACGGTTTCGAGGATGCGTTCCGGCAGGTCTTTCAACTCGATGATGGCGTTGTCGCAGAGCGCGCACGCCCGTTCCAAGGCGTTCTGCAGCTCGCGCACGTTGCCGGGCCAGCGATGGGCACGGAACACTTGCATCACGGTGTCCGGCACCTTCGGGGCCGGCATTCCAAACCGACCGGAGATGGTCTGGACAAAATGTTGGACGAGCAGTTCCAGATCGTCGCCGCGCTCGCGCAATGGCGGCAGCGAGATCGGAATCACACTGATCCGGTAGTACAAATCTTCGCGGAACGTCTTTTCTTTCATCCGCTGAACCAGCGGCTCGTTTGTCGCCGCAATCACGCGGACGTCCACCTTGACCTGCTCGGTGTCGCCGACGCGCCGCAATTCCTTGTCCTGCAGAAACCGCAAGAGTTTCGTCTGGAGGCCGGGCGCCATCGAGCCGATTTCATCCAGGAAAATCGTCCCGCCGTCGGCATGTTGGAACAAGCCGACCTTGTCGAACGCCGCACCGGTAAACGCGCCTTTGCGGTGGCCGAACAACTCGCTCTCGAGGAGATGCTCCGGCAACGCGCTGCAGTTGACCGCGACGAATGGCATCGCCGCCCGCCGGCTGTTGTAGTGCAGGGCGCGCGCGACCGGTTCCTTGCCGGTGCCGCTTTCGCCGAGGATGAGCACGGTGGCATCCGTGTTGGCGACGCGCTCGATCATCCGGTACACCGCTTCCATCTGCGGGCTGTCGCCGACGAGGTTGTCAAAGCGGAACTTGTCCTGCAACTGCTTCTTCAACTCCACGTTCTCCTGCAACGCATGCACCGCCTTCTGCTGGAACAACGCGTTGCCGACGCGCTTGACCAGCTC
>CAZJCX010000006.1:33320-34651 GCA_964544425.1 uncultured Verrucomicrobiota bacterium
CTCGCGTCGCCTGGCCGGTCACCATCACGACGGGGATCGAGCGGTTGAATTCCTTGGTCTGCCGCAACACCTCCAGCCCGGTCGGCTGGCCTTCCGGCATCTCCATGTCCACCAACACCAAGTCCGGCGCGTGCTGTTTGACCAGCTCAATCGCCCGCTCGGCGTCGTTGGCGGGAATTACCTGATGATGGTTGTCCTTCAAAACCTCGGACAGGACCGACACCATCGCCAAATCATCATCTGCTACCAGGATCTTAGCCATATTCTGTTTTCCTTTTTAGAACTGCACGATCTCGTTCAGCTTGAAGATCGGCAGGAACATACAGACCACGATACTGCCGACCACGACACCCAGAAACACGATCAACAACGGCTCGATCAACGACGTCAGACTTGCCAGCGTCGCCTCGATTTCCTCGTCATAGAAATCCGAAATCTTCTCCAACATCACATCCACCTTGCCGGTCTGCTCACCGGCCGCGACCATCCGCACCATCATCACCGGGAAGATCTTGTGCTGCGCCAGCGACGTCGCCAGATTCTCGCCGCGCTCGATGCTCGCCGTCGTCGCCGTGACCGCGTGCTCAACCACCGTGTTGCCGGATGATTGTCCGACGATGCGCAACGTCTCCATGATCGGCACGCCGCTGCGAACCAACGCCGAGAACGTTCGCGCGAAACGCGACATCGCGATCTTGTGCGTCAACAGCCCGCACACCGGCAGTTTCAGGATCAACCGATCCCAGAGCTGCGTCCCGCGTTTGGTGTTCTTCAACTTCACGAACGCAAACCCGGCCAGCACTGAGACGATCACAAATCCGATGAAGTACTCCCGCATGAAGTCGCTCAAGTTGATGAGCATTTGCGTGGGGACCGGCAGTTTCGCGCCGAAATCTTTGAAAATGTCCGCGAAGATCGGGATGATTTTCAGAATCAGAAACAGGGCGATCAGAAGCGCGATGCAACAGACAATGACCGGGTACGTCATCGCCGATTTCACTTTCTTCTTCAACCGCGCCGTCGCCTCCAGATAGCCCGCCACGCGATCCAAAATCTCCGCCAGCAACCCGCCTGTTTCGCCTGCTTCCACCATGCTGACGTACAGCCGGTTGAAGACCTTCGGGTGCTCCGACAACGCCACCGAGAACGGCTCGCCCGCTTCCACCCGCGTCGTCACCAATTTCAAAATCGGCTTGAACGTCTTGCTCGTTGTCTGCTCTTCCAGCGTCGTCAACGTCTGCACCAGCGGCAAACCCGCATCCATCATCGTCGCCAACTGCCGGGTGAACACCACCAAATCTTGCTGTTTCACCTTGCCCTGCCGGCGTTTC
>CAZJCX010000006.1:34728-34957 GCA_964544425.1 uncultured Verrucomicrobiota bacterium
AGCGCCGCGGCCGACTCGTCGGGCGCATCCACCTGACCCGACACAACTTTCCCGGCGGCGTCGCGCGCCTGATATGTAAACGTTGCCATTCGCTAAATCCCTCTCAGGAGCGAAACAAGCAACGCCGATGCCACCGCTTCCAACCGGTGAGAATCCCCCCAAATCTGAAACTCCCCTCTCAAAACTGTACAAAAATTCAAAACATCTCACCCTTCCATAATAACCTTCT
>CAZJCX010000007.1:0-11368 GCA_964544425.1 uncultured Verrucomicrobiota bacterium
CGAGACGTTGTATGGCACCGGATTCGTCCACGTGAAATTACCGGCGGCGCGGTCGCGGCGTTTGATGAGGAGCGCCGCCCCGGGCTGGAGCGGTTGCGTCGCGATGGCGCCGCTCTGGTCGCGCCAGACGCCGCCGACCGTGTCGTACCAGAGTTTGATGTCGAATTGTTGGGTCGCCGGATTGAACAGCATCAAGTTGTCCGAGGTCACGAGACTGGTTCCGCCGACAAAGCCGCTGCCGAGCAAATTGGCGTTTGCCGGTGAGATGGATACCGGGAAGCGCGAGCCGGCCAGTGTGTAGCCGTTGTTCTGCACGGTTTGCGACTGGATCGCGCGCGGCAGCAAGCCGACCACGTAATTCGTCGGGCTACCGGCCCCGGCTCGGACCGTCAGGATAAACCCTTTGTTGGCGTCGAGCGTGAGTTGGTTGGCGTCGGCGAAATTGCCGGACTGCCGCCAGCCCAAGAAGCCGGCGGCGCTGGAATTGAAATACCGGGCGCCCATCGTCTGCGCGGCTTGGTCCCACAAGTCCACCACGGTCGCGTTGGCCTCGGTGTCACCGGCTGCGAAAGCATTGGTCGCCAGCAACCCGCCCAGCGTATGCGCCGGCAAACCGACCGGGGCCGCGAGGTAATTTTGGCCGGGCTCGAGCAGTTGTCGCTGCGCCGCATAGACGGCCGCCGCGTTGGTGTGGCCGTCCATTGAAACCAGCACCCGCGCGTATTGCAGGGCGGTCTGGCTGACGGGGCCTTTGATCCGATAGCGCACCTGTTCCCGGGTCGCATCCAGATCGGTCACTTCAACCAACTCGGCGTGCGCAACGCCCGTGTTCCAGGCCGTGAGGTTGCCGGACACCTGCGGAATGTAGTTCAAGGCTGGATCGTCTTTGCGCCGCAGGAAAGCCAACTCGACATATTTTTGTCCATCGCCCGAATTGGTCGCGGCGGCACCGGCCACAAGCGGGGTGGTGTTCGTCGCCGTCGGATCGCGATCGAAGGCGTATTCCAATAGGTTCACAAAGCCATTGCCGTCTGGATCGGCTGAAATCCCCGCTTGCGGGTCAATGGCGCTGCCAAACCGCGCGACCTGCCATTGGGTGAAGGGCAAGGATCCGGCGAACGGCGTCGCGCTGGCTGGGTTGGAGTCGGCGCTCTCACCGTCCACATTGCTCGCCGAGACGACGTAGTAGTAAGTCACGCCGTTGGTCACGCCGGTATCCGAATAGCTGGTTGTGGCCACGCTTTGGATGGTCGCGTACGGCCCGCCGTTGATCAGCGACCGTTTCAAGTTGTAGCTCGTCGCGGTGGCCGAGCTATTCCATGAGAGATTCACGACAGTATCCCCGGCGGTAGCGACCAAGCCGGTTGGGGTTGGCGGTGGATTGAGTTCTGTCCACTGCGCGTACAGCGTCGTGTTCGCCGCGATGGTGAATGTGGCGGCGGGGGCGTAGGAAGTGCCACTGCCATTGGCGGCGGTGTTCCAGCCGGTGAAGGCGTAGCCCGTCTTGGTCAAGGCGCCGGTATTGCCGAGCACGGTGACGGTTGCACCGGAGTTGTACGGACTGTTGCCGTCCACGGGGACGTTGCCGCCGGTGTTGCCGTTGCCATTGTAGGTGACGGTGTAGGTCACGACGCCGACGGACGTGACATTCAGCACCAAGCTGTTCCCGGAGAGGGAGACGCTGCCCGACCAACCGGCCGGCAGGTTGACGGTGGCCGGGGCGCTGCCAACGATGTTGTTGCCGCCGGTGATCAACGTGTAGGTGCCGATGGCCGCACCGGCGGTGGAATTGATGGTGAGCACGGACGCGCCGGAGAACGTGAGTGTCTTACCGGCGACCAAGTCGAGGCTGTCGTGGCTACCCGCGGCGGTGCTGATATTGAACTCGAGTCGGCCATTGGCCGCCACGGTGACGTTGCCGCCGAGGGTACCGGTGCCGCCGAGGGTGGCATTGGCTGCCACGCTGACGTTGCCGGCCGCGGCGCTTTGGTTGCCGTTGATGAAGAGTTTGCCTGCCGAGATCGT
The DNA here is from genome assembly GCA_964544425.1 of uncultured Verrucomicrobiota bacterium. Taxonomy (GTDB): domain Bacteria; phylum Verrucomicrobiota; class Verrucomicrobiia; order Palsa-1439; family Palsa-1439; genus OMJI01. The sequence goes on from CAZJCX010000007.1 coordinate 2,026, forward strand.
GGTTGCGCCGGAGTAGCTGTTGTTGCCGGAGAGCGTCCACGCGCTGGTGCCGGACTTGGTGACGCTCAATGCTTGGCTGGTGGGATAATCCGTCGCGTTCGAGATCTCACCGGTGACGTAGTTGTCTGTGCTCGCACCATCAAGCTGGAGTATCGGCACGCCATCGAGGGAGCTCCCTTGATTTCCCGTCGCCATGGTGATCGCACTGACCGTCATCTTACCGGTGGTCGGATTGAGCTTGGTGTGCGTCGTGTTCCCCGCGTTCCGCGTTACGAGGTTGTTAAGGGTGATGGTGCCGGTTTGCAGCCGGTAGCCATTGGGGCTCGTGACGTTGACGCTGGTTGTGCCGGTATCTCCCGCGACGGAGGTGAAGGTGATGGTCCCGATTTGGATCGTGCTGCCGGCGGTCGTGCCCGCACTGCTCCCGCCATTGGCCGTGTTGTTATTGCCGACGGCGATGTTCAAGTTCTGGGATGTATTGCCGCCACCAAACTCGAACGGCCGATTGAAGGAGATGGTGCCCGTTCCGTCATCCAAAAGCCTGACCGACTGGACGTTCGAGGAGTTTTGGGCAAACACGAGTTTGGTGTTGGGCGAAAGCGCCTGGCTGCCTTGGAAGATCAGCACACCGGTGATGGAAACGGCCTGCAAAGAAGTGTTGCCACTGTAGGTGTTGATGCCGCCGAGCGCCCAGATGCCACCATCGGTTTTGCTGAGGGTAATGACCGAGCCGGAGCCGTCGGTGATGTTACCAGCGAAGCGATTCACCCCGGCATTGGAGCCACCAAGGGTCAGGGTCTTGTTGCCCGTGCCACTAACCAAGAGGTTCTTGTTGATTACGAGATTGTCAGCCGCCGTACTACCGAGGGCCACGATGGTCGCTCCGCCCGTGGTCCCGTTCAGCGCAAACTGGCGGTTGACGAGTGTTTTGGTCGAGCCGCCAGACCCCGTCCAAAAGAAACTCCCCCCGGTAGTCGCGCTTCCGAGATTAATCAAGCCGACACCCGCGACATCGCTGATGCTGGCCATTCTCAGTCCGTACCCGGTGGAGCCACCACTGGCACTGGTAATCGCGCCGGTAAAATCATTGTTGGCACCCGACAAAACGAACTCATCGGGGGTGCTGACGTAAAGACTCCCCCCGCCCGAGACGTTGCCCGTAATCGTTGCTGCGTTTTGCAATTCGACATTCGCATTGATGGTGACTGCGCGGTTCAAAACGAGGCCGTCTGAATAGATCAGCGTGCGACCATTGGCGTTGAACGTGAGTCCGCCGGACGTGGCGCCCAAGTTGCCATCGTTGCTGATGGAAATTGATCCCGCATTGAGGATCGTGCCGCCGCTGTAGGAGTTGTTGCCCGAGAGGGTCAACTGGCCGGCACCATTTTTCTGCAGCCCGTTGCTGCCGGCAATCTGGCTGGAAATCGTGAGTGTCCGGCCAGACTGCGTGACGTCAATCACAGGAACACCGGAGGAACGGGATAACGTGAGGATGTTCGCGCCGGAAATTGTCAGATTATGCGTAGCGCTCGTGGAGTCAGTGAAGGTGATGTTGCCGATGGTGCGGGGGGCTTCCAAGTTGACGGTCTGACTGGCGGTGATGTTGGGCGTGAAGAATGCCGTCTTGTCCGCGCCGCTGGCCACGGTGCCGCCACTCCAGTTACCGGTAACGCCCCAGTCAAATGGGCCAACGGTTGTTTGAATCCACGTGCCGTCGTTGCCCGGAGTCCACTTCGCGTAGAGGGACAGCGCCGCGTTGGCGGTGTAGGTGGCGCCGGCGGCGTAGTCGGTACCGCTGCCATCCGCGGCGGTGTTCCAGCCGACGAATGTGTAGCCGGTCTTGCTCAGGTTGCCGCTGTTGGTGGCGAGGGTGAGATCCACGCCGTGGGTCTTGGTCTGGTTCGATGGGGCGGCGCCGCCGGTGTTGCCGTTGCCGTCGTAGCTGACGGTGTAAGTCTGGATTGTGAAGTTCGCTCGGACTGTGGCCGGGGCGCTGATGGTGGCGGTGGTGCTGGCGGCGTTCGCATCGCCAAACGAGGCTGAGCCGCTGGTCGCGGTCCAGTTCACGAAAACGTAGTTCGCGCTGGGCGTCGCGGCGATCGCCGTGGCGGCGTTCTTCTCGACAACGATTGCGCCGGACGGAACCGTCGTGCCGTTGCCGTCGTTGGTCACGGTCAGCGTTGTGTGCTTGTCAATCTCGACGGCGGTGACGTTCTTGTCGGTGTAGGCCGCATCGTCAATGTCGCAGGTGATGGTGGCGGCGCCGTTATCGGTGTCGGCATCGTTGGCAGCGGCGAGGGTGACGGTCTGGTAGGTGTTCCAATTCGCTGTCGTGAAGTTGAGCGTGCTGCCCGACTGCACGGTGATGTCGGTGTCACCGGCGGTGCGCGACACAGTCACAGCGACGTTGCCGGCGGGCTGGGCGGAGAGTTTGACTTGGAAGGTCTGGGTACCGCCTTCGGGGACGCTGACCGTGTCGAGGTCGGCGACCACGGCGACGGGATTTAGAGTCCACTGCGCGTAAAGGGTCGTCGCCGCGGCGATGTCCCAGTTTAGGGCGCTGGTCATGCCGGCGGTGTAGTATTGGGTGCCGCCGCCGGAGACTGCGGTGTAGTAACCGCCGAAGGCATAGCCGGTGCGAGTCGGCGCGGTGGCCGCGGGCATCGCGGAGCCGTAGGTTACCACGACGCTGTCGCTGCCGCCGGTACCGCTCTGCTTGTCGAACGTTACCGTGTAGGTGTTGGCCGCCCACTTCGCGTAGAGGGTGACGGCGGCGTTGGCGGTGTAGGAAGCGCCTTCTGCGTAGTCGGTGCCGGTGCCATCGGCGGCGGTGTTCCAACCGGCAAACGTGTAGCCCGTGCGGGCAAGGTTGCCGGCATTGGCAGCTAACGTGAGGGAGACGTCATAGGTCTTGGTTTGGTCCGACGGAGCGGTACCGGAAGTCGCGCTGTTGGCGTTGTAGCTCACGGTGTAGGTGGCGGCCGTCCACTGGGCGTAGAGGGTGTGATCGGCGGCGGTGGTGACGGTGGTACCGGCAGTAACTTCCGTGCCCCCGCTGGCCGCCGTGAACCAGCCGGTGAGCGAGTACCCAGTGCGACTGGAAGTCGCCAGCGCGCCGTACGTGGCGTCGTACGTCACTTGTTTGCTCGCGGGATCGGCCGCGCTGCCGCCGTTGGCATCGAAGGTGACAGTGTAGGCGTTGGCTGTCCACTGCGCGTAGAGAGTTTGATCGGCCGTGATCGCGACGGTGGTGCCACTGGTGATTTGGGTGCCGCCACTGGCCGCGGTGAACCAGCCGGTAAAGGTATAACCACTGCGGCTGGTCGTTGCCAACGTGCCGTAGGTCGAGTCGTAGGTCACCGACTTACTTGTCGGGCTGGGTGTGCCGCCGCCATTGGCGTTGAACGTCACGGTGTAGCTGGCCGCTGTCCACTGCGCGTAAAGAGTTTGATCGGCTGTGATGCCAACGGTGGTGCCGCTGGTGATTTGGGTGCCGCCACTGGCCGCAGTGAACCAGCCGGTAAAGGTATAACCACTGCGGCTGACGGTCGCCAACGAGCCGTAGGTCGAGTCATAGGTCACCGACTTACTCGTCGGGCTGGGCGTGCGGCCGCCAGGGGCGTTGAACGTCGCGGTGTAGGCGGGCGCGGTCCACTGCGGGTAGAGAGTTTGATCGGCTGTGGTGCCGACGGTGGTGCCGCTGGTGACTTGGGTGCCGCCACTGGCCGCAGTGAACCAACCGGTAAAGGTGTAGCCGGTACGGCTGACGGTCGCCAATGTGCCGTAGGTCGAGCCGTAGGTCACCAGCTTGCTCGTCGGACTGGGCGTGCCGCCGCCGTTGGCGTTGAACGTCACGGTATAGGTGTTCGCTGTCCACTGCGCGTACAACGTTGTATTAGCGGCGATGGTGAATGTCGCGGCGGGCGCGTAGGACGTTCCACTGCCGTTGGCGGCGGTGTTCCAACCGGTAAAAGTATGGCCGATCTTGGTCAGGCCACCGGTGTTGCCGAGGACGGTGACGGTTGAACCAGACGGATAAGGGCTGTTTGCATCCACCGGGACACTGCCACCCGTATTGCCATTCCCGTTGTAGGTGACGGTCGTGAGGGGTCCCGTGGTGGAGGCGACGTTCAGTACCAGGCTGTTCCCGGAGATGGAGACGTTGGCCACCCAGTTGACGGGCAGGTTGACGGTGGCCGGAGCGACCCCGGCAATATTGTTGCCACCGGTGATCAGCGTATAGGTGCCGGGGGCCGCGCCGCCCGTGGAATTGATGGTGAGAACCGACGCGCCCGAAAAGGTCAGCGCCTTGCCGGCCACGATGGAGAGCGGAGCATGGCTGGCTGCCACCGTGCTGATGTCAAACTCCAGTTTGCCCGATGCCGCAACGATGAGGTTGCCGCCAAGGGTGCCGGTGCCGCCGACGGTGGCATTGGCCGACACGCTGACATCGCCGGTAGCCGCGCTTTGGTTGCCGTTGATGAAGAGCTTGCCGGCCGTGATTGCGGTCGGACCGGTGTAGGCGTTGGCTCCGCCGAGTGTCCAAGTGCCTGTGCCATTCTTCTGCAGACCGCCGGTGGGAAGCGCCGGTAGTGCTTGGGTGATTTCACCGTTACCGGTGCCGGCGAGGATGAGTTTGCCGGATTGCGTTGTGATGGCGTTGCCGGTCATCGGGCTGGTGAACTTCAGCAGACCGGCGCCGGAAGCCGAGATGGTTTGCGAGGCCGAGCCATTGAATCCAAAGTTGATCACACGGTCGGTGATTTCGCCGGGCCCGGTGTAGTTCAATGTGACACCGGCCTGCGCCAAGGTGCTGCCAATATCAATCGTGCCGTTCACCACGGTCGTGGGAGCGCCCAAGGAACTGCTCGACAGGAGTGGCGTGCCGCCATTGACACTGTTGAGTGAGGTGATATTCACCGTGCAACCGGCGGTCGTCTGCGGGAGGAAGGAAGTTCTGCCGCTATAGGTGTTTTGATCTGAAAGTGTCAGTGCTCCGCCATAAGCCTTGTGCAAGCCGCCCGCGCCGCTGATGACGCCGCTGAGGGTCTGGGCGACAGTGCTCCAGATCTGCAGGGTGGCCCCACTGGCGATGGAGATGTTGCCGGCGTAGTTGCCGTTGCCAAGCGTTCCGGCAGTGTTGTTGCCAATCCGCAAGGTGCCGCCACTGATGACGGTATCGCCGTTGTAGGTGTTGGCGGCGGAAAGGACGAGCCGACCAGCACCCGTCTTGATGAGCCCGGCCGTGCCGGTGCTGGTGCGAACGACGCCGGAAAGGGTCGCGCTGGCGCCGCCCGTGGTGCCGCCAGAGACTTGAATTGTGCGGTCTTCCCCGTTGAGGTCGAGTTTGTTCGCAAGTGTAAACGATGAGTTTTGTTGGGCGGTGCTGGCTTGCAGCACGAGGACCGAGGGGTTGAATAAAGCGTCGCCCCAGACCACTTCGAAGGAGGAGCTGTTGTTCAGCGTCATGGTCATGCCGGTGTCCCCGTTTTCGCTGAACCCACTGACGCCGCCAGTGATCTGAATCTCACCCGGGCCGGTGCCGAGGTTGCGCGTATAGGCGTCGCTCCAATAGTGTTCGTACACGCCGCCATTGAGGTTCAGATTGCCGTTGATGGATGCGGGACTGGTGACACGGATGGTTCCGCCATTCACGGCCACGTCACCCGTGAAGCCGGTATTCGCTCCGCCGAGCAAGAGGACGCCGGTACCGTTCTTCACCAAAGAACCCGTTCCCGTGAGGGCGGCGGTGGCGTTGTTGATCGTGCCAAACGTGAAGGTGCCGGAGCCGTCGAGCGTGAGTTGGTAGCCGGCGTTATTGATGAGATTGGCTCCGTTGGCAGTGGTCAACGCATTGGCAGCTTGGTTCAGCCACGTCTGCGAGCCGCCGAGGGTGACCGGGCTGGCAAAGGTTAGTGCACCGGAACCGGCGTTTTTGACAATCCCGCCCCCGATCGTGATCGTGTTTCCTGAGCTGCCGAGGGTGTAGGTGCCGCTGTAGGAGTTGAGGACGAGCGTGTTGACGGCAGTGGCACCGGCCAGCGTGACCGCGCCACCGGTGCCGCCATTACCGAAGTTGGCGGAGGACCCTGAATTCCAAGTCTGGTTGGCGCTGCCATCCCACCATTGGTTGGCATTCAGCCAGACACCCCCCCCATCGGTCCGGTTGGCACCGGTGCCGTTGGCGTCCCATGTGAGGCCGACGACGATTTCCACTGTGGTGGAGTTGGTGGATGTCTTGGAGGAGGAATCCGTCACGCGCAGTTTGATCGTGTTGAATCCTTCCGTCATTCCCCACGTGCCGGTCAGGGTTGCGTAGCTGATGGCAGCGGGAGTGGCGCCCGTGACATCGCCAAAGGTCCCGTCGTTGTTCAGATCCCAGTCATACGCGGTCAGTGTTTGGCCATAGGATGGCTCCGAGGCCGTGCCGTTGAGCGACAAGGTCTGACCGAACAGGATCTTGTATGGACCACCGACCCCGGCGAACGGGTTGGCGCGAACGACATCCAGTGTCCGCTGCACTTCGGTGGCGGCCAGATAGTTTTCATTACCGGGCTGGGAAGCCGTGATGATCGCGGAGCCGACGCCCACAATCGTGACCGTGTCGCCGTCAATCGTCGCCACGGCAGGGTTCGAACTGGAGTATGAAACCGGGAGTCCCGAGGATGCGGTGGCCGTGAGATTAAAGGGCGCAGCGTTGTCGAGCACCGGATCGAGCGCGGCAAAGTTGATGGTTTGCGGGGCTTTGGCAATCACCAGCGTGTCCGTGGCGCTGCCCACGTAATTAGGTTCGGTCACGGTAGCCACCACCGTGTACGCGCCGGCAACGATCGGCAAGGCGACCTCCCCGTTGTAGGTGACCGTGTGCGCCAAGCCATTCGGTGTTGTGGTGACGGAGGCGCTCTTGGGCGACCCGTCGTAGGTCTGGCTGAGATTGCCCAGCGTGACGATGGCCGGGAAGAGATTGACGGTCAGGGAAACACCCCGCGAGGTGTTGCCTTCGCCGTTGGTGGTGTTGGTAAACGTCACCGTGTCGCTGTAGTTGCCGGTGCTCAAGGTGTTGGCGCCGCTGTTGATCGAGACGGTCACAATGGTGTTGGCCCCCGATGCCAGCGTGCCACCGGTGGCGCTGAGAGTGACCCAAGCGGCGGTTTTGGCGGCCGTCCAGTTGATCGTGGTGTTACCGGGATTGCTGAGCGTGTATTGCTGGGAAGCGGGAGAGAACGGGCCGCCATAATTGCCCGAGGAAACCAAGTTGCCCGCCGGCGTGACGGCCAGGGTGCCGACGGTGACGGCAGTGCCGGTCAAGGCGATGTTGAATGGATTTTCATCAGCGTCATTGCTGGCAATCTGGATCGCGGCCGTCCGGGCGCCCGCGGCACTCGGGCTGAACGTTACGGTGAACGTGGTGCTGGCACCGGGCGCGAGCGTGGTGGCACCAAGGGCGCTCAAGGTGAATTCCGCGTTATGAGTGCCGCTCTTGGACAGGGCCAGGCCGGTCAGGTTGGCAGCTCCGAGGTTCCTGACGGTGAACGTGACCGGTGCCGATGAATTCCCGACCATGACCGTGCCGCAATCCACGGAGGCGCTGCCATCCACAAGGTCGGAGCCAGCGGGTTGCTCGACGGCGATTTCCGGCGCAGCCGAGGGCGTATAGACCACCTGATCCACCCACCCCGCATCCGAGCTGGTCGAAACACTGCCATCCTTCGTGTACCCCCATCGCACCGCAACATTCCCGGCCGGGATGGTGACAGTTTTCTGCACCCAGTCCACCGTGCCCGAGATCTTGGCGAGCGCACCCGTTTGTTCCACCCCGTTCAGGTAGAAACGAAGATAATCATAGTTGGTTTCCGACACCACCTTCCACCAGAACGTCATGGTGCCCGGCCCGGTGACGGTAGTTTCCATGTAGCTATTCTGGCTGTGGGTGATGGCGCCACTCTGCGCGGCGTCAATGCCATCCTGCGTTGTCGTGGTTTGGGGGAACCACGGGAGGTTGCCGCTGGTGGTCCAATTCAGACCCGTTGTATCCAGCGCTTCGGCAAGCGATGGCAGGATACTAAAGGCGGCGTTACTGGTGTCCGACTTGGTCGGGCTTTCGATACTAGTGACTTTGACAGTATAGTCCACAGCCGCCGCTTGAGTCCCCGGGATAATCCAATCATGGGATCCGTCATTTGCCGTGGTGGCGACAATGGTCGAGTCCAAAACGCCACCCTTGAATAGTTCGATTTTCACGGTCCCGCCCAAACTGGAAACCCAAGTTATGGGCCTCGTTTCCCCCTTGGCCCATTGTTCGCCGCCATTGGGACTGGTGACGATCATGTCGGTGCTCTGAACCGTAAACGTCACGGGGATTGTACGCGGGGAGTTACTTGCCGCCGCCGCAGTGGCCGTGATCGTGTCGACGTACGTGCCGGGCGCCAGCCCGGTAGCATCAAAATTAACGTAAATCATATCGGTTTCACCGATGACCGTCCCGGTGGCAGGCGTCAGCGAGAGCCACGGCTGCGTGCCGCTCACCGTATAAGCCATCGCACCACCACCGGTATTCGAGATCCCGAACGACGCCTGCGGCCCAGACAGACCCGAAATTCCATCCACCGCAATCGTGGTCGTCGAAAGCGCGATGACGGGCTGCGCGGTGACGGTCAGATTAACCGTGATGGTCGCCGTCGTCGGCGACGCGGCCGGATCCGTTACCGTGATGGTCGCCGCGTACGAACCGGCTGCCAGTCCGCTGGTGGAGAAATTGACGGTGATGGCATCGCTCTCCGTCGTCGCCGTGCCACTCGTGGGCGTACAGGATAGCCACGACTGGTTATCCGTGATTGTGTAGCTGAGTGTCCCCCCTTTACCATTGCAGATGTTGAACGTCTGAGACGCCGCGGTCCCGCCGAGGGCACACGAACTGTCCATCGTGCTTCGGCTCAGGACGATGCTCGGAGCGCCGCTCGGAGTTCCCGCCCCGACGATAAATGTCATGACCGAACTGTCGGCGCTGATGCTGTGGATGTTGAGGCCCGAAGCCGTGTTGCGGCCGGTCGCATCCCAGAATTTCAGGTTCACCGGCGTCGTCGTATCGGAGATTCTTGTCGCTGCTCTTGAAAGCGTCGTTGGAACCAGGCGTGGGATCGTCGTACCACGGAGTTACCGTGGCCGATGGATTGGCCTCCAAGATCAGCAATTCATACGGTGTGCTGTAGGAGCAGTTCGGGTTCTGGGCGGTAAAAATGCTGGAATACGGGTTGTTGCCATTCTCCAGTAAGTGGTAGGCCACGAAGCCCGCAGTGGGATTGACGCTCGAGCCGTGGCCCCCGTAGGGACCTTCGTAGCCGGT
>CAZJCX010000007.1:11378-14080 GCA_964544425.1 uncultured Verrucomicrobiota bacterium
CCCTGACCTCGAACATAAAGTATTCCTGAGACCTGACCGGGTTGCGATACCGGTAGACTTGATTGCCGTCCACCTGCACCGTGGCGCGTTGATGGCTCGAACTGGTCAACTCAACGATGTCCATCCAGCCCGAGGCGGTCTTGAGGTACGGATCAATGTGAGTGGGGTGATACCCGCTGCCGGCATGGTTACCGGAAGCCATCAGCGAGTAGTTGCCGACATTGGCGGCATTGCCATTATAAGAATACAGATCCGGATACCCCAGCAGCATGTGTCCGTTCTCATGACAGAACGTCCCGATCTTCAAAGTCGCCGAGGTGCCGATTTCGGTAATCTGATAATCATAGATGTACTTACCGCCACCCACACTCTTGGATGGTGACAAGACCCAGCGGTGCGGCCACAAACCATACGCCCACACGCCGCTGTTAGCTCCGGCAAAGAAGATGTTGCAGGCCCGGACACGATTCTGACCACTCTCCAGTTTGGTGGTCAGTTGGGAGAAATCATACCCATTCGCAATCAGCACATTCAGTGCGTCATTCAGCAACAAGCGCCCGCACAGGCCGCTATCGACACTCGTATTATTGTAGTAGGACTTCGGGTTGGGAACCCGCACATAGTACGTGACGTTGTTGTTGTAACGCAAATTCCCACCAGATTGGATGAAGAAATAGTCGTAAACAGATCCCGCGTTTCCAAACCCGGTGTAGTTCGGCTTATTGCAGTAGTCATCCACCTGCGCCTGCGTCACGACCGTTCCGGGCACATCGGAGAAATCAACAAGGATCGTCAACCCGACGACATTTCCTGCGAGCGTGAACGATGGCGGCGCCGGTGCGACCGGCGGCTCCTCGCCCTCCCCTCCATCGCCCTCCACAGGAGACTCCACCGCCGGGGCTGGCGGAATTTCCGAATCGGGGAAAATCGTCCCCAAAGGAATCACAAAACCCTTCTTGCCCGCCTTTTCCTTCTCCTTGACCAGCTTTTTGAACTCGCGGTAGTTCTTGCTAGCCGCCTTGACAGCGTTCCATCGCTCTTCCTGCTTAACGACAGCTTCATACTCATCGTATCGCTTCCGGACCTTGGCGGCTCTGGAGGCAGGATTGATTTTGATCCCCTTGCCCAGTCCCAGTGTGGCCGGGTGAACCTTGCCTACCTCCTTGCCCGAGGAGACCAAGTCATCGCCGTCAGGGGACAGTTGGGCGTAATAGTAGGCTTTGGTGGCCGGATCGAAGACGACGGTATAGCCTTCCAAGTCTGTGAATTCCGCGTAGAACTCATCGCCTTTTCCATGCAATTGGATCTCCGTGCCGTCCGGCTGCTGATACTTGATCCTCTCGTCGAACGGCGCAGCCACAACCACGGCGCTGAGCACCCAGAGAAGAACCGCGCCCCACGCGATCACCCTAGCAAGTCCACAAGGCGCGGAAGAACCACCGCTGCGGGACGGGTAAACCGAGACGAGAGCGTTTAAGTGGTGGCGCATACGTGACGCGAACCTACACAAGCTGCATTTAACAGCCTGACATCAGCGCGCCAAAACGCCAATTACGTGAATACGGAAAAAACCGTCCCCATTTGCGACAGGCCGCTTCAGCGGTAAGCCCCCCTCACCTACCGGGCTGCGGAACGTCCCGCTCCAACCGCGTTCCCATCCGCATGTCGGCGGCCTCGCCGAGCATTGACCGGTCATCTTGCACATCGCCGCGCCCGACATCCCAACGCATGGTTTGGTCATCAGTCTGCCGCACCATCGTCCCCAGCATCCCGTTGCCGAGAAACGGGGACTCCAGCCAAACTTTCGGGAGCTGCTTCTAAATCAAGTCGTGTCAGCCTAGAAACTTTTGCCACTCCACAGTCGTCATCCGGTTACGTTCCGTATTCCCGGCTAATGTGTACCCGGTCGCAGGTCGTAACTCACTGCCTTCTTATGTGTTTCTAATTCGGTCATCAACTTTTCTCGGATGGCTGCATCCGTGACGCGGTTCGTTACCTCGTACGGATCTGCGGCGAGATCGTAAACTTCGGTCCATTCGGGGTGGCCGGCATAGGTCACGAGTTTTTCGTTTGCCGTCCGAACACCCACTAGCGTGGGAACGCTTCCTTCCTCGCGAAAGTATTCGGCAAGAAACGACTGCCGCCAGCTTGCCGGCTTCTCACCGGCCGCGAGTGATTTCCAACTCGCCCCCTGCATCTCCACCGGCACAGCCACACCGGCCAAGTCGAGGAAGGTCGGCGCTAAATCGAGGTTGAGCACCATTTCGTCCACCACTTTCCCCTTTCCAAACAGTCGCGGATACCGGACCAGCATGGGAATGCGGAGCGACTCTTCGTAAATGTGGCGCTTGTCACCCATGCCGTGTTCGCCGAGGAAGTAACCATTGTCGCTCGTGTAAACCACCACCGTGTCTTCGGCGATACCGAGTTCGTCGAGGGCGTGCAGAAGTCTGCCGAGGTTTTCGTCGGCCCCGGTGACATGGCGCATGTAGTCGAGATGAATCGAATTGTCCGCCAAACCTCGCGACTGGTTTTCGGGTTTGCTGTACGGCGGGAACGCCGCGGCATTCGGCGGAGGGCGACTGCTCTCACCAGTGTAAAGCCCGCGCAACCGCTCCGGCAAGTTTGTCCCGCCACGTGGGGTGTGCGGACTCTTGAAACCGACGACCACGGAGAACGGCCGGTCGCGGTTCTGTTTCATC
>CAZJCX010000007.1:14097-18258 GCA_964544425.1 uncultured Verrucomicrobiota bacterium
ACATCGTCCACCCAGCCCGTGGTGGGCGTGGAGACGCCGTTAATCTCGAACGGCCAATCATTGTAGCGTCCTTGTCCCACATAGCTCGCCGAGTAATCGAAACCGGGACGCTGGCCGCGCTGATTGCCCATGTGCCATTTGCCGATGTAGGCCGTCCGGTAACCGGCGGAGCGCAAGAGCGTGGCGTGCGTGACTGAGTTGACCGGGAACGGCGTGTGGTTGTTGATGACGCCGTTGAGATGATTGTACCGGCCCGTCAAAAACGCCGCCCGGCTTGGCGAACAAAGCGAGAGCGTGACGAACGCGTTGCGGAACCGCACACCTTCACCGGCCAGCCGATCCATATTCGGAGTCTTGAGCCACGGGAACCGGGCGCGCTCGCCCTGCTCGCGTTGCACAACCCCGACCGCATCCCAGCGTTGGTCATCCGCATAGATAAACAGAAAGTTGGGCTTGCGGTCGGCCGCCTGCACGGGAGCGACCCAGAGGAGCGCGGCCGCAAAGGCCACCTTGATATCCGAATGCCCTTCAAAATTCGCTCGGAAGATAATCCACGTCCCAAGTACGTCCACAATCCGCTTCAGCGGATGGCGTTTATTCATTGTCCTGAATCACTCGGTTGTCGAAAATCCGGATGTTCCGATGCACGGTCGAATCGGGCGGACGCACGCAAACCGCCTCGCCCTTCACCCGCACAAACTGGTTGTTGCGAATCTCCATGTCGCGCACGCAACCGGATTCGTACCACTTCCCGGCATCGCCTTCCACGTGAATACCACCGCGCATCCCGATAAACTCATTACCGGCGACCACCACCTTCCGACGCGTGGTGATGAGAAAACCTCGCGTCGGAATCCGCCGCACCTGACAGCCGGTCACTTCCACTTCGGGCGTCCACGTCACGTTCTCGACCACGTCGCCCTCGCGCCAGTCCACCGGTATGGACGACTCCAACTTCAAAACGATCTCCCTCGGGTCCGACATCTCCACGCTGGTCACACGATTCGCGCCGAACGTCGCGAGCGTCTCGCCGCGCACAAACTCAATTTCATCGCCGGCATGAAACGCAGGAAAGCCGTACGTTTGCCGGTGCATGAATTTCACACGGATTTCGCGGTCGTTGAGTGCCGCGACAATTTTCAGGTACGTGCCGTGGACGTTCATGGCGTCGTCGTGCGCGCCGTTGAACACGCAATCCTTCACCGTGATCTTGCCGCGACACCCGGAAAAGTGCGTGCAGTCCGCCCAACACGCCGTTGTCCGCCCGCTGGCCGGATCGGGCGCGATTTTCACGCGGTCGAGAGTGATATTTTCCGAGAGCTGACCGACGATGCCCATGCCGTGCGTGAAGCGGAAATCACAATCCCGGAACACGACGTTTCGGCTCTGGTGAATAAATACGCCCACGCCATCCCGGCGTGTGTCGCGCAACTGATAGACGCGTCCCTTCACCATGTCATGCCGGCCCTGTGCTCGCACTCGGAATGGCGCGAGTTCCTCGATGGTCAACCCGGCGAGCGGGTCTTTCCGACGCCGGAGTTCGTCGGTTTCGGGATTGAGTTCCTGCGCCAGCGCAGTCGCGTAGGGCCAAACGATGCGCCCGTCTTCAACCCGGTAAGTGGAGTCGGCATGGATTTCGAGGTCAGCGGTTTCTGCGGTCGTGTCCGTCACGGTGAACTCGGAAACGGTAGGCCGGTGATAGTCGAAGGTGAGGCCGGTAACGGTGATGTCCTCGGACCGGTCAATGCAGCACTCGATCATTTTGTCGTGAAAGACAAGCTGCGCGCCGGTGCCGATCACTTGGACATGTCGGGAATCTTCGATCAGCAGTCCGATGGCTTTGCCGGTATCGGGGTCGTCGTTGTTGTTGGAGATGTGGTACCGGCGCCTCTCGGCGTGGGTCGGGTGCAAATCATACCGGCCGGGCGCGAGCCGAATGATGACCGGAGTTTCGGGCGTGCCGCGGGCGACGATCTTCAGCGTTTGATCGCAGCGGCCCGGCGTCATTTCTTCCTGGCGTCGAGGCGAAATCCGAAGCCGTCGTTGTAAACGTGCATCGAGAGCATCCCCCACCGCCAGTTGTGGCGCGTGGTGATGGCGAGTGTGTTCTCGCCGTCCTGCAGGTGCTTCAGGGCGGCCTCGTTGAACTCGGCCTCTACATCACCGGTCTTGTCTTCGAGGTTGTTGACCTTACCGATCAACTGCCCATTCAGATATATCTCGATGCCCTGCTGCCGGAAGAGCCACGCGCGGAATCGCAGGCCATCAAACGCCGCCCGGTCTTTCACGGTGAACTTCGTGCGCAACAACGCCGTGTGATACATGCGCCACGAGATCGGCAAGTTGGTCTGATCCCACGCGGCGTCATCAAATCCGGGTTTCGTCCACCCGGCCGGTGCCTGCGCCATATCTTCCACCACGTTCAATCGCCATTGGTTCGCCTGCGCCGGCGGCACCTTGCCGGGGCTGTCTTTGCTCTTTTTGCTCCTTGCCGTCTCAATTTCGGTCACGAGACATTCCCAGTTGTCCACGGGGGGGGTGGCTTTCGTCTCTTTCTTCAAGGCCGCCTGCTCGGCATCGTGCCGTTTCTTGTCTGCGCCCACTGTGTCTGCCGTCAGGTGTTGCTCGATGGCGACGAGACGTTCGTCACCCGCCGGCATGATGGCTTTGAGATGGGGCAAATCCAAGCTGGCCGCATAGGGCCGGCTGATATTGATCATCGCCGCCACCCGGTCGATGTCGGCGGCAATGCTCTCCTGAATCTCCTTCGCCGCGCGTCCCAGGAACTCCACCGTTGGCCGCACGTCTTTGCCCACCAGGCCGGTCGCCAGGAGTTCGTTGACCTGTTTCTCGCACTGCGCATAGTTTTTCGCCTCGTACGCCGCCAATGCCGGTTGCAGGAAATCCGGCGCGTTGGCAGCAAACGGCGACCGCGGGGCGCCGGTGATTTGGATACGTCGCCGGGGTGCGACCAACGCGACACCTGTTCCGGCCCCAACCTTGCCGTCCTCGTGTTGGATCAGGCTGCCGTCGAACATCCGGTTACACTCCCGGTACCAGCGATGGTTGGTCATGAAGTGGATGAATGCCGCGCGGCCGTGTTCATGCGCGCCGAGCGGCGTCCAGAAGTTGTTCCAGAAATTGCCGCCGTGCCCGCCAAACGTGTTGTTCCAGGAGAACGCGCTGATCAGCGAGCAGAGATGGGCCGCGCGGTAATTCCCCACCAACCGCATCAGGATGGCCGAGGAAGACAAGCCGCCATTGAAGCTGCTCATGCCGCCGGCCGCCATCACGCCCGGATCGAAGGCCGCGGGCACCTCGACCTGACAGGGGCCAGCACCGTAAATCTGAAAACCGGTCTCGGCGCGATTGTAACCAAAGTAGCGAACCCCCAGTTCATACGACTTCATGTTGATCGGCAGGCCCGCCTCTTTCGCATAATGCATCCCGATGACACCCGGTAGACCGGCCGCCGGAATCAAGCCATAGTGCTCTCCGCCCGGAAAGTTGTGCCGCCAGCCGCCCAACGGATTTTGTGTCGCCGCCAACCAATCACAGCAGTTCTGCAGATAAGGCAGCACGTTGCGGTCGCCGGTCGCGAGATAGTATTCGCCAAACAGCAGCGCATCGGCCGAATTGTACCAACTCTGCCGCGACTTCGTTGGTTCGATTGGCTTCTTCAGATCGAGTTGCGCCATTTTCGCGTAGATGACCCGCCGCGCCAGCCCTTGCAGCTTCGGGTTGCCGGTCGCGAGAAGGAACAATGCGTCCGCGTTCAAGAACCCGGCATCGGCGCCCTCCGCCACGACCCATTCCTCCAGTTCGGTGATAATCTTCTCAGTCTTGGGACAGTCGTACGGCGCGGTGGAACTGTACGTCCCCATCACTTTCAATGTCAGTTCGACATCCAGATTTTTGCCGTCGCGACGGATGCCCAAGATGAGTTTGCCCTTGGCCTCTTCCGTTTCGCTCGCGGTGATGGCGGCTCCCATGACCTCCCACGCCTTCTGGCCGAGCATTTGGCCGTTGACGCTATAGATCACATCGCCCTCGAACACCTTGCCGGCCGCGGGCGAACCGGGCTTCACCTCGCGCACACCCATGTTTGGTCCGAACGGCCCGGTAAACACGCCGAGCGGCCCCAGCCAGCCGGTAAAGTTT
>CAZJCX010000007.1:18274-34785 GCA_964544425.1 uncultured Verrucomicrobiota bacterium
AGCTGGCCGTTGACGAGGGTCACGTCGTGCTTGGGCCACTCGTTGGCCGGTGTGTGATACTCGATGGGCAGGTCATTATCCTCGTTCCTGACAAACCAATGATAGTCCGCCTTCTCGGAACGGAACGGGATGGCCGGCAAGCCAGCCGCGTTGACCAAGCCTTGATTGGGGCGCGAGTTCCAGTTGTAACGCACCCGCGTGATCCGATTCACCGTCTCGCTCTTCAACCGGATCACCTCGCCATCAATCGTCGCCTTGACCGGCTCGTAATCGCCTTCCACTCCGGCCACCTCGAAATAATCCAACGCGCCGCGCGCAAACCGCGTGCCGTTCCCGGCGCGAAATGAACCGTGGCCTGATTGAATTTCGCCTCCAACCGCTCAAACAACGGCCCCGTCGCCGGCACGCCGGGCTGCCGGTACACCGCCCCGCGCACCCAACTCACACACCGCGACGCCAGCAACGCCTCGTCCGCCGGTTCCGCGCTCTTCGGAATATTTGCCGCCCCCGGCAAGATGACCCCGATGCCGGGAATCTCCCGCGCCGGCTGGCGTTGGAGTTCGCGCATCTCGCGATGATGTTGCCCCTCGGTTTCCAAATCAGAACCGGGCGGCAGAATCCAACCAATGGGAAGTTCCTTGTCGCCGAAAACACCCCGCCATTCGCGCGGAATCCGCGGCGTCGTGACCGGCTCCATGCGGAAGCCGACCTTGCGGATGTCGTAGGTGTTCACGTAGGCGAGGTTCAGTTCATCCCGGTCGAGATGTTTCCCGGCCTTCTCCAAGTCCGCGTAAATCATGTACGGATAATCGTTGCCCAATTGGAGCAACACCGCCTTCAACGCGAGACCCCGCAGCGGATGCAGCACCGCATTGTAACCGCCCGATGGAAAGAGAGGATACTTCACCGGGTCGGACTTGATGCTTTCCTTGGCCGGTAGCGGTTTGCCCTCACGCTGAAGTTTGACCAACTCATCAAGCCGCTTCACAACTCCTTCAACATCGGTCTTGCCGTAGAGTTTTTCAGTCTCAAGCAACGATTCCCGGCTCAACCACGAAATCGGAAATGCCGGCCCCATGTTCAAATCAATGATACCCACTGGCACTTTGAGTTCCGGCGCCAACTTTTCGCCGAAAATCCATGCCGCCGCAGATTTAGCCTGACCAGTCCACCCGGTTGTCGCCCCAGCCGAGAGATCGGCCTGCGGTTCGTCTGCCGGAATCGTCTTGATGCAGATCGCGCGCAACAACGGATGCGGTGTCACCGGCGGAGGCCCCGGCAAATCAATGGTCGTTTGCCGCGCAAATAAAAATACGTCGCCGACCAGCACGTTCTTGAGCGTCACCTGTTCCTTGCCGGCCTGCACCGTCAACGTCTGCGGTTGAGCATTCACCGGCAACGGGTCGAGCGTGACCGACCAGCGTCCACCGGCATCCGCCGTTGCGGTCTTCTGCTGCCCGGCAAAGCTGACAGCGACCTCGGTGTTGCCGATAGCAAAGCCTTGGATGACGACCGGCTTGTCGCGCTGCACAACCATGTTATCAGAATAGTATCGGGCGAATTGCAGCTCACCCGCCACTCCGGCCGACAGGCACCCCCACAGGAGAAATAGTGCACAGATCAAATTTCGCATTTTCATAATCTTCCTCTTCAATTGGCTCGCCGCAGTACCAACCACGGCGACTTCCATTCCATCCCCTTCTCGGGGGCAAACCCGCCAGCCTCGACGAACAGGTAACCTTTCCCGTCAATCGTCTTGGTGGCCATCTTCAACGCCTGTGCGCCTTCCAGATCCACCAACGTTTCGCCCGACCAGACGCGCCACCGATCACTCGTCGAGCCGCCGTTTTGGAAGGTAATTTTGGCCAACGGCGAAGGAGTGGATTTCTTGGCGGGTTTCGCCTTTTTGTCCGTGACCACTGGCTTGCCTGGCACAAAGTCATCCAGCGTGTCCACTTGGTCCACCAGTTCCCAACTCCCCACGACCTGCGGGTTGGCGACAAACTTGCCGTCGTATCGGAATTTGCCTTTCTCCTGATCCCGGTCGGGCACATCGGGATCCTGCAACGCCTGCCACGCCGCGCAACGCAATGCGACTGCTGTCGCTGCCTTCGTGAGTTCCTCGGCGCTCATGACCGGCAACTTCATTTCCTCAAACCAGAAACTCTGATAGTTGCCCACCACGTCTGTTCGCGGATGCCGGCGCAGGAAACCGGTCGCTGCCAATATGACTTTGCTGTCGGCAAACGCCGGCCGGAAATCATCGGCGATGGTGAATCCCACTGGCTTTCCGCCTTCCCGTTTGCCCACACCGGAAATGGAAGGATCGTCGCGGCGGCGCGCTGTCTTGTATTTGCCGTCAATCCACACATCCGAACCGTCGCCGCCGTTCACGTGGGAACGCCCGCCCACCAGCAGCCGGTACGCACAATCGTCATTCATCTTCGGCAGCTCAATCTGGCTGCGCATCAGGAGCACTTCTTTTTCCCAGAGGGTGTTGGGCGGCTCGCCGCAACCGCAGAAATTGCCGACGCAACTGCCGGCCGGGGCCAGTTTGCCGGCTTGGCTCGCAAACGGCGCGCGCCCCGTCTTCCAACCAGCTTGACCGGCATCGAACTCGGTCGCAAACCAGTTCTCCGCCGCCGCCGGCCAGCTTACCTTGCGATACCGGAAACCTTTTTCCCAAAGTTTGGTTTCCGGTGGATCGTAACTGAAGTATTGCCACTCGATCTTGTCGCGAGCGGGGCCCCAGAGTCGCCAATCAAAATCAGTCCGCCCCGACTTGTGATAGAGCGAAACCAGCCCGGCCACGGCCGTGTCGGGCTGGCGTGTCTTGATTTCGTTTTCGAGGGCCTGCCGGTTCGCGACCCAATAAGCGGGAATCAATTCATCCTTCAACAACGGCCTGAACGCTTCCTGCAATTCCTTGCCGAACTGCGCTGGATCCGCCCGCAGAAAAAGTTCCCGGTGCGGCAACGGATTGTTCGGGAACCGCTGCTGCGCCACCCGGTACAACTCGTCAAATCCCCGCGGCGCGGCGGCGAGGTCGCCGGCGATTTCATCCAGCATGAACGCCGCGCCTTCGTCGAGGTTCTGTCCACCGGCCGCCTCGAGCTTGCGCGGGTACGCCGCGTACGCCTGGCTCAATGTCTGCACGGCCAACGCCTGCACTTTCGGTTCCGTCTCCGCCAGTCGGGCCACGATGACCCTGACCGGCCCCGCGGCCGGCACGCGCTGGTTCTTCACGATGAACTCGCCAATCGCCGGCAACACCTTCGCGGCGTATTGCGGCTCGGTCGCGACCGGCGTCAACGCCACGATGGCGGCGCGTTGCAGCCACCAATCGTCGTGCTTGAGCCAAACCAGCAACCGGTCAATCTGCGGCGCGACCAATTCCGGCCGGGCGCGCCCCAGCGCGACCATGGCGCCCTGCGCGCACCACCACGATTCCGCCGGGTCGTTGACCATGCCGGCCAACAATCCGACCATCTCATCCGTCAGTTTCTCCGCTGCCAACCCAGGGTTTTTTCCGCCACCCACAATCGCCTGCGTCCCGGCAAAACGAGCGCGCGGGTCTTTGTCCTTCAACAACTCCACAATCAAATCAGTGCGGCTATTCTTCGCCATCAATCCCGCCGCGTAATCCCGGATCCCCTGATCAACGTGCCGGGCATACATCCGCATCAGCTCGTCGCTGACGTCGGGACCGCCGAGCCGCAGCATGATTCCATACGACGCATCCGTCGCCAGTTTTTCCTGACTGATGTCCAGCCGTTTGCCGGGCGCGTACTCGGCTGGTTCGAGCGAATAAAATGCCTCATCCGCCGCTGTGCCCCACGGACGTTTCGGCAGTTCCACCGTCTTGGAAAACCTCGTCGGGGGCGCGCCATAAATCCGCAGTTGCTTGCGCGGAATCGTGTACACCAACGGGAACATATTTCCCCACGCCCGGCCGCCACCGTGCCCCGTGACATTGTATCGGCCGTTGGCATTCCAATGCCCGCCGGTAATCCCGAACGCGCCGTCATGGCACCGCGACAATTCATACATCCACCGCCGCTCGTTCATGAACGACCGGTATTGCGCGGGCCGCTTGTCTTTCACCAACCCCATCGCCGCCCCGCGCCAGATTTCGCCGATGCCGCCCCCGGTATGCCCGTGGAACAGCCACGAAGTGGAATAAAAACTCTTCGTCGCCGAGATGTCGCGCGCCTGCGCATACACAGACTTCTCACCGTCGGGAGTCAGGTTCGCCGCCGCTTGCATCCCGAACGCCAGACCGCCGGTCTTGCCGTTATCCACCATCCCGCCTTCCGGCAACCCGTCGCCATACGACACGTTGCCGTGCCCGGCAAAGCGGTAGAAATGCCGGAGCGTCGTTTGCCACATTTCCTCCGGCACCGCCACGCCGCATTCCTTCGCCAACATCAGGAACGTCAAGCAATGCACGCCCGCCGCGTTCAAGTGACCACCCGCCATGTACTTGAACGGCGCACCCCCACGACCGGCCCACGCGCCGTTGTAAGTAGTCCGGTGCAGGTAATCCACCGCCGCCTTGATCGCCGGCAACACCGTGTCGTCACCCGTCCGCAGGTAATATTCGCAGACCGCCGGCCCGTTGTAACCGATGTCCCACGGAATGCCGCCAACGCCGCCGGGCTTCATGTTGTGAAACCACCGCCGCACCACTTCGAGATCCTTTTCCTCACCAGTCGAGAGCAGGAACAACGCTGCGCCATAACTGTCCTTGTCCGTGCGCGTCAGAAACTCCGCGAAGTTCCGCACGATCTTGTCCGACTTCGGGCAGTTCAACGGCCACGTCTCGCTGTACGCGCCGAGCACCGGTATCTGCACGACCACTTCCTCCGCCTGACCGGTTGGCGAATCCTTCACCAGCAACTTCACCACGCCATCCCGCGCCTCGATGTCCGTGATCAGGTTGCCGAGTTGCACGCGGGGATCAATGTCCTTCAGCACCTGCCCGTTGATGCTCTCGATGATCTGCCCCTTCTTCAACTTCCCGGTCGCCGCCGCCGGCGACCCCGGCTCGACGCCGCTGATCTGCATCGTGAACGCCGGTTGAATCAGTTCGAGGCCAATCCCCACCGGCCCCAACCGCTCAATGACATAGCGCGCCTCCGTTTCATCCGCATGGGGCTGAAAAAGCTGCGGCCCCTTGTAAAACGATGGCTTGTTCTTGCCGGCCGGCTCGGCGGCATCCGTCAGTGTCGGCGTAGCCGGTATGGCCATGATCAACGCCAACGTTACCCAACGACTGATTCGTGCGCAGGACCGCATATTCGCCTTCCTTTATTTGATTGCTTCCGATGCCGGCTTACGGCGCCTGTTTGGCCATCTCTTCCGCGATGGTTTTCAAGCTTTTCGGCCAAGCATCCAGAGCAACGACTTTCGCGTTCGGGATGGATGGCGCGGTAATGTCTTTGACTAATGTGGCCGACGGTTGCGCGTAGAAAAACGGCACGGCTTTCTGGCCATAAGTTCCCGGCAAGCTCCGCGCGTAAATCTCCATCTCCGCGCCGTACACGGCCGGGTCGTGGCCGATATTATATTGCGACGGAATCCAAATGACACCCGCCACCGCCATCGGCGTCAACGGACTGACGCACCAGTTGTAGGTGTACGTGGGGATGATGTCGGCCGTTATGCCCGGTGTGCGGCCCGGCTCGGGAAACGCCGGATACTGCAACGGCGCGGCAGACAGGTCGCCGCCGTTCTTGCCGAGTTCGAGAATTTTGCCGGCACAGGCTTTGACCTCTTCGAGATGCCGGTCCAACGCCTTCTGCGCCACGGCGGACTCGGGGTATTGGAGCAACAATTCATTCAAACGCGCTTGAAACTCCGGCTGCGTCACATCTTTCACGCCGGCATAGGAAGTCCATGACAGTGGTGAAGACTCACCGGACATATTGACGAATCCCTGCGGAATGCCGGGGCGGTTCAACGCCTTGGCGAATTCGTAAGCGAACATCGTGACCCCTTCTTCACCGCCGGCGGTGAAGCGGGCCGGCATCCAACGCGACCGATACTTGCCGCCGCCGGTCTCGAACCCGCGTTTCTTCGGCGTGGAATTCGAACTGGCTTTGGTATTGCGTTTGAACTCGCGAACCAGCGGCATCGGCTCCGGAATCTTGGTGTCCTTGTTGCGAGACGAATATCCCATTTCCGACGTGAGCAGGGTGCTGCCAGTGAGATACCAGACATCGCCGACGAGGATGTTCCCCACTTGCCGGCGCGTGCCGTTGCTGGCTTCGACCGTCAACATCACCGGCTCAGCCGACGCTCTTCGGGCCGGCATCGAGACTGACCATTGTTCAAGCGCATTGGCCGTCGCGGTCTGGACAGTATCGCCCAGTGTCACCGTCACTTTCGTGCCGGCATTGGCGTGTCCCCAAACCGGGATCGGTTGATCGCGCTGGAGGATCACGCCCTCCCGGTAATACTCGGCCACGTGCAGAAATTGGCGGGCGGGCTTGGGAGCGTCTTGTAGTTCGGTGGCAGCCGGCTTGCCTTTTTGGAAAATGAGTTCGCCGTTGATCGCCGCAAACGGCGTGGCCGGCAAGCCAGCCTTGTTGTAGAGGTTCGAGTTCTCCGGCGTCGCGCAGTAGGCGTATTGGACGCCAATCGGCTGGGGCACGTCCTTCGACGTGACGACGACGATGTCGCCAACGATCTCGGCTTCGGCGGCGCGCCACTTCTGGTCTTCACCGCACAACCGGAAATGATTCAGTTTGGCGTCTGGGGTCGGGATGGCCGGCTCGACATAGTTTTTGGCGTCCGACTGCATCCCTTTGCTCCCGACCATCAACCCGCCAAAGAGACTCGCTTTCTCGAACGCGACCACCACTTTGTTCCCGTCAATTTTATAGCCGGCGTAAATCGGGCCGGTGTACGGGATGTCTTTGCCGTATTGTTTCGCCAACGCCCAACGCGCCAGCCGCTGGCCGGGATGCAGTTTGTTGAAGTAGTGAATGCCGCCGGGATTGGCGTGGTTCAGATCGGTCTGCACGACCATGCCGACGTTTTGGCGGTGCTTCTGGAAAAACACATGTTGCACTTGCCGGATATCCGCGTACCCAAGTGACTCGGGATTGACCTCGCCATACGCCTGCATTTGTGTGAAGTAGAATGGCAAGTCCGGCATCCCCCATGCATCGCGCCAACCGTTTACCAGCGCCTCCATCCGCGCGGCGTAGAGAAGTCCGTCATCGGCATTGGCCTCGCCCTGACACCAGAGCGCGCCGCGAATCGCATACGGAATCACCGGCGTAAACTTGCCGTTGAAAAACTGCGACGGCCCGCGCCATTCGCCGGCAATGCCGGGCAGGTTCGGTCGGCGCGGGAGCGTGCCGCCCGCCATCGAGATTTCAATCGCCGACTTTTCCCACGCCTTGAGATCCCGGTAATACTCCTCGAACGCGTTGCGCCCCTGTTCCGTCAACACATCGCCGTCGTGCATCAAATCCATGTCCACTTTCAACTGCGCGTGCGCCTCGATGGCTTGCCGCTGCGTGAACGCTTCGATGCGCGTGTTGCTGTGCGCGCTGAGCAGAATGCCCACCGGCACGTTCAACTCCTGGTGGACTTCATAAGCGAACGCCAAAGCTAACGCCGAGAAGTTGGAAGCCGCGCGACTTTTCTTCCAGCCGCCTTCGGACGTGGCGCGTTTCTGGGGATACAACGCCGAGACGGTGTTGATGCTGATCTCGCGCACCGGAACTTCCTCCTTCTCCGTCGCGAGCCGCCGCGCGAGGTCATTACACAGGCTCTTGTTCGCCGGCCAGACCATGTTGGACTGACCGGACGCGAACCACACCTCGCCGACCAACACGCCATTAATCTCGATGGTTTCGCCTTTGTTGTTCGTCACCCGAAATGTGCGCTCCGTAGCCGACGCTTCGAGCGGATCGAGATCCACGCGCCATTCGCCATTCTTGTCCGCGACGACCGACTTCTTCTGCCCGGCAAACTCCACCATGATCTCACTGCCCGGCACGCCGAAGCCCCACACCGGCACCTTCATCTGCCGTTGCAGAATCATGTTGTCGGTAAACGGCGCGGCCAACTCCAGTTTCGTCTCAGCTTCCGCCGTCGCGATCATGGCGCACAGCGCAACTACCATCCATCTTCCAAAACTCATATTCACTTCTCCTTTCGCTTCAGCACCACTAAAGGCGACCTCCAGCCAACCGGATTCTTTTCGCTGAAGCCACCAGCCTCGACGAAGAGGTACTCACCCTGTACCGCCATCTGCAAAGCTTGGAAACGTTCGAAGTCCAGCAAAGTGTCACCTGACCAGAACAGCGCCGGAGCGCCCGTCAGGCCGGCATCTTTGAAGGTGATTTCCTTGAACGGGGCACGACCGGCATTCACCGGTTTGGCCGGGTCGAAGGCGTCAGCCGCCGGCACAAGCGCGACGGTCGTCCACGTGCCAAGCACGGCTGGGTTCGCGACGAACTTGCCGTCATACCGGAATCTGCCTTCGTTGCGATCGGCTTCCGCGTCGGCGGGGTCTTGTTTTGCCTGCCAGTCCGCCGAAAGCAGCGGTTTGGTGGCGACCGCCTTCGAGACCACGGACTGATCCAGCGGCGGCATTTTCATCTCTTCAAACCAGATGGCCATGAAGTTGCCCTTGTTCTTGCTCCGCAAATGAACGTGGAGAAAACCGGTGGCGGCCACCGTGACTTTGCCGCTTTGGAACTCGGCAAGCCGGTCTTGGTCAATGTAGAAAACGATGGGATGTCCGCCTTCCCGTCTCTTGAACTCGCGCTCGCGTTCGAGCACTTGCCGGCCGTTGATGTACACGCGCACGCCGTCGCCGTTGTTCATGTGCGACAGTCCGCCGACCGTGAGCCGGTAGCGGTGACCTTCCTTCAGCGGCGGAATGTTGAACGTGCCGCGCACTAAGAGGACTTCCTTTTCCCAGAACGTCTGCATCGGCTCACAGCACCGGCAATAGGTTTCGGTGCAGGGATGTCGCTGGCTGGGTGCGCGGTCAATCAACTGATCAATGAAGGGTTTTGGCTCGGTGCGAAGTTTGCCGTTTTCCTGACCGAACGGTTGCAAGCCGGTCTGCCACCCGGCTTTCTTCGCGTCGAAGTCGGTCGCGAACCAGTTCTCCATGCCGGCGGGATACGTCACCTTCCGGTAACGCGTCTCGCCCGGTTTCCACGATAGCGTCTCGGGCGGGTCGAAGCTGAAATAATCCCACTGCATCTCGTTCCAAACCGGGCCGAAAGCACGCCAGTCGTACTCGCGCACGTCCATCTTATTGTAAAGCTCGACCAACCCTTCCACCTTGGCCTGCTGCTGGGGCTTCGCCACCACCGGCTCCGGTCGGGCTTCCGCCAGCAAGGGGGCAAGATTATTGGCGACATATTCCGGGATCAACTGATCGCGAATGAGCAAATTCACCTTCTGTTTCAACTCCCACCCAAACTTGGCGGGGTCGGCGCTCCAGAACAATTCTTTATGCGGCAGGGGCTGATCGGGATAGCGCTGGGTCGCCAGCGGATAGAGCTTGTCCAAACCACCCGGTAGTCCGGCCAACGAGGCAGCCGCCGTCTCGACCAAGAGATTTTCCGCGTTCGACATATCCACCCCGCCCGGAGCGACCATCTTTTTGGGAATCGCCGCATAAGCTTGCGCGAGCGTCTCCGCGGCCAACGCCTGCACCGCTGGTTTCGATTCGCGCAATTTGCCGGCCACGCCCGCCAGCGACCACATCATGACGTTGCTGCGGTTGTTGGCCATCACCTTGCCGATGAGCGGCAAGAGTCGCTGACAGTATCGTTCGTCAACGACCAGCCCGGTCATCGCCGTCAACGCACCTTTGCGCAACCACCACTCGTCGTGCTCCAGCCAGTAGCAGAGCCGGTCCAGATGCGGCGCGAGCAACTCCACCCGCGCATTGCCCAGACAATTCAACGCGCCCTCCACCACCCACCACGACTCGTTCGGGTCGTTGATCATGCCCATCAAGAGTTGGGCCATTTCATCAGTCAAACGCTCAGCCTGCGCCGGTTCGCCCTTGGCCTTCGGAGCGGTCCGGGTGCTGATGGCCATGCTGCCGGCCTGACGAACGCGCGGGTCTTTGTCCTTGAGCAATTCCAAAATCAACCGATCGCTCTCCTGCCGGCCGATGGCCTGCGCCGCCATCTGCCGCACGCCGATGTCTGGATGCCGGGTATATTGGAGCAACACCGCCTCGGTGACATTGCTCGCGCCCAACCGGCGCGAGAGCGGCCACGACGCGTCGGTGGCCAGTTTCTCGTTGTCCCAGTCGTGAACCTTGCCGGATTTGTCGGCCGACGAAGCGAGCGAATAAAACGCCTCGTCTGCTTCCGTGCCCCACGGTCGTTTCGGCAACTGATATGGCTTGGAGAACTTCGTCGCTGGTGCGCCGGCAATGCGTAGCGTCTTGCGCGGGATCGTGTAGCTCAGCGCCAACCCGACCCCCCAGCTCCTGGGGTCGTCGTACCTTTCTCCATTTCCAACAGTCGCGCTGACAATGCCCATCGAGCCATCGTGCCGGCGCGACAACTCGTAGAACCATTGCCGGTTGTCCATGAACTCCCGGTATTTCGTCGGCTTCTTGTCGTACATCAATCCCATCGCGGCGCTCCGCCAGATTTCGCCGATGCCACCGCCGGTATGGCCGTGCAACATCCACGACGTGGAATAGAAACCTTTGACTGCACTGATGTCTCGCGCCTTGGCGTAAACCGATTTCTCGCCGTCCGGCATCAACGCCGCCGCGGCCGCCATTTGAAACGCGAGCTTGCCGGTCTTGCCGTTGTCCACGAAACCAGTTTCCGGCAAGTGATCGCCATACGCCACGTTGCCGTGACCGGCAAACCGGTAGAAATGCTTCAACGACTCCTGCAACGTGTACTCATCCACCTTCGCCCCGCACTCCCGCGCCAACAAGAGGAACGCCGCAGCCGGAACGCCGGCCGCATTCAAGTGGCCGTAGCCGAAGTTCACGCCGTTTTTTTGATTCCAGCCGCCGTTGTACATGCAGCGCTTCAGGCAGTCGGCCAGCTTCTCAATGATCGGTAAAATCGTCGCGTCGCCGGTCCGCAGGTAATATTCGCAAAGCCCAATCCCGCCATAACCGGCGTACCACGGGTAGGTATCAATCTTGTCGGCGTTCTGATGCTTCGCCACCAACTCCTTGATCCAACCGCGCGCGACTTCGAGATCTTTCTCCTCGCCGGTCGAGAGCAGGAAAAGCAAGCCCAAGCCGTTGATGCCCGGCCCGGCATAGTTGCCGGTGCGCGCCAGAAACTCTGCCTCGCCACGGACGATCTTGTCGGACTTCGGGCAGTTCAACGGCCACGTCTTACTGTACGCGCCAAGCACCGGGATCTTGACGACCACTTCCTCAGCGCCTTTGATTTGAAATTTGATAATTCCATCAGTCGCTTCGGCCTTGGTGATGATTGCGCCGAGTTGGACACGCGGGTCAATGTCCTTGAGCGTCTGTCCGTTGATGGACTCGATCATCTGCCCGACCTTGAGCTTGCCGGTCGCCTCCGCCGGTGAACCCTTGTCAATTCGGCTCAAACGCATCTGGAATGGAGGCAGCAGCAATTCGATCCCGATGCCGACCGGCCCGAAGTGTTCGATGGGTTGCTTCTCTTCGGTTTCCTTGGCGTGCGTACTGAAGAGCGGGAAGTCCTTGTAAAACTTGCTCTCGAACCTCGCCGGATCCACATCCTCGCCGCGCGCGGACATTGCCAGCAGCGTCGTCGCCATCATCAACTTCATCATCATCTTCATGTGCAGAGAATCTCCTACCGGTACACTTCGCTCATAATCTTCTCGATCAGCGGCGACCACTCGGCGTTGCCGGCGGCTTTCGGGTTCGGCCAACTGTTGACTTCCACGGCAACGCTCCGGCCCTGGATTGCTTGCGGCTTGGTGAGCTTGCCGGCCAGTGTTGCACCGGGGATCGTGTAGATGAAGGCCGGGTCTGGACACGCGAACTTCGTTTTCCAACTGTTCGCCAGCACGGTAAACTGCTCGCCGAAGTTCGCGCCCTGGTCGTTCTTGAACAACGCCTCACCGGACACAAACACGATGCCCTTGTAACTTCCCGGCCAGAAAGAAGCCACGAGAACGTTGTACGCTTGCGACGCCTCGGTGGTGACCGACGCGGTGAACGTGGGGTACTTTCCCCACGCAACACCATCGGGCACCCGTTTATCCGCGATCAACCGCGGAATGTACTCGCTCCAATACTTCCGCCATTCTGCGATATACTTTCGGCCGTTGGCGACGTAATGCGGGTTACCGGGTTTGAGCGACTCCAACTGATTGTGGTCGTCCATCAGGCTCGGCGCTTGCCGGAGATCTTCCGCAGCAATCCACATTTTCAGCGCTGAAGCGTCCCCGTCCATGTAAATGATCCCGACCGGTTTGCCGGTCTTGGCGCGAATCCGTTCCCCCAGCAACCCGGCCAATCCGCCGTCGGCATTCCGCCACACCGAATCGAAACGGTTGTCCACCGCGGACGTCGAACTGCAAACGCTGAACCGGCGCGGTCTGTCGGACGTGAATCCTTGCGACTTGCGGGTCATGACGCGCACCGCGCCATTCCCCTCTTTCCCGAATCTCACCCCGACCGCCGCCGCGACATACCAGACATCGCCGATCACGATGTTCGTGGCTGTCCGCTCGTGGACGAATTCGCCGTCAATCGTGAACGTGACCTTGAGTGATTTTGGTTCGGCACTGGCCGGCATCGGCGGCACAGTGACCTGCCACTCTTTCATGCCGGGCGTGACGGGAATGGTTTTCTCCGTGCCGGCAAAACTGAACTTGATCTCGGCTTTGCCTTGCGCCTCGTAGCCGTCACTGTGCACCGCTGAACCCCAGAACACGACCGGCATGTCCGCCTGAAACACGGCGTTGTCGCGGAACTGGGCGCTGACCAGCGGCATTTTCCGGTATTCGTATTGTTTGCCGACCGTGGACGGGTCAACCTTCACGCCGGCAACCTTGATGGGAGCGTCCGGCCAGTCTTTGCTCGTAACCAGTTTGTTGTCGAAGTAAATAAACGGCGCCAGCGGCAGCATGGCCTTGTTGTAAACATTCGGCAGGGCTCCGACGCCGTTGCAGCCGTACGCCACGCCGCGCGGCTCGGTCACACCGGGCGCGGTCAGCTCCACCTTCTCGCCGGCAAGCTTCATCTTCGCCCGATGCCAGACCCGGTCCTTGTCGGCCAAGTAGAACAACGTCACCTGATCCTCGGCATTCGTGAGCACAACCGGCCCATCAATCGTCTTGCCCGCGACCGCGTGGCCGACCTGCAATCCGCCTTCGGCAAAATCGAAGCTGACGATCAGCTTGTCGCCTTTGACCTCGTATGATTTGAACATCGGCCCGTCGGCCACGATCTTCTTGCCGTATTGGTTCTTCAACGCGTGCAGGGCGAGCCGCTTTCCCGGCAGCGCCTTGTCGGAGTAATGAATGCCGCCGGTGATATCAATCTGGCAAGCCATGCCGGTATGGGGAATATCACGCGCCAACCAGAAACCGAGGCGCATCTCGCCCATGTCGTTGAGAGTCAATCCGTCATTCGCGCGCGGCGCGTACAACTGATGGAAATAGACCGGGAAGTCACCCTGCCCCCACACCTCGCGCCAGCCGCGGATGAGCGAGTGCAGCCGGTGGTAATAATTGACGCCCTCGAACATGCTCGAATAGCACTGATTCCAGATCGCGCCGCGAATGGCGTACGGAACCACCGGATTCATCCGGCCGTTAAACATCCAGGTTGCATCGCGGTTGCCGGCGAAATTTCCGGGTGGGTTGTTGGTGATCGCTTTCCCCTCTTTTATCGTGTGCTCAACCTCGGAATAGAACTTGTCCCACGCCGCCTTGTGCTCCGGCAGCGCCGGATCGTTTACGAGGATGGACTTGTAGATCGCCTGGGTTTCCTCATCCTTGCCGTCGCGGAAACCGCAGCGCGGCGTCCAAGCCCGGATGCTGGTCATGCTGAACGAGCAATTGAGAATGCCGATGGGAATGCCCAGTTCCTTGTGCAACTCGTAGGCAAATGCAAACGCGATGGCGCTGTACTCCGAGAAATCGCCATCCTTCCACGCGCCCGTGGCGTGCTCGATTGGGTGCAGTGCCGCATACACGCTGGTATTCTCAAACTCGCGGATGACCGGCGGTTGCTCTTTCCCGGCCTTCACGTTGTCCGCAATTTGTTTCAGGAGTTTGGACACATCGCACTTGCCGGGCTTCCACTGCATGTTCGACTGGCCGGAGGCCAGCCAGACCTCGCCGACGAGGACGTTCTTGAGAACAACTTGCTTGCCGTTGCTGCTGGTGATGGTCATCTCGGCTGGCTCGGCGCTGGCCTTGAGCGGCTTGAGTTTGAGCATCCATTTGCCGTCGTTGCCGGTGTCGGTCACCTGCTTCTGACCGGCAAACTCCACCGTGATCTTTGTGCCCGGCTGGCTCCAACCCCAGACCGGCAAATTCATTTCCCGCTGCAGGACCATGTTGTCGCCGAACGGCGCGCCCATTTCGATGGCGAGTTTCGCTTGCACCACCGGTGTCCCCGCTGGCTCCGCCTCGTCCTGGGCCATCGACACGAGCGGGCTAAGCAGCAAGGCGGCGACAAGCGTGGCATACATTTGGACGTTCATAGTTCTTGGCCTTTCTTCACGGTTCGTTTCATCACCACCAATGGCGACTTCCAGCCGACCGGATACTTGTCGCTAAAACCACCGGCCTCGATGAAGAGGTAGTCCCCCTTCACTGTCATCTTCAATGCCGGATACCGGTTGAGGTCCAGCAACGGCGCGCCCTGCAGTTCACCAGGTTTCCCGGGGTTGAACGCTTCGACCGCCAACTGCGGATTCGCTGGGAATCTGCCATCGTAAACAAACCGGCCGTCCTCCGGTGAACCCAGTTCGATCTTGCCGACTTTCCTGACGCAGGCCGGCGAGGGATAGCAGAAGGAGGAAGGCGGGCATTCTCTTCATAGCTGATTCCCGTCAACCCGGAACGGCGGAACCCTCACCCTGCCCCCTCCCATGCACGCCAAGGGAGAGGGAAGCCGTTCTCCTCTCCCCCGACGTTTGGGGGAGAGGATTGAGGCGAGGGGGTTCTCCACTTTACTTTCCGCTCTTCATCAGGTCCTTCATGGCTTCGCCCAAGGAAAGGCCGATGTTCATGTACGCGCCGCCGTTGTGACAGTAGTGGTAGCCGGCTTTGCTTGGGGATTCTTCCGCGTTGGGCCAGAATCCACGAACGTCCGCCGTCTTCACGTTGCCTTTGAATTCGGGATATTTGCCTTTTTCGCCGCTGACGGCGAGTTGGGCTTCGGCGACAATCTTCCCGCCGCCTTCGGTGCCGGGGTTGCCGCAGCCGGTGGCGATGGCAAACTTCGCGTTGGGCGCATTGAACTCTTTGCGCAGCACCTTGATCAAGTGCACCAGATTTTTCTCATACCGGCTGGCGTAGGGTTCGCCTTGATCTTTGTGGCCTTGGAACCAGACGAAACCGGCAACCTCATACTTCGTCGCGCCGGGATAATACGTGCCGATGTCGGCCAGGATGTTCTTCGCGGCCGCCACGTCGTCGTCGTACTGCTTACCGGCGTACCAGTTGACGGGGACCGGCTCGGTGCCTTTTTCCCACTTGGCCGAGGAATCCTTGTAGCCAGCATAGACAAAGGTTTTGCCTTTCTCTTCGACTTCATACCGCTCGCTGCCGGGCGGAAGCAAATCCCAGCCGAGGCCGCGGTTGCCGATGCAGACTTTTAACAGCATCACCGGGTCGGCCAGCGCTTCGCCGATGACGTAGCCGAATCCAAGTTCGGGACCGAAGTTGTTCTTCGGCGTCAGCCAGTCGTTATTCTTCAATCCGCCGCCCCGTCCGCCCGGCTGAAAAAAGACATACCGGACATCGTTGCGTTTTGTCCATTGACCGCTCTCGTCAATCAGGAAGGGATATTTTCCCTCCGACTTGACGTAGAACTCCAACGAGCCTTTCTGCGAATCAGGCCCGAGCCGACCGAAGCCGAGCATGTTGGATTGGCCCATCATGATGAAGACTTTGACCGGCTTCGACATGTCGGCCGGTTTGCCGTCCGGTTTTGGCAACTTCACGTTGACTTCGGCCGCGTACGCCGTGGCGAGACTGAGGGCTGTTGCGACAAGCAAGCAGCCGAGTCCGAGCTTGGTTTTCATTGTTCTGCGGGTTCCTTTCAGGGGTTATTGGTTGGCGGAAGTTTTTGTTCTTCAATCCAGACGCTCAGGGCCTGACCGGGCGGGATGAACCGGTCGGCGTCGAAATTTTCCATCGCGAAATTGCTGACCGCCAGCGTGACCTTGCCGCCCTTGAATAATTCACGGAACTCCGGATACACCGGCACGCCGCGCGGCGAACCGCCCTGCCGGCGCCACGCCGTCACGCCTTCGCGGTTCTCGAACAGCAGTTTCCCGTTGACGTAAATCTCATACGACTCG